>JAIVIY010000025.1 GCA_020200285.1 Novosphingobium sp. | reverse complement strand
CTCGGTTCGGTCCGGGGGGACGGCGGCGACGGCTACGCCGGTGACGGCTTCGTGATCGCCACCCAGCGCTTCCAGCGCACCGAGCGCGGCTCGCTCACCGCGGGCAACGTTACGATCAATTCGGCCGGAATCGGCGGAACAGGCGCGACCGCGGGCGATTCGTTCTTCTCGGCGGCGCAGGGATCGGAAGGCGAGCTGGTCGTCCGCCAGGCCGATGTCAACATCGACAGCCTCTCGCTGTCCTCCTCGGGCGCGCTCGCGCCCAACGTGACGTTGACGCTCCTCTCGTCGGTCGATCCGGCCACCGGCCTGTTCACCGTGAGCGGCGTGCCCACCTTGCAGACCGTCACGATCACCGCCGAACCCTTCGATCTCAGCGTGACCGACGGCACGGTCAACATCGCCGGCGACCTGTCGCTGTCCACTCCGGGCGAGATGCGCGTCTCGCTCGGCGCTTCGACGCTCAATGCCTCGACGCTGACGCTGGCCGCGGGCAACTTCGTGTTGCCCGCGACGCGCCCGGCGGTGCTGGGGACGATCAACGTCGCGAACGCCCTGTCGATCAGCTCGGGCCTCGACTTCCTCGCCTACGCCAACTTCAACGTCGGCGGCGACGGGTTCTTCGATGCCGACGGGTCGGTCGAGACGGGCGACCTCACTTTCGGCGGCGAACTCGACATCGACGCGCTCGGCTCGATCACGACGGGCAACGTCGACGCGGGCAGCGTCTTCTTCTCCGCGGGTCAGGCGATCGCCACGGGCGCGGTCGTCGCGCGCGAGAACATCGAGCTCGTCGCGGGCGGTACCGCGACGACCGGGCAGCTGACCGCGGGCGACAACGCGCAAGTCTCGGCGGGCGGTGCGGTGACGGTTTCCGGGGCCAGCGCCGGGATCGTCAATCCCAGCACCAACCCGAACGCCGATTACAACGTGGTCCTGCGCTCGTTGACCTCGATCAGCGCCGGCGACCTCGCCGCGCGCGCCAACGTCGGGGTCGGCTCGCCCGGAACGATTGTGGTCGGTAACGTGACCAGCGGCCCGGCCGGCCTCGGCTTCCTCGCGCTCGCCGGCACCGGCCTGACCACCGGCGCGATCACGACGACCGGCTCGCCGAACGGCGGTCAGATCTATCTCGCCAACTTCTCGATGGAGCCGCTGGGCGGCGAACTGACCCAGGCGTTCGATCCTGCCCCCGTCCTCGCTGCGGCCCCGGTCGCCATCGGCGGGCCTATCACGCTCAACGGCGCGGTTTCGACCGGACGGTTCCAGGCGGCGACCACCGGCGCGTTCGCCGCGCAGGCGATCACCGCGCCGCAAGGGTTCGGGCTGAGCGCGGGCGCGGCGGTGACGCTGGGCGATCTCAGCTCGTTCACCATCAGCATCGCTTCGACGCAGTCGATCACGCTCGGCGCCGTCACCTCGACCGCGACCAGCGCCCAGCTCGCCGCGGCCGGCCAAACCAACGGCGTTACCCTCAACGCCGCCGGCGCGCTGACCACCGGAGCGATCACGTCGGCCGGCAGCATCGACCTCACCGCCGGACAGAACCTGACCACCGCCGCGGTCAACGTCAGCGACGGCAGCGTCGAGATGGACGCGGGCGGCGCGCTGCAAACCGGCGCGGTCGCTTCGGGTCAATCGACCCGGCTGTTCGCGGGAGCCACGGCCAGCGTCGGCAACGTGACCGCCGGTCACAATCCGAACACCCAGTTCAGCGTTGGCATAGCCGCCAACGGCGCGGTCGGCGTCGGCAACGTCGTCGCCACGCGCGACGTCGGGCTGCTGTCGCGCAATTCGTCGGTGAGCGCCGGCAACATCGGCACGGGCACCAGTATCGGCGTGCTTGCGGCCGGCGCGGTCAACCTCGGCAGCCTGACCACGGGCACCGCCGCGAGCAACTTCGCTTACATCGCCAACGCCTCGATGGCGTCGCTCGGCGGGACGCTCGGCCCGAGCTTCAACCCCGCTCCGATCTTCGCGGCGACCCCCGTCCCGACCACCGGTTCGATCACGATCGGCGGCGCGGTTACCAGCGGCAACCTCGTCGCCGCCACGACCGGCAACTTCACTGCCGGCGCGATGACGCTAGCTCAGCGACTGACGCTCGGGCGGGCCGCAATCGCGCAAGTCGACGGCGCGTGGGTCGCGCCGACTATCAGCCTCGCCTCGCAGCGGCTTCAGTTCGGGACTTCGAGCAGCGCCGGGATCGGCGCGGCCGGGACCACGACCAGCCTGACCCTGCGTGCCTTGGCCTCGGGCCAGACCGCGACGCTCGGCGGAACCACCGCGGGCGGCGGGTACTCGCTCACCCAGGCCGACTTCGCCCGCATCCGCTCGAGCAACCTGACGATCCAGGTCGATCCGCAGGGGGTGAGCAGCACCAGTCCGGACCTCGAGATCCGCGATCTCACGCTCAACGGCTCCGCCGGCGGCGGGTTCACCGCGACCACGATCACCACCACCGGAAGGGCGCGGGTGACCGGCGATCTGCTTCTCCAGCAGGCCGGTGCGATGGACACCTTGACCCTGAATGCCAACCAGAAGCTCGAGATCGTATTGCCCGACGCCAGCCTGGCGATCACCGGATCCGGCGGCGCGCTCGCGGGCACGCTCACGGTGAGCTCGGACAACCTGGTCGCGGGGACGCTCGACTTGCTCATGCAGGTGATGGAAGATCCTGACGCCTCGGGTCTGGTCGAACGGTTCAAGACCCCGGCAAGCAGCACGCCGAACCTCGACGGCTACATCCGCGCCGACGGGGTCAGGCTGAAATCGAACGCCAACATCCTGCTCCAGAACAGCGGCACAGTGCGCGATTTCGCAGGGGTGACGGTGGGCGGCGGCGGGCTGATCATCGGCCGCATCACGCCGGCGACCGGCGGGACGAGTAGCGGAACGGGCGGGGCGACCGCCACCACCGGGTTCTCGTTCACCGGCATGCTGGTCACCCCCAACGACGTGCTCATGTTCCAGTTCCGGGTCGACGCGAACTCGAGGGTTACGTTGCGGACCTATTCGTACGCGGGCGGCACCAACCAGGCCGGGCAAGTGATCCCGGCGGGCGGGTTCGATCCAATCCTCGCCCTGTTCGACGCGGCGGGTGTGCTGATCGGACAGAACGACGACGGTGGCAGCGGCAATGTGCCCGCGGACCCAACGACGGGAGCATTCTTCGACACCTTCCTCCAGCGCGACCTGATGCCGGGCAACTACACGGTCACGGTCTCGGTGTTCCCGAACTTCGCGATCGGGCCGAACCTCAGCAACGGGTTCGAGAACGACGCCACCAGCTTCGGCGGCCGCACCGCGAACTTCGCGTTCGACGTGCTCGGCGCGGCCACCGCGACCGGGCCGGGGAGCATGACCTCGACCACGAGCGGGCCGCTCAATGTGATCGGCTTCGGCCGGCAGCAGACTGCGACCGGGACAATCACCGGCAATGCGTTCTTCTCGGGGATCAACTTCGGGACGACCGGCGAGAACCCAATCATGTTCACCGAGCTTTCGCAGTTCAACACCTGCCTGGTAATCGGCGGCTGCGGGTCGTCGCTGCCCGCGATGGATCCGGTGGCGGCACTGTCGAGCGAGATCACCATCATCACCGGCGCCACGCTCGACGATTCGCCGACCGCGCCGGCCGCCGACGACACCGACGAGGGCGAGGACGGCTCGAGCGAGGACGAGGACGACGAGAGCGACAACGACGAGGCATCGTCGCCGATCGCCCCGCCGACGCCGCTGATCAACACCCGCCCGCTCAACGCCGACGTCAACGTGGTCGAGCCGGTGTCGGGCGCCGGCAACCCGGCGTTGTTCGGTTCGCCGGTCGACGAAACCACCGCGCCCCAAACCACCGGCGCCCAATCCACTGGGCAGGGAGACGAACAGTGATCGCCAGGACTTTCGCCGGAACCGCGCTCGGCGCGCTGGCGCTCGCCCTCGCCTGCCCGGTCCAGGCCCAGTCCGACGCGCCGCTCGAGGTCCGCAGCAGCTTCCGCATCGGCACCTCGGGTGTGGCCTGCAGCGCGCAGAACTCGCCGCTCGACCCGCGGCTCAAGGGGATGTTCGACCGCGCCTATCGCCTGAGCTGCCGCGACGCGGCGGGGGCGATCGGCAGCCTGATCGCGGTGCGCCGGGCAATCGCGCCCGCCGCCGAGCCGAGCGGGATGTCGGGAATCGACCTCGCCTGCGGCGAGCTCGGGCGGACCGAGCTCGACGGGGTCGGGACGGTCGCGACGGTGACCTGCCGCGACGCCCGCTCGAACGTCGACTACCGGCGCTACGCGCTGCAGCGCGGCGGGGTGTCGTACTTCGTCGAAGGACTGGCCGGCTATGACCCGGCGCTGCGCCTGGCGCTCGCTTCGGTGGTCAACGGCCGGCCCCAGCCGGGCGAGGTCCGCGTCGCCAGCACCGAGGTCAGCGATCCCGCGGCGTTCGCCCGGGTCCAGGCGGGGCTGCTCGAGGCCAGCGACGCGCGCGACGAGGCCTACATCCGCAACAACGCCGGCCGCTTCGCCGAATCGGGCGAGTTCTTCGAGACCATCGCGACCAAGGATCGCGACAACCCCGCGCGGCTGGCCGAGGCGCTCGCCAATCAGGGGCTGCAACAGTCGAATCTCGGAAATTTCCGCGGCGCGGACGAATTGTTCGCCGACTCCAACCGTCAGATCGCCCGCGGCGACGGCGTCACGCAGCGGCTGCTGCGCAACTATCGGGCGATCAACCTGCTCAACCAGCGGCAATCGGCGAGAGCGCTCGAAGTCCTCGCCGAACCGGTCGCCACGGTCAGCGAGAGCATGGAGGAAGAGGCGCTGCGCCAGGGCCTGATCAACGCCCCGATTGCCGATCAGATCAACCGCGAGAACGTCGCGCTGCAGCGGCTGGGCGGGCTCGATCCGGGGCTCAGCGCGGCCGAGCGGGCGCAAATCCTCGACGCCCAGGCGCAGATGCTGAGCGGGGTCGCCAACCGCCAGCTCGGCCGGCTCGGCGACGCCACCGCGCTGCTCGCGGATGCGGCCCGGGTGATCGACTCGGTGCGCGACGGCCGGGTCGTCTCGACCGGGTTCCTGCGCTCGGAAATCCAGATCGAGCTCGCGCTGATCGCCGAAGCGCAAGGGCGCCGCGACGAGGCCGTCGCCGCGTTCGACAGGGCGGTCGCGGCGATCGGCGCGGCCTATCCCAACTCGCCCGCGCTGCTTTCGGCGCAAGCGCGCAAGGCGGCGTTCCTCGGCCGAGGGGGCGACGCCGCGGCGGCGCGGACGCTCTACGCCGAAGTGGTCGCGGCCGCGCCGTCGGTGCCCGATGCCGGAGCGACGCTGCGCACCTTGATGGGCCCGTACTTCGCGTTGCTCGCGGCCGACGGCGGCGGCGATGCGGCGGCGGCGATGTTCGCCGCGTCGCAAGTGCTGCAGCGGCCCGGGGTCGCGCAGACCCAGGCGATCCTCGCCCGCGAGCTGTCCGAAGGCAACGACGAGGCGGCATCGTTGTTCCGCCTGGCGGTGGTCCGCTCGCGCGACGTCGCGAGGCTCGAGGCCGACGTCGAGCGGATGGCGGCGATCGACAATCCGACCGCGCAGGACATCGAGAACCTGCGGATCAGCCGCAACACGCTGGCCTCGCTCAAGCAGGATCAGGCGGCGCTGACCTCCAAGCTGTCCGCATTCCCGCGCTACAACGTGCTTTCGCCGCAATCGCTGGCGCTCGGCGAGCTCCAGGCCGCGCTGCGCTCGGGCGAGGGCTACTACAAGCTGATGGTCGTCGGCGGCGAGCTCTACGGGCTCTACACCACGTCCGCGGGGTCGCGGGTGATCCCGGTTCCGGGGACGCTGCGCGAGCTCGAGCAGGACGTCCAGGTGCTGCGCGACAGCGTGGTCAGGGTCGAGAACGACAAGCAGGTCAACTATCCGTTCGACGTGGTCCGCGCGCGGCAGCTCTACCTCAAGCTGTTCGGGGCGATCGACGGCGAGATGCAGGGATTGAAGCACCTGGTGTTCGAGCCCGACGGGCCGATGCTGCAATTGCCGCCCTACCTCCTGGTCACCGCCGACCGCGGGGTGACCGCGTATCAGCAGCGCCAGCAGCGCGCCGACGCCGATCCGTTCGACTTCACCGGGGTCGACTGGCTCGGCCGCGGGCGCGAGGTCTCGATCGCGGTCAGCCCGCGCGGGTTCCTCGACATCCGCGCCCTCAAGCCGTCGCAGGCGCCCAAGAACTACCTCGGGCTCGGCCAGAACGCGGTGCCGCGGTCCCGCCCGGTCGGCGCGGTGACGAGCGAATGCGACTGGCCGCTCGAAATCTGGCAGAACCCGATTTCGCCCGACGAACTGTTCTTCGCCCAGGGCAAGCTCGGTCGCGGCGGCAGCGACGTCCGCACCGGCGGCGAGTTCAGCGACAGCGAACTGCTCGCCGACCAGTCGCTCGACGAGTACCGCGTGCTCCATTTCGCCACCCATGGGCTGGTCTCCGCGCCGCGCCCCGGTTGCCCGGCGCGGCCGGCGCTGGTCACCTCGTTCGGCGACAGCGGCTCGGACGGGCTGCTGAGCTTCCGCGAGATCTTCGACCTCAAGTTGGACGCCGACCTGGTGATCCTTTCGGCTTGCGACACCGCCGGCATGGCGACGGTCGGCGCCTCGCGCGAGGCCGGCGTGACGACGGGCGGCAACTACGCGCTCGACGGGCTGGTCCGCGCCTTCGTCGGCGCGGGAACGCGCTCGGTGGTCGCCAGCCACTGGCCGGTGCCGGACGATTTCGATGCAACCAAGCGGCTGATCGGCGGCTTGCTCGATGCTGGGCCCGGGGTTCCGCTGGCGGCCGCGCTCGAGCAGGCGCAAGCCAAGCTGATGGACGACCCGCAGACGTCGCACCCGTTTTACTGGGGCGCGTTCATCATCCTCGGCGACGGCGCCAAGCCGCTGGTGCCGGCGCAGGTGGCGTCGGCGGCAAGCGGCGCATCGGTTGCTCGCTAGGGCCAGTTGGGCGAGATGCGAATCGGCACGCCATTCTCCGTTTGTCCCCGGACTTGATCCGGGGTTGTCGAAGCACCGCACTTTTCTTAACGCTGGGCGCCAAGTCTCAAGAAAAGGACGGCCCTTCGACAAGCTCAGGGCAAACGGGAAGTGGGTCAGATCTTGCGTGCTTTGCTCCAGACCCTTTTCCAAGGGTTGCAGTGATCTCCCCCCGCGCGGGCCTGGCGGGTTGTTCTCGCTTTATCGCTGGGTCTGAATGCCGCTTTCCTGTTGCCTATGGCGGTGAACAGGCACGCGCAGCACCGCCCCGCGCGAGCATCGCCCACCGGCTGTCGACCGTGGCGGATTCGGACCGCATCCTGGTCCTCGAGCACGGACGGCTGGCCGAGGCTGGAACGCACTTCGAACTGCTGCGCCGCGACGGGCTCTATGCCGAAATGTGGGCGAGGCTGGAGGTGGAAAAAGAAGGCCTGGGAGAAGCGGCCGAGTGAACTGGCACGAACTCGATCTCATGGCGCGGGGTGGCACGCTCGCGCTTCTCGCGCTGTGGTGCTGGCTGCTGTGGCGCGATCATCGGACCACGCTCTCGGCACGAACCGCGATTGCGATGAACCTCGCAATCGCAAGCTATGTCGTTGCGACCGCCGGGTGGGCCAACCGGCCGAAC
>JAIVIY010000024.1 GCA_020200285.1 Novosphingobium sp. | reverse complement strand
CGGCTACGGCATCGGCGAAGCGCAAGCCCCTGGCGTCGAGCAGGACGAGCAGGTGGAACACGAGGTCCGCGGCTTCGCCGATCAGCGCCTGGGCGTCGCCGTCGAGCGCGGCGATGACGGTCTCGACCGCCTCCTCACCGAGCTTTTGCGCGATCTTGGACGCGCCCCCGGCGTGCAGCTTGGCGACATAGCTGTGCGCGGGGTCGGCGGCGCGGCGCTCGCGCAAGGTCGCCTCGAGGCGCTCGATGAAGGCGAGGTCGGCCATGTCGGGTTGCATAGCCGCGTCCGCAGCGGCGTCAAACGCGGAGCCCACAAACAAGAGGGGCGCCTCCCGCTGCGAAGGCGCCCCTCCCAAGTCCACCCTGCCGAAAAGGAGACTCAAACGGCGGGCGGGTGTTATCTCATTCGGGCGGCCTGCGGCGCGCGGCGTGGCGGCCAACCAGCAGACCGATCACTCCGAGCGCGAACAGCCAGGGGTCGCTGGGCTCGGGGATGTCGATCCCGCCCGCAGCGGCGGCCGGCGAGGCGATCAATGCCGCCGCCAGTGCCAGTGCCGCCGTGCGGACGATCATCGCGTCGAAGCCCCTGTTTTATCGCGGTTTGCTAATGCTCCTGACTTGCGCCGAGCGCCACAGGCACGAGCGGCTTGCCCCGCAGCGGGACACCCCTCGCTCCGGAGATTATCCGCGCGCCGGCAGACCGGCGGCGCGTAGCGCGGCGTGCGCCTCGGCGATTGAGTGCGTGCCGAAGTGGAAGATCGAGGCGGCCAGCACCGCGCTGGCGTGGCCTTCGACCACGCCGGCGACGAGATGATCGAGCGTGCCGACGCCGCCGCTGGCGATCACCGGCACACTGACCGCGTCGGCGATGGTGCGGGTCAGTTCGAGGTCGTAGCCGGCCTGGGTCCCGTCGCCGTCCATCGAGGTGACGAGAAGCTCGCCCGCGCCGAGCTCGGCTAACCGGACCGCGTGCGCGACCGCGTCGACCCCGGTCGCGCGGCGGCCGCCGTGGGTGAAGATTTCCCAGCCTTCCCCCGTCCTGCGCGCATCGACCGAGGCGACCACGCACTGGCTGCCGAACTTGTCGGCGAGCTCGGCGACCAGCTCGGGCCGGGCGACGGCCGCCGAGTTGACCGCGATCTTGTCGGCGCCGGCGAGCAACAGGGCGCGCGCGTCCTCCATCGAGCGCACCCCACCGCCGACGGTCAGCGGCATGAAGCATACCTCGGCCGTGCGCCGGACCACGTCGAGCAGCGTGCCGCGGTTCTCGTGGCTGGCGGCGATGTCGAGGAAGCACAGCTCGTCGGCGCCGGCTTCGTCATAAGCGCGCGCCTGCTCGACCGGGTCGCCGGCGTCCTTGAGGTCGACGAAGTTGACCCCCTTGACCACGCGGCCCTCGGCAACGTCGAGGCAGGGGATCACGCGGATGCGGACGGTCATGTCACGCGGGGCTGCGGTTGGCGCGCGGCCTTCGACAAGCTCAGGCTGAGCGGGCTTTGGAATCCACCATACAACATCCGCTCGTGCTGAGCCTGTCGAAGCACACGCACCACGTCAGGCTCTTTCGGCCATCGCAATGGCCGCCGCCAAATCTAGCCGACCGTCGTAGAGCGCCCGGCCGACGATCGCGCCCTCGATTCCGTCCGGGGCGTGCAGCGTGAGCATGCGAATGTCGTCGAGGCCCTTGACCCCGCCGCTGGCGATCACCGGCAGGTCGGTGCTGCGCGCGAGGTCGACCGTCGCCTCGATGTTGCACCCCTTGAGCAGCCCGTCGCGGCCGATGTCGGTGAACAGCAGCGCGGCGACGCCGGCGTCCTCGAAGCGCCGCGCCATCTCGGCGACCGGCACGTCGCTGACTTCGGCCCAGCCCTCGGTCGCGACCAGCCCGTCGCGCGCGTCGACCGCGACGACGATCCCGCCGGGATATTCGCGCGCCATGTCCTTGACGAACTCCGGGTGCTTGAGCGCGGCGGTGCCCATCACCACGCGGGCGACGCCGAGGTCGAACCAGCCGGCCACCGCCTCGCGGGTGCGGATCCCGCCGCCGAGCTGAACGTGGCCGGGGAAGCATTCGAGTATCGCCTCGACCGCCGCGCGGTTCTCGGCCCGGCCGGCGAACGAGCCGTCGAGGTCGACCACGTGGAGATACTGCGATCCGGCCTCGGCGAAGGCCAGCGCCTGCGCCGCGGGGTCGTCGCCGTAAACGGTCGCGCGCGCCATGTCGCCTTCGGCGAGGCGCACCACCTGCCCGCCCTTGAGGTCGATCGCGGGGAAGACGATCACGGCTTCCACTCCAGGAACCGCTCAAGGAACGCCAGCCCGTAGGCCTGGCTCTTCTCCGGGTGGAACTGCACCCCGACCAGGTTGTCGCGCGCGACCGCGGCGACGAGGCCGCCGCCGTGGTCGGTCAGCGCGGCGATGTCGCGACCTTCCTCCGGCACGAGGTGGTACGAGTGGAGGAAATAGGCCTCGCCCGGCTCGACCAGCTCGGCCCCGTCGGCGTGCGGCGTGGGCCCCACGTCGTTCCAGCCCATGTGGGGGACCTTGATCGCCGGATCGGTGCGCTTGATCGGCAGCACCTCGCCCGCGATCCAGCCGAGGCCCTGACTGACGCCATGCTCGACCCCGCGCGTGGCCAGCAGCTGCATCCCGACGCAGATGCCGAGGAACGGCGCGCCGCCGACGTGGACCCGCTCGGTCATCGCCGCGACCAGCCCCCGGACCGAGCGCAACGCCCTGGCGCAGGCGGCGAACGCGCCCACTCCGGGCAGAACGATGCGGTCGGCGGCGCGGACCACGTTGGGGTCGGAAGTGACGGTCACGTTCTCGGCGCCGGCGGCGCGCAAGGCATTCTCGACCGAGTGGAGGTTGCCCGCGCCGTAATCGACCAGCGCGATCGTCTCAGCCACCGAGCTGGCCCTTGGTCGAGGGCACCGCGTCGGCCTTGCGCGTGTCGATGCTCACCGCTTGGCGCATCGCCCGGGCGAAGCCCTTGTAGATGCTCTCGCAGATGTGGTGGTTGTTCTGCCCGTAGAGCAGCTCGACATGGAGCGTGATCCCCGCGGCCTGGGCGACCGAGTGGAACCAGTGCTCGATCAGCTCGGTATCCATCTCTCCGAGGCGGGCTTGGGTGAAGCCGGCTTTCCATACCAGCCAGGGCCGCCCCGAGATGTCCAGCGCGACCCGGGCGAGGGTCTCGTCCATCGGCGAATAGGCGTGACCGTAGCGCGTGATCCCGCGCTTGTCGCCGAGCGCCTGGGCGAGCGCCTGGCCGATGGCGATGGCCGAGTCCTCGCATGTGTGGTGCTGATCGACGTGAAGATCGCCCTGGACCTTGCAGACCAGGTCGATCGCCGCGTGGCGGCTGAACTGCTCGATCATATGATCGAGGAAGCCGATCCCGGTGGCCACCTCGTACTGTCCGGTCCCGTCGAGATCGAGCTCGACGAGGATGTCGGTTTCTTGCGTTTTGCGGGCGATCCGGCCGGTGCGCATGGGCTGCGCCCTAGGCCGGGCGGAGACCCGCCTCAAGCCCCTTGACCGCCCGCGCACCGCTCGTCAGGGTCGTGAGCGCGATGAGCGAGACGCCGCCCGACAGCCTGATCCCCTATGACGAGATCGTCCAGGAAGCGCTGCGCGCGGTGGTCGGGCGGGTGCTCGGCCAGATCGAGCGGACCGGCGGGACGCTGCCCGGCGCGCACCACTTCTACATCACCTTCAAGACCAGGGCTCCGGGCGTCTCGATCCCCTCGCACTTGCGCGACAACGACAAGTTTTCCGACGAGATGACGATCGTGCTCCAGAACAAGTTCTGGGACCTCAAGGTCGACGAGGACGGCTTCAAGGTGGGGCTATCGTTCAACCAGATCCCGGCCAAGCTCGAGATTCCCTACGCGGCGATCACCGCCTTCGTCGATCCCGCAGTCGACTTCGGGCTGCAGTTCCAGGCGCTGGGGGCGGGCACCGCGCCCGAGCCGCACGAGGACGCGCAAAACGACTCGCCGGAACGCGGCGGCGAGGCGGACGTTGGGACCGAAGACGGCTCGAACGTCGTCTCGGTCGATTTCGGCCGCAAGAAATAGGTCCGGCGCGACCGCCGGCGGGAGCATCGGATGGCGCGCAGGAGATCGGACAAGTCGCTCGGGGTCAAAGCCGCGGAGGGCGTCGGCGAGGCCGCCGAGGCGGTGGGCGACAAGACGGTCGACAAAATCCCCCCGGCCAGCCCCAATCCGATGACCAATCTGGTGCTGACCGACATCCTGCTGCGCAGCGGCGGGCAGTTCATGCGCCACGCGGTCGAGCGCACGCTGCTGCGCACGACGTACGACGCCAAGAAGGCCAAGGACATCGTCAAGGGCCGCTCGATGGCGCAGACGATCGTCGCGACCGCGCTGGCGCGGATGGCGACGCGCTCGGTGCCGGGCGCGATCCTGGTCGGCGGCGGGCTGCTGGCGAAGACGCTTTACGACCGCCGGCACGGGCCGCGCGCCGCCAAGGCCGAGGGCGAGAGGGCGATCCGCGAACGGCTCGAGAACGCCGAGGAGAAGTGATCCGCAAGGCGCCGGGTTGACCCCGCGCCCCGCTCTGCGCCATCAGCGCGCATGGCCGATGGCGACACCCTGCACCGGCGCGGGCTGATGCTGATCCTCTCGTCGCCGTCGGGCGCGGGCAAGACCAGCATCGCGCGACGCCTGCTCGACGAGGACGGCGACATCCGCTTGTCGGTTTCGGTCACCACGAGGCCGATGCGCGAGGGCGAGGGCGACGGGGTCCACTACCACTTCGTCGACCGCGTCGAGTTCGACCGGATGGTCGAGGCCGACGAGTTCTACGAGTGGGCGACGGTGTTCGGGCATTGCTACGGCACCCCCAAGGCGCACATCCGTTCGGGGCTCAAGGCCGGGCAGGATTACCTGTTCGACATCGACTGGCAGGGCACCCAGCAGCTCTACCAGAAGGACCAGCAGGACGTGGTCCGCGTGTTCATCCTCCCGCCCAGCCTCGCCGAGCTGCGCCGCCGCCTGGTCGGCCGCGGCACCGACACCGCCGAGGTCATCGAGAGCCGCATGGCGCGCGCCCAGTCCGAAATCAGCCACTGGGACGGCTACGACTACGTCGTGATCAACGATGACATCGACGCCTGCTTCGGCAAAATCAGAACGATCCTCGCCGCCGGGCGGATGAAACGCGCGCGGCAGACCGGGCTGATCGGGTTCGTCAGGGAATTGATGAAGCGCGACTAGGGCCAACCGGCGTGCGGCGCGTCGACGGCGGCGATGAGGATTCGCCCGTTGCGCCCCGAGCGGGCGACCGCCGGGTCCGAGTCCCGCGCGACCATCATGAACAGGTGCCGGCCCTCGGGCCCGCCGAGCATGCAGGCGAAGCAGTTGAGCTCGCCGGTCTCGACGACCTCGAGCACCTCGCCGCCCTCGGCGATCCGCGCGCATTCGGGCGCCAGCGGGTTGGCGATCCACACCGCGCCCTCGGCGTCGAGGCAGATGCCGTCGGGCACGCGCGGCCAGGTCGGCGCCCATTCGCGGCGGTTTGCCAGCGTCCCATCGCGCTGGATCGCGAACGCGGTCAGCCTTCCCGCCAGCGTCTCGCCGATGATCAGCGTGCCGCCGTCGGGCGTGATCACGGTCCCGTTGGGGAAGCTCAGCCGCTCGCCCGGCGCCGCATCGCTGACGTTGCCGTCGGGCTGAACCAGCGCGAGGCGGGTCGTCGGGTGTTCGGCGATCACGCTTTCGGGCCCGCGCGCGAGCAGCTCGGCGTGGAGGTCGAAACCGAAGTCGCCGACCCAGGCGCGGCCTTGGCGATCGACGACCATGTCGTTCGAGTAGAGCGTGGCGATTGCGCTCAGGTCGGCATGACGCTCGAACCGGCCGTCGGGCCAGCGCCGCCAGAGCTCGCGCGGCTCCATCCGCACGACTAGGAGCGAGCCGTCGGGCATCCACCCGAGCCCGGAGGGGCGTCCCTCGACTTCGATCTCGGTGCGCAAGTCGCCGGCGAGCGAGACCGAGCAGACGGCATGCGCGTAGAAATCGGAGAACCACAGGCGGTCGCCCCGCCAGCGCGGCGCTTCGCCGAAGTGGATGCCGTCGAGCAGCGTGCCGACCGCGCGCGCCATCGTCAGAGCCCCGAGGGGTCTTGCGCGTTCTCGGGAATCCAGGCGTTGACGATCCCGCCGTCGATCGGGATCGTCGTGCCCACCACGTAATCACCGGCGCGGCTGGCGAGGTAGATCGCGCCGCCGGCGATGTCCTCGGCGACGCCGACGCGGCGCGAGGGGATGCCCTTGGCCGAAGCTTCGGGATTGCGCGCGGCGGCCTTGTTCATCTCGCTCGGGTAGGCGCCGGGGGCGATGCAGGTGACGACAATGTGGTCCTGGATCAGCCGCGCCGCCATCCGGCGGGTGAGGTGGATCACCGCGGCTTTCGACGCCTGGTAGGGGTAGGTCTCCCACGGGTTGGGGCGGAGGCCGTCGATCGAGGCGATGTTGATGACCTTGGCCGGGCGATCGGCGCGGCCCGCGGCCTTGAGCAGCGGGTGCAGCTTCTGGGTAAGGAAGAACAGCGACTTGACGTTGAGGTCCATGACCTTGTCCCAGCCCTTCTCGCTGAACTCCTCGAACGGCTCCCCCCACGCCGCGCCGGCGTTGTTGACGAGGATGTCGAGCCGGCTCTCGCGCCGGCCGATCTCGGCGGCGAGCTGGTCGACGCCCTCCATCCGGCTGATGTCGCCGGGCAGCCCGACGACTTTGTCGCCGTATTTCTCCGCCGTCTCCTCGAGCTGCTGCGCCTTGCGCGCGGTGATGTAGACCCGCTCGCAGCCCGCGGCGAGGTAGCCTTCGAGCAGCATCTCGCCGATCCCGCGGCTGCCCCCGGTGATCAGCGCGATGCGGCCGTCGAGGCTGAAGAGTTTCGCAAAGTCCATCGAATGCTCCTCAGTAGCCCGCCATCTCCGCCACGCGGTTCGCATGGTAATAAGCATCGCCCATGAACTCGGCGAGCGCGCGGTCGCGCTTCATGTAGAGGCCGATGTCGTACTCGTCGGTCATGCCGATGCCGCCGTGCATCTGGACGCCTTCCTTGACCGCCAGCCCGCACGCCCGCCCGGCCTTGGCCTTGGCGACCGAGACCATCAGGTCGGCGCGCTCGCTGCCGCCGTCCAAGAGCTGCTGCGCCTTGATCACCGCGGCGCGGGCGATCTCGACCTCGGAATAAAGGTGCGCGGCGCGGTGCTGGAGCGCCTGGAACTCGCCGATCAATTTGCCGAACTGCTTGCGCTGCTTGAGGTAATCGACGGTCATGTCCATCGCGCCTGAGGCGACGCCGGTCTGTTCGGCCGCAGCGCCGACGCGGCCGGCGTTGAGCACCTGGTTGAGCACGCTGCGGCCGCCGTCGACCTCGCCGATCACCGCGTCGCCGTCGAGCTCGACGCGGTCGAGCTTGAGGTGGCTGGCCATCGAGCCGTCGACCAGCCGGACGCTGTCGTGGCTTAGGCCGCCGGCGTCCTTCGACACCGCGAACAGCGTCACCCCGTCCGCGTCGTCGTCCGCTCCCGAGGTCCGCGCCGCGACGATCAGCACGTCGGCCGAAGCGCCGTGGACCACGAAGTCCTTCGCGCCCGACAGGCGGAACCCATTGCCGGCGCGCTCGGCCTTGCAGGCGATCCGCTCGGGGCGGTGCTTGGCGCCCTCGTCGACCGCCACCGCGGCGACCGAATCGCCCGCGACGAT
>JAIVIY010000080.1 GCA_020200285.1 Novosphingobium sp. | reverse complement strand
CGCGCACCACGCGGCTGCAAAAGGCGGGGCGCGAGTTCAAGGCGTGCTGCCCGTTCCACAACGAGAAGACCCCGAGCTTCACGGTCAACGACGACAAGGGCTTCTACCACTGCTTCGGGTGCGGCGCGCACGGCGACGTGATCCGCTGGATGACCGACCAGCGCGGGCTGGGGTTCATGGACGCGGTCAAGGAGCTGGCGGGCGAAGCGGGGATGGAGCTGCCCGCGCCCGATCCGCGCGCGGCCGAGAAGGAGGCGCAGCGCCAGGGCCTCGATGACGTCATGGCGGCGGCCCAGGCATGGTTCGTCGAGCGGCTGCGCAGCGACGAGGGCGCAGGCGCGCGGCGCTATCTCGACGGCCGCGGGTTCGCGCCGCTGGTGGTCGAGCGGTTCGGCTTCGGCTACGCGCCCGAGGGGCGGCAGGCGTTGAAGGCGGCGCTCGCGCAATTCACGGAGACGATGCTTCAGGAAGCCGGCTTGAGGATCGCGGTCGAGGAGCGCGAGCCCTACGACCGCTTCCGCGGGCGGCTGATCCTGCCGATCCGCAATCCGCGCGGCCAGATCATCGGGTTCGGCGGCCGCATCCTCGATTCGTCCGCAAGCGACGCCCCCAAGTATCTGAATTCGCCCGATACGGCAATCTTCGACAAGGGCCGCACGCTCTACAACCTCGACAAGGCCGGCACGCTCGCGCGCAAGTCGGGGCGGCTGGTGGTGGTCGAAGGCTACATGGATGTCGTCGCGCTGGCCAACGCCGGGATCGACGAGGCGGTCGCCCCGCTCGGCACCGCGCTGACCGAGGCCCAGCTCGAGCTCGCCTGGCGCGTCGCCCAGACCCCGGTGTTGTGCTTCGACGGCGACGCCGCGGGCCAGCGCGCGGCGATGCGGGCGATGGTCCGCGCGCTTCCGCTGCTGCGCCCCGCGCACAGCCTGGCGATCGTCCGCCTGCCGCAGGGCCTCGACCCCGACGACCTGGTCAGGTCGCAAGGGGCCGAGGCGATGCTCGACCTGCTCGCCGCGGCTACGCCGCTGGTCGAGGCGCTGTGGCAGGCCGAGCGCGACGCCCTGCCGGTGGCCACTCCAGAGGACAAGGCCGGGCTCAAGGCCCGGCTGCTCGCGCATGTCGATGCGATCGCGCAGCCCGACATCCGGACGCTCTACCGCCGCGAGCTGCTCGACCGCTACGGCGCGTGGGCGTTCCCTGCGCGTCCGGAGCGGGGGTTCACCCCGCGCCGCGGCGCCTCCTTCCCGCAGCATACGCCCGGCTCGTCGCGCCGCCTCGCCAACAACGCCACCGCCGCGCCCGATAAGTTGCTCGCCGCCGCCATCGCCGGCTTCCTCCGCCATCCCGATGCGCTGCCCCGCCACGCCGACGCGCTCGCCCGGCTGCGCCCCGCCGACCGCCGCCTCGCCGCGCTGACCGATTGCCTGGTCGAGCTCGGCGACTCCGCCCAACCGCTTGATCGCGCGAGCCTCGCCACCATATTGGCCGAACGCGAGCTCCTGCCTCCCGCGTCCTCGGACTGCGGCGCATGATGCAAAGGGCCACCGCGCGCGCGGGCGCCGAGAACGAAACGAACGGACCGGATGGCGACTGACGACAAGCCCGAGGGCGGCGACGCCCCGCTGATCGACCTCAACGAAGCTTCGATCAAGAAGCTGATCGCCCGCGCCAAACGCCGCGGGGTGATCACCTACGACGAGTTGAACGAGGCGCTGCCGCAGGACCAGATGTCGTCCGAGCAGATCGAGGACATCATGTCGGCGATCAGCGAGATGGGGGTCAACATCGTCGAAAGCGACGAGGACGCGGTCGATCCCGAGGAGAAGGAGGTCGACGAAGTCGACGAGCCCGATCCGGTCGGCAGCGATTCGCCGGCGGTCGAGAAGAAGAAGGAAGTCATCGAGCGCACCGACGACCCGGTGCGGATGTACTTGCGCGAGATGGGCGCGGTCGAGCTGCTCAGCCGCGAGGGCGAGATCGCCATCGCCAAGCGGATCGAGGCCGGGCGCGACACCATGATCCTCGGGCTGTGCGAAAGCCCGATCACCTTCCACGCGATCATCCTGTGGTCCGAGGCATTGAATGCCGGCGAGATGCAGTTGCGCGAAATCCTCGACCTCGACGCGATGCTCTCGAAGGAGCCCGCGCCCGAGGCGATGGCGGAAGACGGCGACGACGACGAGGAAGTCGAGATTTCCGAAAAGACCGCCGGCCCGTCCTACAAGGAAGAGGAGGACATCGAGGAGGAGCCCGAGGCCGGGGCCGACGAGGACGAGGACGACGACCAGATCGAGCGCCGCGCCCGCCGCCCGGTCGAAGAGGAGGAAGAGGACAACACCCTCAGCCTCGCCCAGATGGAGGCCCAGCTCAAGCCCGAGGCGCTCGAGAAGTTCGCCGCGATCACCGCGCTGTTCAAGAAGTTCGAGAAGACCCAGGCCGAGCGGCTCGACGCGATCGGCGCGGGCGGCCAGCTCAGCGCGGCCAAGGAACGCAGCTACCAGCAGCTGCGCGAGGAGCTCACCGCGCAAGTCGAGAGCGTGCAGTTTCACGCGACCAAGATCGAGTACCTGGTCGACAACCTCTACGCCTTCAACCGCCGGCTGACCGCGCTCGGCGGGCAGATGCTGCGGCTGGCCGAGCGCCACCGGGTCAACCGCAAGGACTTCCTCGACAGCTACGTCGGCCACGAGCTCGACGAGGGCTGGCTCCAGGGCCAGGCCGCCAAGGACAAGAAGTGGGCCGCGTTCGCCGAGAACGAGGCCGCCTCGGTCGAGCGCATCCGCGCCGAGATCGCCGACATCGCCGCCGCGACGGGCATGAGCCTCGGCGAGTTTCGGCGGATCGTCAACATGGTCCAGAAGGGCGAGCGCGAGGCGCGGATCGCCAAGAAGGAGATGGTCGAGGCCAACTTGCGCCTCGTCATCAGCATCGCCAAGAAATACACCAACCGCGGCCTGCAGTTCCTCGACCTGATCCAGGAGGGCAACATCGGGCTGATGAAGGCGGTCGACAAGTTCGAGTACCGCCGCGGCTACAAGTTCAGCACGTACGCCACCTGGTGGATCCGCCAGGCGATCACCCGCAGCATTGCGGATCAAGCAAGAACCATCCGCATCCCGGTGCACATGATCGAGACGATCAACAAGCTGGT
>JAIVIY010000122.1 GCA_020200285.1 Novosphingobium sp. | reverse complement strand
GCCTGGCAGGGCTCGCTCCAGCCCGAAGGCCCCGAGCGCGAGAACATCGAGGTCCACGCCAGCCACATCGGCCTCGGCGTCAATCCCACGGTGATGTGGGTGCTGGCCGACCGCCTGGCCCGGCCCGAAGGCGAATGGCGCCCTTTTCACGCTGGCGGCTGCGCGAGCTGGATGTTCCCGCCGAAGCGCTCGATCCACTGAGCGCTCCGGTGTCCGACTGGCGCGGCGAGACGCTGGCGCGGGTGCGCGAGCTGATCCGCAAGGCCGATCCCGGAATCGTCGAGACGGTCAAGTGGCGCAAGCCCTCCAACCCCGCGGGCGTGCCGGTGTGGGAGAGCGACGGCATCGTCTGCACCGGCGAGACCTACAAGGACAAGGTCAAGCTGACCTTTGCGCGTGGCGCGGCGCTCGGCGATCCGAGCAGCCTGTTCAACGCCAGCCTCGACGCCGGAACCCGGCGCGCGATCGACTTGCGCGAGGATGACAAGCTGGAGGCGGCGGCGTTCAAGAAGTTGGTCAAGGCGGCGGTGAAGCTCAACCGGGTGAAGTAGAATCAGGCTTGCTCCTCCCCATCGACTTGCGATGGGGAGGTGGCAGCCGGCGCTCAAGCCGGCTGACGGAGGAGCCCCTCCACCACTCGCTACGCGAGCGGTCCCCCTCCCCATCGCAAGTCGAGGGGGAGGATTTTAGAACTGCTTCCTGATCTCGACTTCGAAGAACCGCCCGCGCGGGTCGAGGAATCCCGACTGATAACTGAGCGGGACCACGCCGTTGGCGTCTGTCACCCGCTGCTGGGCGTCGAACAGGTTGTCGACCCGCAGCGACAGCCGGCTGCGCTCGAGGAACGGCGCCTTCTCGGCCAGCCCGGGAATCCGCCCGAGGTCGGCGAACAGCCGCAAGTCGAACGTCGCGATCGGCGCGAAATCGAGGCCGCTCGCGCCGGTCAGCGGGTCGCCGTCGATCCGCGAGCCGCCGGTGTAACGGCCCGACAGGCGCAGGCCGAGGCCGCGATGGAACCCGCCGCCCTCGAGCTCGACCCCGTGGCGCGCGAGCGGGGTGCTGCCGGTGGCGTCGCCGCCGATCAGGTCGAGCACCGGGCCGGTGGCGCCGATCCGCACGGTCTGGTCGATCTCGCGCCCGGCGTTGGGGTCGGCCTTGCCGAAACTGCCCGAGAGGTTGAAGCCGTAGCGCAGCCGCTCGCCGGTTTCCTCGGCGAAGGTCACGGGGCGGCGGTCGATCGAGACCAGCCGCCCGCCGGCGTCGCGCACCACCCGGCCGGGGAACGCGGCCTCGATCTCCGGAATGAGCAGCGGGAACCCGTTGGTGGTGTCGACCGAGCGGTTGCGGAAATACTCGGCGACGAAGTTCGAGCGCTCGAGGAACGGCAGCTGCCAGCTCAGCCCGAGCTTCCAGTCGCGTTGCTTCTCCTTGACCAGGTTCGGGTTGCCGCCGGTGGTGACGCTCGCCAGCACGGTCTCGCCGCGGGCGAAGTCGAAGACGGGCACGTTGGGGGTGAGGATCACCGGCGCGCCGAGATCGGCCAGCCCCGGCGCGGCGTCCTTGGCGATGTAGGTTGCCTGAAGGCTCAGCCTCTCGGTCGGCGACCAAGTCAGACCGCCGCCCCAGTCGGTCAGCGTGCCGAAGTCCGAGAGGCGGTTGAGCCCCCCGTTGAGGTTGAGCGAGAGGTCGCCGATCGAGTCGAGCACGCCGCTGCGGCGGCTGGCGATCGGCAGGTCGAGATTGGCGCCGGCCTGGAGGTCGCTGCGGTCGAGATTGGTCGCGCCGGGCGTGCGGGTGCTGCGGCTTTCGAGCGCGGTGTAGTCGAGCCCGGCCTTGAGCGTCAGCGAAGCCTCGCCCGCGGGCAGCTCGAACGGCCGGCCGACCAAGGTCAGCAGGCTGGTCGCGGTGTCGGTCTTGCTGGTGGCGACCGTATCGGGCGGGATGCTCAGCGCCTCGAGCGGCAGCGCGGCCGACGGCGACAGCCGCCCGGCGTCGACCAGCGCCTGGAGCGCGCCGGCGTCGGCACGGTTGTCGGTGCGGGTCATGGCGTCGACATGGCGGTAGTCGGCGGTCGCCGACAAGCGCCAGTCGCCGAGGTTGCTGTTGTAACCGCCGCCGAGCGAGACGGTGCCGGTCTCGCCGCGGCGGGTCAGCGGGCCGGGAAACAGCACGTTGCGCGCGGTGGGGCCCGTGGGATCGCTGAGCGTCGCCGAGTTGAGCCCGAATTGCGAGCGGCTGTAGGCCTTCTCGAGCGTGGCGTTGAGGCTCAGCGTGCCGGCGCCGACCGGCCGCGCCCAGTTGGCGTTGGCCTCGACCCCTTTGGTATCCGGCAGCAGGGTGCGGAACCGCACCGGGTCCGGGTCGCTGGCGACGACCGCGCCGGTCAGCGGCGGCTGGACGATCCCGCGCTCCGCTTCGCTCAGCGGGCTCGCGTCCGTGAACCCGAGCTTGAGGTTGAGCCGCGACTTGCCGGCGAGCTTGAGCAGCGACGCGCTCTGCTCGTTGGTCGAAAAGCCTCCGCCGGTTGGCGCGCCGACTTCCAGCTCGACCGTGGTGGCGCGGTAGTTGTCCTTGAGGATGAAGTTGACCACGCGCTGGTCGGGCCGGAAGCCGAACTGCAGCGCGACCTCCTCGGGGAGGATCTCGACCTTGCGGATCGCTTCGGGCGGGTAGTCGCGCAGCTCGCGGAAGCTCGAGATGCGCTGGCCGTTGAGCAGGATCACCGGCCGCCCGCCGCCGCGGCCGCGGCCCGAGCCGGTTTCGGGCGCGAGCGCGTCGAGCAGCTCGGCGAAGGAGCCCGCCCCGTACGAGGCGACGTCCTCCTCGTCGAGCTCCTTGACCGGCGGCGCGGCGGTCTCGACCTCGCCAGCGACGCGCGTTCCGACGACCACGATCGTGTTGCGCCCGGACGCCGCCTGCTCTTGCTCGGAAGGCGCGGTGTCGGGCGCGGGGGCTTGTGCGACCGGCGAAGCATCTTGCGCGAGCGCGAGCGCGGGCGCGGGGAGCAACGCGGTGGCCAGGGCGGCGAGCGAGGCCGCCGGCGCGGGGATCATCGGTGCGGCCTTTCCAGTTGCGGCCGAGCGCGGCCCGAGTGGTCCCTTCGGCGACCGAAGTGGCGGCGGCGGCGGACCGCGACAAGCCGTAAACCGTATCAATTTGTCGCCGCCGCGGCGGGCTTTCCTTTTCGGCGGCGCGCCGCTATGGCGCGCCGCGGCCCATTTCGGGCCCGCTCAGGGATCAGAAACAACCGCCTATGGCGAAAGAAGAACTTCTCGAGATGCGCGGCCAGGTGGTCGAGCTGCTGCCCAACGCGATGTTTCGCGTCCGCCTCGAGAACGATCACGAGATCCTCGGCCACACCGCGGGCAAGATGCGCAAGAACCGCATCCGCGTGCTGGTCGGCGACGAGGTTCTGGTCGAGCTGACCCCCTACGACCTGACCAAGGGCCGCATCACCTACCGCTTCATGCCGGGCCGCGGCGGGCCGGGGCAAGTCTCGGCCTGACAACGCTCGTACTAGCCTCCGCCAGCCCACGGCGGCGCGAGCTGCTCGCCAGGCTCGGGATCGAGCCCACCCGGATCATCCCCACCGAGGTCGACGAGACTCCGCTCAAGGGCGAGCTGCCGCGCGCGCATGCCGTGCGGCTGGCCGCGGAGAAGGCGCGCGCCGCGGCCACGCTTGCTCCGGACGCCTTCGTCCTCGCCGGCGACACCGTGGTCGGGGTCGGCCGCCGCATCCTCCCCAAGGCCCAGAACGAGGCGACCGCGCGCGCCTGCCTCGCGCTGCTCTCCGGACGCCGCCACACCGTCTGGTCGGCGGTCGCGCTGGCCGAGCCGGAAGGCCGTGTGCGCGAGGCGCTGAGCGAGACCGGCTTGCGCTTCAAGCGGCTCAGCGCGTCCGAGATCGACGCCTACATCGCCGGCGGCGAATGGCGCGGCAAGGCCGGGGGCTATGCGATCCAGGGCGCGGCCGAAGGGTTCTGCCTGTGGCTCCAGGGCAGCCATTCGGGCGTGGTCGGGTTGCCGCTCTACGAGACCCGCAGACTGCTGGTGGCGGCCGGCCTCCTCGATGGCTGAATGGCTCTACGAGGCCGGGATCGGCGAGGAGCGCGCGATCCTGGTCGAAGGCGGGGCGATCCTCGCCGCGCGGGTCTGCTGGGGCGAACGGTTGCGCGCCGGGCTGGTCGCCGAGGCCAAGCTGACGAGCAAGCCTGCGGGCGCGCGGCGCGGGCTGGCCCGGCTGGAGGACGGCGACGAAGTGCTGGTCGACGCCCTGCCCGCCACGACCAACGAGGGCGACGCGATCCGCGTCCGTATCGTGCGGCCGGCGCTCGCCGAGCACGGGCGGACCAAGCGCCCGTTGGCGCGCCACGAGCCCACCGCGCCGCCGCGGCCCGCGCCCTCGCTGCTCGACCAACTGCGCGCGGGGTCGGCGCCGGTACGCGAGGTCCGCGTCGCCGGGCCCGAGTTCGCCGCGCACGGCTGGGACGAGCTGGTCGAGCAGGCGCTGAGCGGCGAGATCGCGTTCGCCGGCGGCAGCCTGACCGTCTCGCCGACCCCGGCGATGACGCTGATCGACGTCGATGGTTCGCTTTCCGGGCCCCGGCTGGCGCTGGCCGCGGTCCCGGCGATCGCCCAGGCTCTCGGCCGCCTCGACATCGGCGGCTCGGTCGGGATCGACTTCCCGACGCTCGCCGGCAAGCGCGACCGGCAGGCCGTCGACCGCGCGCTCGGCGAGGCGCTGGCGGGCTCGCCCGGTCGTTGGCAAGGCGAGCGCACCGCGATGAACGGGTTCGGCTTGGTCCAGCTGGTCTCGCGGCTCGAGCGGCCGTCGCTGGTCGCGCGCTACGCCCGGCGCGGGGCCGCCGCGGCGCGCATCCTGCTGCGCGGGGCCGAGCGCGTGGCCGCGCCCGGCGCGCTCGAGCTGGTCGCCCATCCGACGATCCGCGGCGCGATCCGGCCCGAATGGGAGGCCGAGCTCGCCCGCCGCACCGGCCGGCAGATCCGTTGGCGCGAGGACCCACAGCTTGTGTTCGCCGGCGGCTTCGCGCAGGCGGTGCCGGCATGAGCGCGCCCGCCCGCAAATGCCCGGTCTGCGGCAAGCCGCGCAGCGCCGAGCACGCCCCGTTCTGCTCGACCCGCTGCAAGGATCGCGACCTCGTCCGCTGGCTCGACGATGGCTACAAGGCGCCCGGCCCGCCCGCCGGAAGCCCCGACGAGGAGGGCTGAAAAGGGCTGGACAGCGCGGGGCGGCGAAGCCATAGGGCGGCGCTCCAACCGCTCGCCGGACGCAACGTCCGCCGCCGCAGCGACGCCCAGGTAGCTCAGTTGGTAGAGCACATGACTGAAAATCATGGTGTCGGTGGTTCGATTCCGCCCCTGGGCACCACTGCGCCCCCGCGCGCCGCGGCGATTCGGCGATCTTTTTGAATTTTAGCGGAATTTTGTCGCATCGATACAAGCTATCGGTGTATGAGCGAGTCTACCAGGTCCGCTTGACGGGGGCGGATCGCGCGGCCTAGCGTACGGGAAAAGACACGCGGGTCGCCCCAGGACGTAATCGCAGGGGGCGTATTTGATGCATTTTCCGCGCACGGGTCACGCGCGTTTGGCGGTCGCGACGGCGCTCGCCTCTTCGACCATGGCCGCCCTGGCGCTGCCCGCGCCGGCGTTCGCGCAGACCCCTCCGCCCACCGGCGGCGTGCCGACTCGCGAAGAGCTCGAATCGATTACGCGACCCCCCGCAGAGGCGCCGCCGCGGCTGTCGATCGAAGGCGGGATCGAGCGTTCGCCCTGCCCGCTCGCCGACCCGCAGTACAAGGACATCCCGGTCACGATCTCCAGCGTGACCTTCAACAACCTCAAGGGCGCGTCCCCGGCCGAGCTCGAGCCGGCGTGGCGGCCGTTCGCCGGCCAGCCGCAGTCGGTCGCGGTGATCTGCGAGATTCGCGACGCCGCGGCGACGATCCTGCGCAACAAGGGCTACCTCGCCGCGGTCCAGGTCCCGACCCAGCGGATCGAGAACGGCGAGGTCCGGCTCGAGGTGCTCTACGCGAGGATCAGCGCGGTGCGCGCGCGCGGCGAGACCCGCGGCGCCGAGGCCAAGCTCGAGGACTATCTCGGCCGCTTGAGCGAGGACCAGGTGTTCAACCGGTTCAGGGCCGAGCGCTATCTGCTGCTCGCGCGCGACTTGCCCGGCTACGACGTGCAGCTCACCTTGAAGCCCGCGGGGACCGCGCCGGGCGACCTGATCGGCGAGGTCACCGTGGTCCGGCGGCCCTACCTGGTCGATTTCACCGCGCAGAACTACGCGGCCAAGGGCACCGGCCGGTGGGGCGGACAGCTGCGCGCGCAGGCGTTCGGGCTGACCGGACTGGGCGACGCGACCACCATCGGGCTCTATTCGACCGCCGATTTCGAGGAGCAGCAGATCCTCCAGGTCGCGCACGAGTTCCGTCCCGGGCGCGAAGGGCTGCTGGTCGGCGCGCAGTTCACTTACGCCTGGACCGAGCCCGACCTGGGCGCGGGGGCGGCGCCGGGGACCTCGCTCGAGGCGCGCACCTTGTTCGCGCAAGCTTTCGCCCGCTACCCGGTGCTGCGCACCCAGGGCGCCAACTTCTACGTCGGCGGCGGGTTCGACTACATCGACCAGGACGTCGACTTCATCGGCCCGCTGAGCCGCGACAAGTTGCGCGTGCTGTGGCTGCGCGCCGATTACGACGAGGTCGACTTGCGCTCGCTGCGTCCGCGCTATCGCACCGGCGCCTCGCTCGAGCTGCGCCAGGGGATCGACCTGTTCGACGCCAGCCCGAACTGCGGCGGCGTCGCCTGCCCCGCGGGCGTCACCGCGCCGAGCCGGCTCGACGGCAAGGCCACCGCCACCGTGGTCCGCGCCAGCGCGGTGGCCGAGCTCGCTCTCGGCCGCGACTTTGCGGTCGCGCTGCTGCCGCGCGGGCAATACGCGTTCGACCCGCTGCTCAGCTTCGAGGAGTTCACCGGGGGCAACTACACCGTCGGCCGCGGCTACGATCCCGGCGCGATCCTCGGCGACAGCGGCCTGGGGGTCAGCGCCGAGCTGCGCGGGCCGCGCTACAAGATCAGCGAAGGCGCCGAGCTCCGCGCCCAGCCTTACGCGTTCGGCGACATCGCCCGCGTCTGGAACAAGGGACCCGGCGGCAACGACGACCTCAGCTCGGCGGGCGGCGGCGTCCGCGCCGAATGGGGCGACCGCTTCCGCCTCGACGCGACGCTCGCGGTTCCGCTCGAAAAGACCGACCTGCAGGTGAAGCGCGGCGACCCGCGCTTTCTGCTGACTTTCACGACCCGACTTTTACCCTGGAGGACCTGACCATGCTTACGGATCGCAGCCGTAAGGCGCTTACCCTGTGTTCGTCGCTGGCGATCGCCACCGCCTTGCTAGCGGGAGCGAGCGCCGCGCGTGCGCAATCGTTCCAGGGCAATGGCACGTTCAACGCGGGCAGCGGCAACATCACCACCGGCACGGGCACGACCACGATCAACATCACCTCGACCGACGCGGTAATCGACTGGACGACGTTCGACACCGCGATCGGCGGGGGGCCGATCAACTTCCAGCCATCGGGCACCACCGCGACGTTCACGTCGTTCCAGGATTTCTCGGTCCTCAACCGAATCATCCCGACCGACCCCAGCCGCGCGATCCAGTTCAACGGCAACGTCATCGCCCAAATCCAGGGCGAGTTCTCGGTTCCGGGCGGGTCAGTCTATTTCTACAGCCCCGGCGGGATCATCGTCGGCTCTACCGCAGTCTTCAATGTCGGCAACCTAGGCCTGACAAGCATCGCGCCGGAGGTGGTCGGCGGGGTGTTCGAGCAGGGCTCGGGCAGCGAGTTCGTCCGGTTCAACGGCGCGGTCAGGCCCGGCTCGGCGGTACGGATCGATGCCGGCGCGCAGATCAACGTGCTCAACAACCACTACCTGGCGATCGTCGCGCCGGTCATCCAGAACTCGGGTACGATCAACGTCGATGGCGCCGCCGCGCTGGTCAGCGCCGACGCGGCGACGATCACCTTCAATCCCACCGGCCTGTTCGACATTCAGGTCACGTCGGGCACCAGCGGGACGGGCACGACGCTGTCGAACAGCGGTACGATCACGGGCCCCGCGTTCGACGGTCAAGGCCCGCAGCACCGCATCTACGCGGTCGCGGTCCCCAAGAACGACGCGATCACGATGGCGATCGGCAACGGCAGCAGCCTGGGCTTCGATATCGCCGGAGCTGCGAACATAGTCGGTAACGCGGTGGTGCTGTCGGCGGGGCACGACATCGTCGGAGGCCAGATCGTCGCAACGCCGTCGGCGGGCGGCGGTTCGGGCAGCGTCATGATCGATTCGTTCAACGCAAGATACACCTCCGACGTGACGGCCCGCGCGACCGGGCGCGCCTTGTTCGCATCGGACGGATCGGTCGGCGCGGGGACCACCAGCTTCGCCGCGAACCTGACGGCGCACTCGGACACCATAGCCAGCCTCGAGGCGCGTTCCGGCGGGTCGGCCAATGTCACCGGCAACTTGTCGCTCGACGCCAACGCGCTGGCGACAGGACCAACCGCCGCGGTCACCGCCGGAACGGCCTACATCGACGCCGGCAACGGTGCGACCGTGACGGTCGGCGGCAATGCGGTCGTGTCCGCACGCGCCCAGGGCGGCACCGCGACCGGCGGAAGCGCCAACGCTACAGCCAACACCGGCGGCTCGATCAACGTGGCCGGCGTGCTGCGGGTGCGCGCCGAAGGCATCGCCGGCGCGGGCGCGGCGGGCACCGGCGGATCGTCAAGCGTGTTCGCCACCGGCGGAGGCGATGTCGTCGCCAACGAGCTCAACGTCTCGGCCGACGGCCTGGGCGGCGGAGACGCGGGTGCGGGTGCAGGCGCGGGCAGAGGCGGCACCGCCTCGCTCACTGCGAGCGGCGTCGGCTCGACGATTTCGGTGACCAACGGCAACAACACCGGGGTGGTCGCCAACGGTGACCGCGACTTCCTCTCCGCCGAAGGT
>JAIVIY010000079.1 GCA_020200285.1 Novosphingobium sp. | reverse complement strand
CTGCGGCTCAAGGCCTACATCTGGCCCGAGCATCGGGTGCGCTTTTCGCGCATGGATGCTGCGATTCAGGCGGCGACGGCCAGCCGCCCCGCGTTGGTGCGGATGAGCGCCGCCGAGTTCGTCGAGCGCGAGCTGACCATGCCGCAGGAGGAGGGCGTGACGCGCGTGCTCATGCATTCGATCGTCTGGCAATACGTCCCCGCCGACCAGCAGGCGCGGGTGACCGCGGCGATGGAAGGGGCCGGCGCCCGCGCCACCGCCGAGCGCCCGCTGGCGTGGATCGCGCTCGAGGCCAACCGCACGGTCCATCACCACGAGCTGACCGTGCGCTACTGGCCGGGCGGCGAGCAGCGCGTCCAGCTCGGCACCGCGCACGCCCACGGCGCCTGGCTCGAATGGTTCGCCGAGCCCGTCCCGAGCGCCTGGCCGAACGCGTAAAATCTTTCCTGCTCTTGATTGAGCGGCATGGCCCCTCCCCCTGTGAGGGGGAGGATACGAAAGCTTGGCAGCTTTGCTGCCTAGCTGGAGTTGGTGGGGGTGTCCCACGGTCGAGACGGCGGACCACCCCCACCCAGCTACGCTAGACCGCTGCGCGGCCAAGCTGCGCTACCTCCCCCTCACAAGGGGGAGGAATCTCTCGCCGACCAGGACAACTGCGGTATTTAGCCCAACCCTCTTCGCGCGATCTCCTCGTCGATCGCCGCGACGACCTCGCGCGAGCACGAAGCGACATCGATAAACGCGCAATAGCCAAGCGCGGCCGTGCCGAAGGTGTCGGCCGAGCCGTCGCCGCGGCGGACGTTGATCACCAGCGAGTAGACCGTGACTTGCGGCTTGCGCCCCGTCCCTCCGCCGAACTCGGCCGCGGGGTCGATCGTCTGGACCAGCACTGCAAGGCCGCGCGCGGGATCGGCCGTCTCGCGCTTGTCCGACGAGCTGGCGATCAGGCCGCGGACGCGGTTGACCAGGATCCCGCCGACCGCGTCGTTGCCGTCCCAGACCAGACGCACGGGGACCGGCTCCGCAGCCGCCGGCAGCGGCGCCAGCGCCAAGGCGCCGGCAAGCGTCAGGATACCCCTCATCGCGCGTGAGTTTAGCGGCGGACGTTATGCCGCGGGGTGATAAAAGTCATAGACCGCCTGGGCGACCGCGGCGCTGACCCCGGGCGCGCGCTGGAGATCGTCGAGCGCGGCGGCTCGAACTTTTCCCGCGGTGCCGAAGTGGAGCAGCAGCGCGCGCTTGCGCGCCGGGCCGATGCCGGGGATCTCGTCGAGCGGGCTGGCCGAGATCGCCCGGCTGCGCTTGGCGCGGTGCGCGCCGATCGCGAAGCGGTGCGCCTCGTCGCGCAGCCGCTGGAGATGGAACAGCACCGGCGAGTTCAAGGGCAGCGTCTTCTCGCGCCCGTCGGGAAAATGGAACACCTCCCGCCCGGCGTTGCGGTCGGGGCCCTTGCTGACCGCGATCAGCGGGACGTCGTCGATGCCGAGCTCGAGCAGCGTCTCGCGCACCGCGCTCATCTGCCCCTTGCCGCCATCGATCAGCACCAGGTCGGGCCAGGTGCCGCTCCTTTGCTCGGGGTCCTCCTCCATCGCCCGGCCGAAGCGGCGGGCGAAGACCTCGCGCATCATCGCGAAGTCGTCGCCCGGTGCGGTCTCGGCGCGGCGGATGTTCCACTTGCGGTACTGGCCCCTGATGAACCCCTCGGGCCCCCTCGCTCAATTCGAAGAACTCGGCGACCTCGCGCAGGATTTTCGCCTTGGTCCCGCTCTCTGCCAGCCGCCGGTCGAGCGCCTCGACCGCGTTGCGCCGCGCCTGCTCGAGCAGCCGGCGGCGGTCGCCGCGCTGCGGGACCGAGATCTCGATCCGGCCGCCGGCGCTCTCCGCGAGCGCCTCGGCGAGCAGCGCGGCTTCGGGCAGCGCGCGGTCGAGCAGGATGCACTTGGGCGGGGGCACTTCCTCATAGAACTGCGCGAGGAAGCTGGTCAGCACCTCGTCCTCGCCCAACCCCTCGGTGTGGCTGGGGAAGAACGCCCGGTGGCCCCAGTTCTGTCCGCCGCGGATGAAGAACGCCTGGATTCCGACCTGGCCGCCCTTGCTCGCCAGCGCGAAGATGTCGGCGCTGGCGATTCCGGCGGCGTTGATCGCCTGGCTGCCCTGGATCGCGGTCGCCGCGCGCAGCCGGTCGCGGAGCATCGCCGCGCGCTCGAAGTCGAGGTTGGCCGAGGCCTCGGCCATCTGCGCCTCGATCTTCCTCTGCACCGCGCTCGACTTGCCGCCGAGGAAGTCCCTGGTCTCCTCGACCAGCTCGGCATAGCCGGCCTCGTCGATCCGCCCGACGCACGGCGCCGAGCAGCGCTTGATCTGGTAGAGCAGGCACGGCCGATCGCGACGGCTGAAGAACCCGTCGGTGCAGCTCCTCAGCAGGAACAGCTTCTGCAACGCATTGATCGTCGTGTTGACGCTGCCGGCGCTGGCGAAGGGGCCGTAGTAATTGCCCTTGGCCCGCCGCGCGCCGCGGTGCTTCATGATCCGCGGGAACGCGTGATCGGCGCGCAGCAGGATGAACGGGAAGCTTTTGTCGTCGCGCAGCAGCACGTTGTAGGGCGGGCGGTAGCGCTTGATCAGCTGCGCCTCGAGCAGCAGCGCCTCGGCCTCGGAGTTGGTGGTGACGATGGTCAGCGAGCGGGTCTGGCTGACCATCCGCCGCAAGCGGTTGGAGAGCCGCTCGACCTGGGTGTAGTTCGCGACCCGGTTCTTGAGCACCCGCGCCTTGCCGACGTAGAGCACGTCGCCGCGCGCGTCCTGCATCCGGTAAACGCCGGGCTTGGGCTTGAGCGTGCGGACCACCTCGCGGATCGCGGCGACGCCCTTCGCGATGTCCGGCTGATCCTCGCCCTGCCCGCGCACGGTGTAAGTCGCGCGCTCCTCGTTGAAGCGCGCGGACGAGGTGGGAAGATCGGGGCGGTCGGCCTTGGGCATTCAGCAAATCACCCGAAAGTCTGACCGATGTGACACTTGTGACAGGGTCCGGGGGCACACAGACGCCGAAGCACAAGCCGAGCTTGTCTCGCAAGGGACGGCGAGGCCGCAAGAGCGATCATCGCCGCCCCTGTGGC
>JAIVIY010000078.1 GCA_020200285.1 Novosphingobium sp. | reverse complement strand
GTGGCCCGAAAAGCCGTGCTTCAAGCCGATGGCAACGTTGCGTTTCTCGTAAGCCGCGATCCATTTCGACTGCTTCATCGCGGCCTTGCGGATCATCGGCCCGGCCTGCATCGAGGTGTGGATCTCGTCGCCGGTGCGGTCGAGGAAGCCGGTATTGATGAACGCCACCCGGTTGCGGACCGCGTGGATGCAGGCGGCGAGGTTGGCCGAGGTGCGGCGTTCTTCGTCCATCACCCCGACCTTGAGCGTGTGCCGCGACAGCTCGAGCAGGTCCTCGACTGCATCGAACAAGTCGTTGGTGAAAGCGCATTCCTCCGGCCCGTGCATCTTCGGCTTGACGATGTAGATCGAGCCGCAGGCCGAGTTGCGGAACTTGCCGAGCCCGGCGACGTCATGCGCGCCGATCGCGCTCGTGACGACCGCGTCCATGATCCCTTCGGGTATCTCGCTACCGTCCGGCAGCAGAATCGCCGGGTTGGTCATCAGGTGGCCGACGTTGCGGACGAACAACAGGCTGCGGCCCGGCAGCGTGATTTCGCGGCCGTCGGGCTGGGTGAAACCGCGGTCGGGCTCGAGCGCGCGGGTCTGCTCGGTCCCGCCCTTGCTGAACGTCGCCGTCAGGTCGCCGCGCATCAATCCGAGCCAGGTGCGGTAGCCGCGCAGCTTGTCGGCGGCGTCGACCGCGGCGACCGAATCCTCGAGGTCGATGATCGTGGTCAGCGCGCTTTCGAGCAGAATGTCGGCGATCCCGGCCGAATCGGCGCGGCCGACCGGGTGCTCGCGGTCGATCACAAGTTCGGCGCGGCCGGCAGGGCGTCGGTCCCGTACCAGGCGTCGTAGAGGCTGCCCCAGCGGGCGTTGGCGGCGTTGAGCGCGAACCGCTCGTTGAGCGCGGGGACGACCAGCTGCGGCCCGGCCATCGCCGCGATCTCGCGGTCGACGTTGGTTGTGCCGATGGCGAACTCGCCGGGCTCGGGGACGAGGTAGCCAATCTCTTCGAGGAATTTTCGATATGCCGCCGCGTCGTGCGGCCGGCCGCGGCGCTCGCGATGCCAGGCGTCGATCTGCGCCTGGAGGCTGTCGCGCTTCACCAGCAGCTCGCGGTTGCGCGGCACGAAACGCTCGCACAGCGCGGCGAACCCGCGCCAGAACGCCGTGACGTCACGCCCGAGCGGGACCAGCACCTCGTCCTCGATGAACCCGGCCAGCGCCGCATCGATCTGCAACACGGCGCGTTCGACAGTCTCGCTCATTCAACCCTCGCCATGCCACGGAACGCGCGCGGCGCCCTGAAATTTCGTCGCGCTGTCCTGGGGAGGAACGCGCCGCCTATGGCGCAGGCCAGCGCGGTTGGCAACGCCGCGGCGCTTCGGCTAGGGGCGGTCGCGAATGCAACAACTCTCGCCCGCCGAAGCCGCGCTCGTGGCCGCGATCGACCCAGCGCCGATGCTCGCGCAAGTCGAGGCGTGGAGCGCGATCAACACCGGCACCGGCAACCTCGGCGGGCTCGCCGAGCAGACCGCGCTGCTCGCCGAGGCCTTCGCCGCGCTGCCCGGCGAGATCGAGCCGGCCGAGCCGGCGCAGGTCGAGACCGTCGCGCCCGACGGTTCGCTCGTCGCCGGCGCGCACGGGCGTCATCTGGTCGTCCGGGTGCGTCCCATGGCGCCGCGGCGCCTGCTCCTCACCGGCCACATGGACACGGTGTTCGCCGCGGACCACCCGTTCCAGACCCCGACCCGGCTCGACGAGGCGACGCTGAACGGCCCCGGCACCGCCGACATGAAGGGCGGAATCGCGGTGATCCTCGCGGCCTTGCGGGCGTTCGAGGCCAGCCCGGCGGCGGCGCAAGTCGGCTATGACGTCATGATCAACTCGGACGAGGAGACCGGCTCGCTGTCCTCGGCCGCGCTGATCGCCGAGCTCGCGCGCGGCAAGGCCGCGGCGCTGACTTACGAGCCCTCGGCGCTGCCCGACGGCACGCTCGCCGGCGCGCGCGGCGGCAGCGGCAACTTCTCGGCGGTGATCGCCGGGCGCGCCGCGCACGCCGGGCGCAACCCCGGCTGGGGCCGCAACGCGGTGGTCGCGGCGAGCGACCTCGCGTTGCGCCTCAAGGCGATGGAAAGCGCCGGGCTGACGATCAATCCGGCGCGGATCGACGGCGGCGGGGCCAACAACGTCGTCCCCGACCACGCGGTGCTGCGCTTCAACATCCGCCCGCGCGGATCGGCCGACGCCGAACGCTTCGACCGCGCGACCTACGGGATAATCAGCGAGATAGAAGCCGAACATGAGGTGAAGGTCCACCTCCACGGTGGCATCACCCGTCCGCCCAAGCCATTGACTCCCGCCGCCGAACAACTGTTCGGGCTGGTCCGCGACGCCGGCGCCGCGCTCGGCCAACCAATCGCCTGGCAGACCTCGGGCGGGGTCTGCGACGGCAACAACATCGCCGCCTGCGGCGTGCCGGTGGTCGACACGATGGGGGTCCGCGGGGGCGCGATCCATTCGAGCGACGAATACACCGCAAGGCGCTCACCGCCAAGCTCGCCCGCTCGGCCGCCGCGTTTGCCAGAACCGATGAAAAGAATCTCGACGAACTGTTTGTCATCGTTCTGGAAAACCTCGAAACTGCCGAACTCCGCGGGACCGCGCAATTGTTCACGCGCGTCGGCCAGGCGTGGCCGTTCTACAGCTATCGCCTGGCGACGCTGACCCAGCACTCGAAGGAGCTCGACCGAACCTTCCGCGCCGAGATGCTCAACCTGGTCACCGACCTCGAGGGCTCGAGCGAGGTCGGCGGGCTGTTCCTCCATCCCAGCGAGCGCGCCGGCGGGCTCGGTTTGCTGCTCGCGCGCAGCCGCTACCTGTTCATCGCGATGCACCGCGCGCGCTTCGGCGACCGCATCCTCGCCGAATTGCGCGGGATCATCGACGAGCGCGGCGGCTCGCCGTTCTGGGACGGGGTCGCCGGGCGGTTCTTCGGGATGAGCTTCCAGGAAGCCGATTATTTCAACGCGATCAACGGCAACCAGTTCATCGCCGACCTGATGCCCAAGCACCCGGTCTACATCGCGATGCTGCCCGAAAGCGCGCGCTCGGCGATCGGCCTGCCGCACCCCTCGGGCCGCGCGGCGATGCGGATGCTCGAGGCCGAGGGCTTCGCTTACGAGGGCTACGTCGACATCTTCGACGGCGGCCCGACGATGACCGCGCGCACCGACAAGGTGCGGAGCATCGCCGAGGCGATCGCGGCCCCGCTCGACGCGGTGGGCCACGAGGGCGGCGACCGCGCGCTGGTCGCGACCGGCGAGCTGGCGAGCTTCCGCTGCGCCTTCGGCCGGGTGCTGCACACCGCGGCGGGCGTCTCGCTCGATGCGGAATGCGCGAAAACGCTCGGCGTCGGGCCGGGCGACTCGATCTGCTACGTCTGGTCCTGAGGTGGCGCTGACCGAGATCAACTTCGACGGGATCGTCGGGCCCAGCCACAATTACGCGGGGCTGAGCCTCGGAAACCTCGCGGCGACCGCGCACGCCGGCGACGTCTCCTACCCGCGCGCCGCGGCGTTGCAGGGACTGGCCAAGATGCGCGCGAACGCGGCGCTGGGGCTGGCGCAGGGGTTCTTCGTGCCGCTGCCCCGCCCCAACCCGTCGTTCCTCGCGGCGCTCGGCGACCCCGACGACCGCCCGCTGATCGCCGCGGCTTGGTCGGCTTCGGCGATGTGGACCGCCAATGCCGCGACGGTCTCGCCCGCCCCCGACACCGCCGACGGTCGCTGCCACCTGACCCCGGCGAACCTGGTGACGATGCCGCATCGCGGGCACGAGTGGCCGCACACTGCGCGCCAGCTGGCGCTCGCCTTTGCCGACAACGCGCGCTTCGCGCTGCACAATCCGGTCCCGCCGAGCTTCGGCGACGAGGGCGCGGCCAACCATATGCGGATGGCGGCGAGCCACGCCGCGCCGGGCGTGGAGATATTCGTTTACGGGCGCAGCGGCGGCGCCTTTCCCGCGCGCCAGCACGAGCAGGCCAGCCGGGCGGTCGCCCGCCTCCACCGCCTCGATCCCTAGCGCGTGCTGTTCGCCGAGCAGAACCCGGCGGCGATCGCCGCCGGCGCGTTCCACAACGACGTCGTCGCGGTCGCCAACGAGCGCGTGCTGTTCGCGCACGAGGAGGCGTTCGCCGAACCCGACGCGCTGGTCACCCTGCCAAGCGGTGAGATGGCGCTGATCGTCCCGCTCGAGGCGTGGGAGAGCGAGGCGGTGCGCGGCTGGCTCGAGGGCATGCTCGCAAGCAACGGCCCGATCCGCCGGGTGATTCCGGTCGATGTCCGCCAGTCGATGGCCAACGGCGGCGGCCCCGCGTGCCTGCGGCTGCGCGTGGTCGCCGACCCGGCGACGGTCGACCCGCGGTTTTTCCTGGATGATGCCAAGGCGGAGACGATCGCCCGCGTCGTCGGCGAGCGCTGGCCCGAGCAGATCGATCCGGGCGACCTCGGCAGCGAAACGCTGGCGGCCACGGTCGTCGCGGCGCGCCACGTACTGCTTGAAACGCTGGGACTTTCCGAGCTCGCTTAGCTCCAACCTGATCGTCACCCTGAACTCGTTTGAGCAAGCTCAGCTTCGCTTCCAGGGTCCATTCCTCCTCCCGTGGCTCAGCCACCTGGAGGCACGATGGATGCTGAAACAAGTTCAGCATGACGGTGGTGTGAGTGCATCGCCCGTCGGCCCGCTTGACACACGCTCCCTCCGTTAACCACCGCCTTGCGCGGCGGCGCTCATCTGGCATGATGATTGCGACCCCATTCGTTAACGCCAAAGGGAACGCAATGCTCGCCAAGGTCGGCCGCCTGTTCGTCATCAAGACCCGCTTCGAGGCGTTCCTGATCATCTACGCGCTGGCGCTCGGCGCGGTCGAGCGCGGCCAGGTCTATCTCACGCAGTACCCCGGGATCGGCGGCAAATTGCTGTTCGCCGCGTGCACCGGGGCGGTGTTCCTGGCCGGGGCCAAGATGCTCGACTGCATCCGCCACGAACGCGACGTCAAGGCGGCGAACCCGGCGGCCCAGAGCTAGCCCTGAGCGGCCCATGGCGGGCCCGGAGATCCGCTTCGAGAGCGTGCGCCGCCGCTTCGGCGCGGTGACCGCGGTCGAGGCGATCGATCTGACCGTCACCGCCGGCGGCTTCTTCGCGCTGGTCGGCGAATCCGGCTCTGGCAAATCGACGCTGCTGCGCTGCGTCAACCGGCTCGACGAAGGCGCGGCCCGCGACGGCGCGGTGACTATCGCCGGCGAGGACGTCGCCGCCCTCCCCGCCCCCGCGCTGCGCCGCCGGATCGGCTACGTGTTCCAGTCGATCGGGCTGTTCCCGCACATGACCGTCGCGCAGAACGTGACGATCGGGCGGCGGGTGCGCGGCGAGACGCTCGACGAGGCGCAAGTCGCGGCGCTGCTCGATCAGGTCGGGCTGCCCGCCGGGTTCGCCGGGCGGATGCCGCGCGAGCTTTCCGGCGGCCAGCAGCAGCGCGTCGGCCTCGCCCGGGCGCTGGCGATCGAGCCCGAGATCCTGCTGCTCGACGAGCCATTCGCCGCGCTCGATCCGGTCACTCGCGATGCGTTGGGCAAGACTGTGCGCGCGCTCCACGACGCGCGCGGGCTGACCACGATCCTGGTCACCCACGACATGGCCGAGGCGCTGCTGCTGGCCGACCGGGTGGTGGTGCTCGCGCAAGGCCGGATCGTCGCCGACGCCGCACCCGCCGACCTTGCCGCGGGCCGCGCGGGGGCCGAAGCCGAGGCGCTCGTCGCGGTCCCGCGCGAGCAGGCGCGGCGGATCGCCGAGCTCGGCCAATGAGCGCGCTGCTCGAGGCGCTCAGCGGCCTGCGCGACGAGCTCGCCGGTCACTTGGTGCTGTCGCTCGCAGCGCTGGCGCTGGGTGTCGCCATCGCGCTCGCCCTGACGCTGTGGGCCGCGCGGAGCCGGGCGGTCGCGCGGGTCGCGCTGGGGCTGGCTGGCCTGGTCCAGACCGTCCCGGCGCTGGCGCTGCTGGCGCTGTTCTACCCGCTGCTGCTGTGGCTCTCGGGGCTGGCCGGGGGACGGATTCCGGCGCTGG
>JAIVIY010000121.1 GCA_020200285.1 Novosphingobium sp. | reverse complement strand
GTCACCGTCCGCTTCGGCTCGACCCGCGCGCATGTCGAACTGCGCGAGCGGCTCGAGCGCGATTCGGGACGGCTGGCGGAGGGACCGGACTTCGTCGCCCACGCGATCCTCGATTTCATCGTCGACGGCTACCAGCCGATCATGGACGACCTCGAGGAGCGGGTGCAGACGCTGGAGGAGCGCGCGATCGACGCCTTTCCCGAGCCCTCGACGATTCGCCGCATCTTCCGCATCCGCCGCCAGCTGCGCCGCTTCGACCGGGTCATCGGACCGATGCAGGAAGTCTGCCAGCGGCTGACGACGACCCCGTTGCCGGCGGTCGACGAATCGGCGCGGGTCTTCTTCCGCGACGTGCTCGATCATATCCGCCGAACCATGGCGCGCAGCGCCGCGCTCAAGGAGACGCTGGCGACGATCGTCGAGACCGCCAGCCTGCTCGAGCAGCATCGCCAGGGCCAGATGACCCGGGCGCTCGCGGCCTGGGCGGCGATCCTCGCGGTGCCGACCGCAATCGCCGGGATCTACGGAATGAACTTCGACGTCATGCCCGAGCTGCGTTGGCGCTACGGCTATTTCGTCGTGCTCGGCGTGATCGGCGCGATTTGCGTAGGCCTTTGGCTGCGCTTCCGCCGGATCGGCTGGCTCTAGCCGAAGGCTTCCTTCAACCACGCGACCAGCGCAGCGAGCTCCTGGCCTTCCAGCGCCACGGCGTGGCCGAGGTCGGGGACGCGGGGCCAACCGACGTCGACGAACTCCCGCGCGTCCTTTTGGCCCTTTGGCCACTCGCGCGCCCCCTTGTAGCGCGGGATCACGTGAAAATGGACGTGCGGGTCGACCATCATCAGCATCAGGTAGTTGAGCTTGGCATAGCCGACGGCCTTGCCGAGCGCGGCTTCGATCGCAGTCGCGGCTTGCTTGAGCTCGGCATGGGCTTCGGCCGGCAGCTCGCCGAACGCGGTTGCTTGGGACTTCGCGGCGAGGACCAGGCTGCCGAGCGTCGGCTGGGCGGGGCGGGCGAGGACGGCCCAGTGATCGAATTCGCGGACCAGCGTGCCCGGCCACCCGAATTTTTCCATCGTCGCGTTCATCTCAGGCCTCGGCCAACCATGAGCGGATCGTCCCGCCGCGCATGCGGATCGCCTCGGCCTGAACCAGCCGCACCGCGTGGACCGTGCACGACACCGCGGTCCACCACGCCACCGCGATCAGCCCGAGGTCGGGCCGCGCGAATACCAGCGCGACGAACAGGATCACCATGTTCGGGTTGCGCCGCGCGGTGATCAGCCGGAAGCGGCTGTCGAAGCGGCGCCAGACGTGGATGTGCATCATCCCGTTGCGGCGCATGAACACGCCCTCGATCGCGCGCTGGACCACGTACCCGCCCTGGATCGCGCCCTGGACCCACCAGAACGTGGCGGTGTCGTAAGCCAGGCCCCACGAGGCGAGGCCGGTCGCCCAGAACCACCACCAGAATGGGGGATGGACCAGGTCGAGCCCGTGATCGAAGACGTTGCCCCATTTCGACGAGGTGATCGTGCACCGCGCGAGCTTGCCGTCGACGGTGTCGAGCACCATGAACACCAGCCCGAGCGCCATCCCCAGCCAGTACTGTCCGTACGCGAAGGCGATGGTCGCGGCGACGCAGAAGGCGGCGCCGATCGCGGTCACCACGTTCGGGGTGATCCCCAGCCGCGCAGCGACGCGGGTCAGGACCAGCGCCCATTCGGGCCACAGGTATTTGGTCAAAAGGTCGGTCACGCCCTTGTAGGCGCCGAAGTAGCTCGCCCGCTCGGCTTGGCGGACGGTGGCGGAGGTCAGCGGCAGCAGGAACGGCGTCTCGCGCTTGCGCAGCGCCTGGTTGAAGATCGTCGGGCCGTCTTCGTAGGCCAGCGACGGCACGTCGGCCGGGCGGCCTTCGCGCATCGCGCCGCGCAGCGCCTCGGCCTCGCCCGCATCGCGGGCATGCGCGAGCACCACGAAACCGGGCTGCTCGACGGCATGGCGCAGCCACGGGGGGTCGAACGCGTAGCCTGCGTTGGTCAGAAGACGCGGCCCGCCGCCCGGCGCGCCACCGCTGGCCAGGCCCGCCGCGCGAGCGATCCGCCGCACCCGTTCGGGCATCGTCAGCCCCCACAGGCGGACGGGATTGTCGCCGACGGTCTCGACGGTGAGCGGGGCGGCGGGCGCGTGCATCGCCCGCGGACCTATCGGCGGCTTCGGAGAGTGACAAGGCCGGTCCGGGGCCTGAACCGCCCGATGTGCGTTTGTTCACGTTGGGGCGCGTAACAAAAATGTAGTGAATCCCCGAGGATGGAGCGGTAAGGCGCGCCGATGCACGGTTCGGTCGAGGAGTTCGGGCACTTGCCGCGGGTGGCGCAAGCCGCCGGCGCGCCCTTGCGCGAGCACCGCCGAGCCCCGGCGCGCGGCGCGCCGCTGGTCGGGATCGTCCGCAACCCGCGCAGCCACCGCAACAAGGGCCACACGCCCGAGCTCGCCGATTGCGCCAACATCCTGGTCGAGACCCCGCGCAGCCACGCCGCGCTGCGCGAAACGCTGGCGCGCTACGCCGCGCGCGGGATCGACTACCTCGCGGTCGACGGCGGCGATGGTACCGTGCGCGACGTGCTGACCTGCGGCGCGGACGTGTTCGGCGAGGCCTGGCCGCCGCTGGTGGTCCTGCCCAAGGGCAAGACCAACGCGCTGGCGGTCGACCTCGGCCTGCCCAACGTCTGGAGCCTGGCGCAAGCGATGGAGGCGATCGGCCGCGGCCGAACGATCGCCCGGTGCCCGCTGACCGTCGCGCACGGCGACAACCCCGCGCATCGGGTCCAGGGCTTCATTCTCGGCGCGGGCGTGTTCACGCTGGCGACTGGGACCGGGCAGCAGGCGCATCGCTGGGGCGCGTTCAACAGCTTCGCGGTCGGGCTGACGATCCTCTGGGGCCTGCTCCAGACGCTGTTCGGCCGCTCGGGCAACCTGTGGCGCCGCGGCACGGCGATGCGGCTCGCCGACGGAACCGACGGCGCCGACCTGCCCCATAGCACGCGCGGCTTCAGGGACGAGCGGTTCGTCATCTTCGTTTCGACGCTCGAGCGCTTCCCGCTCGGCATGAGGCCGTTCGGACGCCCCCGGCCAGGGCTCAAGCTGGCGATCATCGACGCGCCGGTGCGGTGGATGCTGGCGCTGCTGCCGCTTGTGCTGACCGGCTGGAACCCGCGGCCGCTTGCGCGCAACGGCTTCCACCGGATCGACGCCGAGGCCGTCGACCTCGAGGTGGCCGACCGCTTCATCCTCGACGGCGAATACTTCCCCGCCGGCCGTTACCGCTTGCGCCCAGGACCGGAATTGCGCTTCGTGGTGCGGCGCGTTGCGCGACACCACGATCTGGGCGCGGTTCGTCCAGCCGAGTGCGCTGGCGTGGGCGCGCGACTCCGCGCAGGGCGAGGCCGTTGCCGCCGCCGTGGCCGAAGCGGCGACGACGGCAGCGCGCTTCGCGGTCGCGTTGGGGCCCGAGGCCGGAACGGCCGAGGACTTCTGGCGCGTGCTGTTCCGCGCCACCTACCGGGCCGAGTTCCGGGTCGAGAAGCCGGGCCGGGAGAACGACATCCTCGGCGTCAACCGCGATCATTTCGCCGGGCTGCTGCCGCTGGCGCTCGCCGCCGAGGGCATCGTCTTCGAGCACGACGGCGAGGTCTTGCGTCCGCGGCTCCGCGCCGGCCGCCGCTCCGATTTGCGCCGCGAATGGCGACGCAAGGCCCGGCTCGGCAAGCCTTACAATCTGCTCCGCCTGCTCCGCGCCTCGACCACCTTCGAGGGCGCCGCGCGCTACGCCGCGTGGAAGATCGAGCGCCATACCGGAGTGCCGGTGACACTGACGCCCTGGAAGGAGCGCCACCCGGTGCTCGCCGCTCCCGGCGTGCTGTGGCGCGTCTGGCGCGCGCGGCGGGCCTTATGATCATGCCCCACGCGCTGGTGCTCGCCGGCTCGCGGCCCGGCGCGCCCGATCCGGTGGCCGCGGCCGAGGGCATCGCGCACAAGGCGCTGGTCGACGTCGGCGGGATGCCGATGCTCGCCCGGGTGTTGCGCGCGTTGCGCGAGGCGGGGATCGAGCACCTCGCGGTCGCCGCCGACCACCCCGAGGTGCTGTCGCTGGCTTACGCCTTCAGCGCGATACCCGTGGCCCCGGGCGCGGGGCCGAGCGCCAGCGTGGCGGCGGGGTTCGCGATGATGGGCCCGCCGCTGCTGGTGACCACCGCCGACCACGCCTTGCTCGAGCCGCGGTGGATCGCCGACTTCGTCGCCGACGCGCCCGACGAGGCCGACGTCGCGGTGCTGCTGGCGCGGCGCGAGGACGTCGAGCGCGCGGTGCCGGGCTCGCGCCGGACCTGGCTGCGGTTCGCCGACGGCGCCTGGTCGGGCTGCAACCTGTTCTTGCTCAACTCACCCAAGGCCGAGCGCGCGATCGCCACCTGGGAAGCGGTCGAGGCCGAGCGCAAGCGGCCGTGGAGGATCGCCGCACGGCTCGGCGTCGGCACGCTCGCGTCCTATCTGCTCGGGCGGCTGACGCTGGCCGAGGCGATCGCCCGCCTCGGCGATCGGGTGGGGCTGAGGGCCGCGGTCGTCGCCGCGCGCGACGGGCGGGCGGCGGTCGACGTCGACAAGCCCGCCGACCTGGTTCAGGTCCGCCAAATCCTCGGCGCCTAAGGAAGATATTGCTTTTGGCGCGCGCCGTGCCAAACGGGCGCTTGTTACGGGCGTGTTACGCGCCGTCCAGTTGCAGGGAATTCATGGCTCCGATCAAGACCGCCATCATCGGCGTGGGCAACTGCGCCAGTTCGCTGGTGCAGGGCGTCGCCTACTACCGCGAGTCGAACACCGCCCAGGGGCTGATTCACGACCGCATCGGAGGCTATGGCGCGGGTGACGTCGAATGGGTGCTGGGGATCGACGTCGACCAGCGCAAGGTCGGCAAGGACATCGCCGAGGCGATCTTCGCCGCGCCCAACAACACCGCGGTGTTCATGCCCAAAGTGGCGCCCACCGGCGTCAAGGTGATCATGGGCCGGGTGCTCGACGGCGTCGCCGAGCACATGACCGGGATGGGCGACAAGGGCTTCGTCGTCGCCGCCGCGCCCGAGGCCGACAAGGCGCGGATCGTTGGGGCGCTCCGCAGTTCGGGCGCCGAGGTGCTGCTCAATTTCCTCCCCGTCGGCTCGGAAGAGGCGACCGAGTTCTACATGGAATGCGCGCTCGAGGCGGGCGTCGCGGTGGTCAACTGCATGCCGGTGTTCATCGCCAGCCGCCCCGAGTGGGAAAAGCGGTTCCGCGCGAAGCGCATCCCGATCGTCGGTGACGACGTCAAGGCCCAGCTGGGCGCGACGATCGTCCACCGCGTGCTGTCGAGCTTGTTCGGCGCGCGCGGGGTCAACGTCGAGCGGACCTACCAGCTCAACACCGGCGGCAACACCGACTTCATGAACATGCTCGACCGCCAGCGGCTCGGCTCCAAGAAGGAATCGAAGACCGAGGCGGTCCAGGCGATGCTCGCCCAGCGGCTCGCCGACGAAAACATCCACGTCGGCCCGTCGGACTACGTGCCGTGGCAGAAGGACAACACCCCCGCCGCAGCAGTTCAACGACGATACCGCGGCGCAGATGGTCGAGGAATATATCGCCGACGCCGCGCTGGCGGCGGAATAGCGGCCGAGCCATCGCGGAGCGGCCCATGGATGCGCTGATCATCGCCGCGGGCTATGGCACCCGGTTGCGGGAAATTTCCGAATGCAAGCCGCTGACGCCCGTCGCCGGGGTGCCCCTGCTCGAACACGGCGTGCGCCAGGCGCGCGCCGCGGGGGTCGAACGGGTGGTCGTGGTTACCGGACACCACGCGGTCGAAATCGAGAAATTCCTGCCCGCGCTGTCCGACCGCGTAGGCATCCCGGTGGTGTCCGAACGGGTGCTCCACTGGTCGACGCCGAACGGCCACTCGGTCGTCGCCGGAGCGGCGCGGATCGCGAAAATGGGTGGGGGCGATTACCTGCTGACGATGGCCGATCACATCTTCGAGCCCGGCATTCTCGAACGGCTGGCGCGCCAGGGCATCAGGAGCCGGGGGGTGACGCTGGCGATCGACCGGCGCATCGACAATCCGTTGATCGATCCCGCCGACGCGACCTGGGTCAAGACCGATGCCGACGGGCGGATCGAGGCGATCGGCAAGACCATCCCCGAATACGACGCGGTCGATTGCGGCGCCTTCCTGGCCACGCCCGAGCTGGCCGAGGCGATCCGCGCGGCGATCGCGGGGGGCGCGGCGGGCAGCCTCAGCGAGGGCATGCAACGACTGGCCGACGCCGGCCGCGCAGCGACGATGGACATCGGCGAGGGCTGGTGGATCGATGTCGACGACCCCCGCACGCATGCCATCGCCGAAGCGGAGATGGGGCAAAGGCTGCAATCCCATCTCCGTTCGTCCTGAGCTTGTCGAAGGACTGCCTTGCCTTCGTGCGGGCGCGGGAGGCCCGAAGACAAGGACGATGCTTCGACACGCTCAGCATGAACGGAGATTGTTTAAGCGGCCACCCGCTCAACCACCCGTCCAGCCAGTGAATTCGGTCCCGCTTCCGCCAGTTCGACCTCGACCAGGTCGCCGATCGCCGCTTCGCCCTCGAAGTGAACCGATTGCAGCCACGGCGATTTGCCCAGCCATTGCCCAGGGTGCTTGCCGCGGCGCTCGACGAGCACGGCGCAGCGCTTGTCCACACTCGCTGCGTTGAACGCGAGCTGATCGCGGTTGAGCGCGGCCTGGAGACGCTGGAGGCGCTCGTCCATGACTTCGGCGGGAACTTGGCGGCCCATCGTTGCCGCCGGCGTTCCCGGCCGCGCGGAGTACTTGAAGCTGAACGCCTGGGCGTATCCGACCGCGTCGACCAGCGCCAAGGTCGCGGCGAAATCGGCCTCGCTCTCGCCGGGGAAGCCGACGATGAAGTCGCCCGACAGCGCGATGTCGGGGCGCACCGCGCGGACCCGGTCGAGCAGCCGGAGATAGCCTGCCGCGGTGTGGCTGCGGTTCATCTCCTTGAGGATGCGGTCGCTGCCCGACTGCACCGGCAAGTGCAGGAACGGCATCAGCTTGGGCGTGTCGCCATGCGCGGCGATGAGGTCGTCGTCCATGTCGGCGGGATGGCTGGTGGTGTAGCGAACGCGGGCGAGCCCGGGCAGCTCGGCCAGCGCTCGGATCAGCCCGGCGAGGCCGATCGCGCGCCCCTTGCCGTTCTCCCCGCACCAGGCGTTCACGTTCTGGCCGAGCAGCGTGATCTCGCGCGCCCCGGCTTCGACCAGCAGCCGCGCCTCGTCGACGAGGTCGGCGAAGGGGCGGGAGATCTCCGCGCCGCGGGTGTAGGGCACCACGCAATAGGTGCAGAACTTGTCGCAGCCTTCCTGGACCGTCAGGAACGCGCTCGGCCCGCTCTTGCGGCGCCGGGGCAGCGCGGCGAACTTGGCAGCGGCGGGCATCTCGGTGTCGCTCGCCCGGCGGCCTTGCGCGGCCTCGGCGACCAGCTCGGGCAAGCGATGGTAGGCCTGCGGGCCGACCACCACCCGCACGCTCGGCGCGCGCGCCATGATCTCCTCGCCCTCGGCTTGGGCGACGCAGCCCGCCACCGCAATCAACGGCGCCGAGCCGTCCTCCCGGCGTAGCCGACCGATGTCCGAATAGACCTTTTCGGCCGCCTTCTCGCGGATGTGGCAGGTGTTGAGCACGACCAGATCGGCATCGTCCGAGGCCTCGGCGGCAGTCATGCCCTGCGCCGAAAGCAGCTCGGCCATGCGCTCGCCGTCGTAAACGTTCATCTGGCAGCCGAATGACTTGACGCGAAAGGTCCTGGGGGCGGGGACGGGGGTCATGGGAGCGCGCCGATAGGCCAGTTGGCGGGGATTTTAAAGCCCTCTCCCCTTTAGGGGAGAGGGTTGGGAGAGGGGGCCAACGCAGAGCCCCTCTCAACTTCGGCTAGGCGCTTCGCGCCAAGCCTTCGTATCTCTCCCCGAAGGGGAGAGAGCCGCCAGCAGCGCCGCGCGCGCCGCGGCGGCGATCGCCTTGCGGTCGGCGAGCGCCGCCCCGGCCAGCGGCGGCAGGAAGCGCACGGTCAGCCGGATCGCCGCCGAACGGGCGAGAATCCGCTTGAAGTGGTCGAGGCCGTGCTCGTCGCCGACCCAGGCGATCGTTGCGGCCTCCGCGCCGTAATCGAGCAGCACCGGCTGCACCGCCACGCCCGCGGGCAACGGATCGAGCGCCGACAGCAGCGACGACTTGAACGGCAGCAAGCCGGTGCCGTCGCTGGTGGTGCCCTCGGCGAACACCGCCAGCGCGCTGGTCTCGTCGATCGCCGCGCGGACTTGCGCGACTTGCCCGGCGACCGAGGCGCGGTCGTGGCGGGCGACGAACACCGTGTCGTTCATCTCGCACAGCCACTTGAGCACCGGGAACGCGGCCAGCCCGTCGTGCGCGACGAACGCCGCGCCGCTGGCTCCGGCGAGCGCGGGCACGTCGAGCCAGCTGACATGGTTGGAGAGGAAGAACGCACGTCCGTCGGCGCGCTTGCCGGCAATCGTGGTCTCGACCCCGGCGAGCAGCGCGATCCCGCCGAGGAACCAGCGCGGCCACGGATTGGGCAGGCGCAGCCCGCGCCACATGTAATAGGCGGGCACGCTGACCAGCAGCAGCGCAATCATCGCCGACAGCCGGACCGCGATGCGCAGCTTGCCCACCGCCGAGATCGGCGCGGGCGCAACCGCGGGCGGCGCGGCGGTCATTTTACCGGTCGCGGTCCAGCCGCACTCCGTAGAGCTCCATCCGGTGGTCGACCAGGCGGAAGCCGAGCTTTTCGGCGATCTGCTTTTGCAGCGCCTCGAGCTCGGGATCGACGAACTCGAGCACATTGCCGGTCTCGACGTCGATCAGGTGGTCGTGATGCGCCTCGGGCGCGGCTTCGTAGCGGGCGCGGCCGTCGCCGAAGTCGTGCCGGTCGAGAATTCCCGCCTCCTCGAACAGGCGGACCGTGCGATAGACCGTGGCGATCGAAATGTGCGGATCGACCGCCATGGCGCGGGCGTGGAGCTTCTCGACATCGGGATGATCGTCGCTTTCCGACAGCACCCGGGCGATGACCCGGCGCTGCTCGGTGATGCGCAAGCCGCGTTCGGCGCACAGGGCCTCGAGATCGATCGGCTGGTGCACGTGATTACCCGACTAGAGGAAGCGTCCCGCCGATCATAGGCCAGCGGGGCGATTCTTCAACGGGCGGCGACCGACGAGGTCAGCCGCCGTTCTTCTTCGGCCGCCCGCGCTTGGCCGGGGCCTTCGCCGGGACCGCAGCCTTGGGAGTCACCTTGAATCCGGGCTTGCGGCCGAGCCCGATCTTCTTGGCCAGGTCGCGGCGCGTCTCGGTATAGTCGGGCGCGACCATCGGATAGTCGGCCGGCAGGCTCCAGCGCTGGCGATACTCGGACGGGGTCATCCCGTGATGGGTCATCAGATGCCGCTTGAGCATCTTCAGCTGCATCCCGTCTTCGAGGCAGATGATCTTGTCCTTCTTCACCGACGAGCGGATCGGCACCGCCGGGTTCGGCGGCGCTTCCGGCTCCGCGGCGGGCGCGCCGAGCCCGGCGAGCGCGGTATAGACGTTGGTGATCAGCGCCGGAACTTCGCCGACGCCGACGCTGTTGTTGGCGACGTGAGCGGCGACGATGTCGGAAGTGAGCGTTATCAGCGTTTCGTGCATTTCGGAGTTGGTATCGGCCATTTTCAGTGTTTCCCGGTTTCTTCGCGACAAGAAGCGGTGGTGCGAACCCTGCGATTTACTTTAGGTGCCGTCTGATTTGCTGTCCACCCCGCAGGGCCTCTTTTCGACCGCGATTGGGTGATTTTCTGTCGGAAGGTCTCCGGCCGAGACTAATGCGCGCGCGAATCTGAGCCGAGAGCGAGCTCATAGCTGATCGCGTCGTGGCGCGAGTCGTCGGCGCCGCGGTAATAGCCAGGCCGCTCACCGATGCGGCTGAAACCGTACTTTTCATACAGCGCAGCGGCAGTATTGCCGCGGCGCATCTCCAGAAAAACTCGCCCCGCTCCTTGCCGCCGCGCGGTGAGCAGGAAGTGTTCGAGCAGCGCCGAGCCCAAACCACGGCCGCGAAAGCGGGGCGCGATCGCGAACAATAGCAGCTCCTCCTCGCCGACGACCGACCGCGCCAGGTAAAAGCCCGCGGCCGGGCCTGCGACATGCTCGCCGATCGACCCGTCAGGCGCGATCAGCATGGAGCGGCACGTCCCCAGGACCAGCGCATCGGACAGCTGGCGGCGGTTCCACGCCTCGCCGTAAGCGGGGTCGAAGGCGCGTTCCATCACCGCCATGATCGCGTCGACCGGGTCGGCCTCGGTCCAGGCGCGCGCGGCCATCGCTCAGCTCGCTGCGGATGCGGGGAGGCGCGCGTCGGGCGCGCGGCCATACGCGGGGTGTGGATCGGCGATCAGCGCGGCGGGCGACAGCAGACCGAATCGACGCGCGTCGGGGAGCAGCGGCACGGCCAGGCCCGCGCCGCGCAGCGCGACCAGCGCCTCGGCCTGGCTGCCGGCGACGAGCGCCGCGGGCCGGCGTCGCGCCGCGGCTTCGGGGGTCAGCGACAGCGCGTCTTCGAGCGCAAGACCGTCGGCGGCGAACGCCTGGACGAACCATTCGCCATGGCCGCCGCTCATCGCCACTTCGACCGCGCCGCCGCCCGCCTCGGCCCGCGCCATCGCCGCGACCAGGAAGAGCGCGCCGTAGCCGGCCAGCTCGGCGCGCCACGCCAGCGCCAGCGCTTTGGCCGCGGCGAGCCCGACGCGGATGCCGGTGAAGCTGCCCGGGCCGATGTCGACCGCGATCCGGTTCGCGCGGCCCTTGCCGGGCAGCGCGGCGATCATCGGCACGAGCTGCTCGGCGTGTCCGCGCCCGAGCAGCCGCCAGTCGCCGGCGACCAGCGCATCGCCATCGAACAGCGCGACCGAGCAGGCCTCGGTCGCGCAGTCGATGACCAGCGTGCGCATTAAACGATCGCGTTGAAGCGCTCGAACTCGGGCCGTGGGCTGCGCTCGAAGATCGTCGCGGGGTCGCCGTAGCCGAGCGTCGAGATGAAGTTCGAGCGGACCCGCGGCCGGTCGGCGAAGAACGCCTGGTCGACCGCCTCGTTGCTGAACCCCGACATCGGCCCGGTATCGAGCCCCAGCGCGCGCGCGGCGATGATGAAGTAAGCGCCCTGGAGCGAGGAGTTGCGCATCGCGTTGGCCTGGCGCAGTTCTTCGTTGCCTTCGAACCAGCTCTTGGCGGTCTGGTCGTGGGGGAACAGCCACGGCAGGTTCTCGTGGAAGTCGAGGTCCATGCCGACGATCACGGTGACCGGCGCGGCGCGGATCTTCTCGCCGTTCTTGGGCAGCGCCAACTGCGCGAGCTTGTCCTTGGCCTCCTGGCTCACGCACCACACCAGCCGCGCGGGCAGCTGGTTGGCGCTGGTCGGGCCCATCTTCATCAGCTCCCAGATCGCGTGGAGCTGTTCGGTGGTGACCGGCTTGTCGAGATAGCCGTTGTAGGTCCGCGCGGTGCGGAAGATCTGGTCGAGCGCGGCGTCGGGCAGCGGTTGGCCCGAGGGGGGCTGGGACAAGAAGCTCTCCTTAGGCGGCGCGGACTTCGTTCACTTCGGGGACGTAGTGCTTGAGCAAGCTCTCGATCCCCTGCTTCAAGGTCGCGGTCGACGACGGGCAGCCCGAGCAGGCGCCCTGCATCTTCAGATAGACGACGCCTTCGCGGAAACCGCGGTAGATGATGTCGCCGCCGTCGTTGGCGACCGCCGGGCGCACGCGGGTCTCGAGCAAGTCCTTGATCTGCTCGACGACGTCGGCGTCGGCCGGGTCGTCGGCGACTTCGGGCTCTTCTTCGCCGGGCACGACGAAATCGGCGCCGCCGCTTACGAACAGTGGCGCGCCGCTGACGAAATGGTCGAGCAGCACCGAGACCACCATCGGCTTCAACGCCGACCAGTCGACGCCGGGCGCGGCGGTGACCGAGACGAAATCGCGCCCGAACATGACGTTGACGACTTCGCCGGTGTCGAACAGCGCTTGCGCCAGCGGCGAGGCCTCGGCCGCCTCGGGCGAGGAGAACTCGCGGGTGCCCACGGCCATGACCTGCTCGCCGGGCAGGAACTTGAGCGCGGCGGGGTTGGGCGTGGTCTCGGTTTCGATGAACATGATGGTCTGCATGTAGGCGGGGCCGGGGCGGGGTCAAGGTGCGGCGGGAAGCCGCCGGCTAGTGCAGCTTCAGCCGCGGCCTGATGATCCGGTTCACCCGCCCGACTACCAGCAACGCCAGACCTTTGGGCCAGCCGTGGATCGCCAGCAGGTGCAGCCGGTAAAGCGAGGTGTAGACCAGCCGCGCCAGGCGGCCCTCGACCGCCATCCGCCCGCCGAGGAGATTGCCCATCAGGCTGCCCACGGTCGAGAACCGGCTGAGCGACACCAGCGAGCCGTGATCGCGGTAGACGAACGGCTTGAGCGGCTTGCCGGCCATCGCCCGGACCAGGTTCGCGTAGACCGCGGCCGCCATCTGATGCGCGGCCTGGGCGCGCGGCGGCACGGGACTGTCGCTGCCCGCGAGCGGCGCGGAGCAGCAGTCGCCCAGCGCGAAGATGCGCTCGTCGCGCGTGGTCAGCAGCGTCTCGCGGACCACCAGCTGGTCGTTGCGGTTGGTCTCGAGCCCCAGCCCTGACAGCAGCGACGGCGCCTTGACTCCCGCCGCCCAGACCATCAGGTCGGCTTCGATCCGCTCGCCGCTGCGGATGAGGATCGCGTGCGGCTGCGCCTCCGCCACGGGCATGTCGCAGCGCACCCGCACCCCCAGCGCCTCTAGCTCGGCCGTCGCCGCTTCGGCCAGCCGCTCAGGCAGCGCGGCAAGGATTCGCGGGCCGGCCTCGATCAGGCAGACCTCGAGCCGGCTCTCGTCGAACACCTCGAGCCCGTAGTGGCGCAGCGCCCCCGCCGAATTGTAGAGCTCGGCGGCAAGCTCGACCCCGGTCGCCCCGCCGCCGACGATGGCGATCCGGACGTGCTCGTCCGCGTCGGGGCGCAGGCTCATCGCCCGCGAGACGCGCAGGCAGTGGTTGAGCAGCCGGCTGCGGAAGCGGTCCGCGTCGGCCCGGTCGTCGAGGCGCATGCAGTGCTGCTCGACCCCGGGCGTGCCGAAATCGTTGGTGACCGAGCCGACCGCGAGGACCAGCCAGTCGTAGCGGATGCGGTGGCTGGCGATGAGCTCGCTGCCGTCCTCGTCGAGCAGCGGAGCGATGATCACTTCGCGCGCGGCGCGGTCGACGCCTTCGAGCGCCCCGTAGAAATAGCGATAGCCCCAGCGGTGGCAGTGGCTGCGATAGCCGACCTCGTCGAGGTTGGCGTCGAGCGAGCCGGCCGCGACTTCGTGGAGCAGCGGCTTCCAGACATGGGTGCCGTTACGCTCGACCAGGATGATGTCGTGGCGCTTGCGGCCGAAACGCGCGCCGAGCCGGCGGACCAGCTCGAGCCCGCCCGCGCCGCCGCCCACCACCACGATCTGCGTCTTGCGCGCCGTCATCGCCGTCCCGTCAGGCTGAGCCAATTGCGATG
>JAIVIY010000023.1 GCA_020200285.1 Novosphingobium sp. | reverse complement strand
CCCGACAAGATCGTCGTGCTGCCCGATCTCGACGCCGGGTGCAGCCTCGAGGATTCGTGCCCGCCCGACAAGTTCAAGGCGTTCCGCGAGGCGCACCCCGATCACATCGCGCTGACCTACATCAACTGCTCGACCGAGGTGAAGGCGTTGAGCGACGTGATCGTCACCTCGTCGAGCGCCGAGACGATCCTGTCGCAAATCCCCGAGAGCCAGCCGATCATCTTCGGCCCCGACCGGCATCTGGGCGGCTACCTCAACCGCAAGTTCGGGCGCGAGATGCTGCTGTGGCCCGGGGTGTGCATCGTCCACGAGGCGTTCTCGGAGACCGAGCTGCTCAAATTGAAGGCGCAGCACCCGGATGCGCCGGTCGCCGCGCACCCCGAATGCCCGCCGCACATCATCGACCACGCCGATTACGTCGGGTCGACCAGCGGCATCCTCCAGTTCGCCAAGACCTTCGAGGGACCGACGCTGATCGTCGCCACCGAGCCGCACATCATCCACCAGATGGAGCTGGCGATCCCCGACAAGACCTTCATCGGCGCGCCCGGCGCCGACGGCAACTGCAACTGCAACATCTGCCCGTACATGGCGCTCAACACGCTGGAGAAGCTCTACCTCGCGTTGCGCGACCTAAGCCCGCGGATCGAGATCGAGGAAGGCTTGCGCCTGGCGGCCAAGAAGAGCCTCGACCGCATGCTCGAGATGGCCAGCGGAACGGTCGGGCTGGGGGACTTGGGAGCGCGGCCGTTCACGGCGGCGATTTGAATACTCCCCCTAAGCCGCTTCGACATCGGGAATGTCGAAAGCCTTTGCGGAATCGCCGTTCAGGGCCGCTCGCACCGCATCGGGTGCGGCGGAAATGGCCTTGAAATAGGCTCTAACCGCGGGCGGGGGCATGTGCCGACCCATCTCATACTGGCGGATGTTGGCGGCTGGGATTCCATAGGCACGCGAGAACTCCTCCTGGCTCAGGCCCAATCGTAGCCGGAGCTTGCGCACCTCACGACCGATAAGCCCGCGTTCCCAAGCGGCAACGCTGACGTCGCGATCTTCCGGATCGTCGGGGTCAGCTGGAATCTTGATCATAGTCTCTTTGTTCACGAGCATTGCTCCTCCGAACTGATATGAATCGGACGACCTCACCCCGCCAAACATGGATGGCGGTATAGAGCTTCCCGTCCACATATCCGATTGCCTTGAAGCGTTCCTCTTCATCTTCGACGCGATTGGTCAGTGTGACGACAGCATTCTCCGCGCCCAGGACGCGCATCCCAAAGCTCAGGCGCAGCCCGTGCTTGAAGCGGTTGGCTTCGTCCTTCGCCGGATCGAACTCGAAATCCATATATGTGAATCACACAGTCCGATCAAGTCTCATCAAGTGACAGGCAGCCCGAACATCAGCGCCCGCACGTATTTCACCGGCGGCGAGCCGTGGCTCAGCACCGCGTCGTTGTACTTGCGCAGATCGAACTCCGCGCCCCACCGCGTCCGGGCTTCCTCGCGCAGCGCGCGGTGCTCCTCGTAACCGGTGAAGTAGCTGAGCAGCTGGATCGAGGAGAGGTTGGCGCGGGTCCATTTGCCCGCGGCCTCGCGCTCCTGCTGGAACGCGCCTTGCATCATCAGCTCCATCGCCTGCTCGCGCGTCAGCCCCTCGGTGTGCAGCCCGATGTCGAGCAGGGTGTTGGTGATCGAGCGCAGCCGCATCTTGAGCACGGTCAGCTTGTAGAGCTTGCCGTCGAGCGTGTCGGCGCCGAGGTAATCGTGCTCGGCCATCAGCCGCTCGGAATAGACCGCCCAGCCTTCGACGAACGGCCCCGAGCCGAGCACCGCGCGCAGCACGCTGGGATCGCGGCTGGCGTGATCGAGCTGGAGGTAATGCCCCGGCACGCCTTCGTGCACCGAGAGGTCGTGGATCATGTAGTCGTTGTATTCGCTGAGGAACGAGGTCGCCTGCGCGTCGCTCCACTCCGCAGGGATCGGCGAGACCGCGTAGAAGTTGTCGAGGTGGCGCTCGAGCGCGCCCGGCGCGTCGTCGTAGGCGACCGCGAAGCCCTGCTGGAACTTGGGCATGGTGATGATCTTGACCGGGCCGTCGGGCATCCGCACGAAGCCTTTCTCGCGGGTAAACGCGGTGGCCTGCGCCAGCGTCTCGCGGGCGCGCTGCTCGAGCCGGTCGCGGCTCGGGCGCACCGCGTAGCTCAGCGCCAGCGCCGCCTCGATCCCGGCCTGCTGCTGGGTGGCGGTCGGCTGCGCGGGGAGCGGCGGCGCGCCGGCGCGGCCGGCCAGCACCTCGCGCGCCAGTTCGTACATCTCGGCGCGCGTCGCAGCTTTCGCCGCCAGCGCCCGCGCCTTGAGCTCGGGCCGCGTCAGGTCAGATTGCAGCGCGAAGCGCATCTTCTCGTCGTAGACTTGCGGCCCGAGGCGGTGCTCGCCCTTCGCCTGCGGGACGAGCGTCCCTTCGATCCATCGCTGGTGCTCGGCGACCGCGGTCTTGAGCCCGGCGAGCGCGGTATCGAACCGCGCGCGCTCGGCAGTGGGAAGCACGCCGGCTTGCGGGACCAGCATGTCCTCGGCGATCGTGACGATCCCCGGGTTCTGCCGCGCCATCGTCTCGGCCCAGATCTTCGGCACCCGTGCCGGCTGGACCTGGCGGCGAACCTCGGCGAGGAACGCGGGCAGCGCCTCCATCCGCGCGGTCGCCGACCTCAGCCGCTGCTCCCACGGCGCGAAATCGCGCGCGGCGAGGCGGTAGAGCGCGCTGCCGGCGGTGTCGTTGTAGCCTTGCGTGTCCCACGCCCACTCTTGCAGGCGGTCGTTCGACCACAACTTGTAGCGCAGCTCGTTGTCGAGCAGCGCGAGGTCGACCTGGTTGTCGCGCGACAGCGCGCCGCGGTCGACCCGCGCCAACTCGCCCAGGATCGCGCGCCATTCGGCCTCGCGCGCGGCGCGGCCGGCGGCGGTGATGTCGGGCAGGAGATGGTCGTAGCGATGCTCGCCGAGCCCGGTCGCCTCGACCGATGAGAGCCGGGTGAGCGAGGCGATGTAGCGCGCGGCGAGCCCCGCGAACTGCGCGTCGGCGGCGCTCGCCGGGGCCGATGCGGCGTCCTCGGGCGGGGCGCTCGTCGCCGCGCAGGCGGACAGCGACAGCGCGGCGGCCGCGGCGAGCAGGTGCTTCATCTTTCTCTCCCCTGATTGTTGTTCGCGCCTTGCTACCGGGCGATCACGCGCTGGTCGAGGCCGCGCGAGTGCCGCGCGCGGCGGGTTGCTCGCCGATCCGGGCGAGAACCAGGGCCGCGGCGACCAGCGCCATGCCGACCAGATCGAGCGGGGCGAGCGCCTCGGCGAACGCGAACCACCCGACCGCCACCGCGACCGCGGGCTGGGTCAGCAGCGTCAAGCCGACCACCAGCGGCGAGAAGTGCTTGAGCGAGAACACCAGCAGCCCCTGGCCGATCACCTGGCTGAGCAGCGCCAGCGCGATCAGCGGGCCCCAGCTCGACGGCCACACCGGCTCGCCCTGCCACAGCGCCAGCGCCAGCAGCACCGGCGCCCCGGCGATGCTCGACCAGGTCAGCAGGCTCCAGTTGCTCAAGCGCGCCCGCGCGCCCTGGAGCAGCAGGATGTAGAACGCATAGAAGAACCCGGCGAGGATGCAGAGCAGGTCGCCGACCAGGCTGCGCGCGTCGATCTCAAGGCTGCGGCCCATCAGGATCGCCGCCCCGGTCAGCGCGGCGAGGATGCCGAGCGCCTCGAACCGCCGCGGCAGCCGGCGCATCGCGACGATTCCCCACGCCATCAGGATCACGCTGCCCGAGTTGCCGAACAGCGTGGCGTTGGCGAGCCGGGTCTGGCCGATGCCGACGTGCCAACTGGCGAGATCGAGCGCGAACAGCACGCCTGCCGCGACGATCGCCGCCCAGGTCATCGGTGCGAACCCGGTCAGCGCCTGCCCGTTGCGCCGCGCGAGCAGCGCCAGCAGCGGCACCGCCAGCGTCAGCCGCCAGAACCCCGCGGCGATCGGCCCGCTGTCGGCCAGCCGCACCGACCACGGGCCGAGCGCGAGCGCGAAGTTGCCGGCGAGCAGCGCGGCAAAATAGATGCCGCTGGCGCGACCCTGCCGTTGCTGCTCGACCCCGGTTGCGCTCGCCATCGGCTTGGCTTAGCCGCAGCCGGCGCGCCGCACAGTCCCTAATCGCCGAACGAGGCCCCATGCCACACGAAAAGCTGTTCCAACCTCTCCGGCTCGGCGCGATCGAAGCGCCCAACCGCATCCTGATGGCCCCGCTCACCCGCGGGCGGACGCAGGCCGGCTCGGTGCCGAACGAGCTGATGGTCGAATACTACCGCCAGCGCGCCGGGGCCGGGCTAATCATCACCGAGGCCACCGGGATCAGCGTCGAGGGCCTCGGCTGGCCCGCCGCGCCCGGCATCTGGAGCGCCGAGCAGACCGAAGGCTGGAAGCACGTCACCGAGGCGGTCCACAAGGCGGGCGGGCGGATCGTGCTCCAGCTGTGGCACATGGGCCGGCTGGTCCATCCCGATTTCCTCGGCGGCGAGATGCCGGTCTCGGCCTCGCCGACCAGGGCCCCCGGCCATGCCTGGACCCCAAGCGGGCGCAAGGACTACGAGCCGGCGCGCGAGCTGCGGCGCGACGAGATCCCGCGGATCATCGACGACTACGGCCGCGCCGCGGAGAACGCGCATGCCGCCGGGTTCGACGGGGTCCAGCTCCATGGCGCCAACGGCTACCTGATCGACCAGTTCATCCGCGACGCGACCAACCACCGCGACGACGATTACGGCGGTCCGGCCGAGAACCGGGTGCGGCTGATGCGCGAGGTGATGGAGCGGCTGATCGCGGTGTGGGGCGCGGGCCGCGTCGGCATCCGCCTCTCGCCCAACGGCGAGACGCAAGGCTGCGACGACAGCGATCCCGCGACCACCTTCACCGTTGCGGCAAAGGTGCTCGAGGAGCTCGGCATCGCCTTCCTCGAGCTGCGCGAACCCGGGCCCGACGGCAGCTTCGGCCGGACCGAAGTGCCCAGGCAAAGCCCGGCGATCCGCCAGGCGTTCACCGGTCCGCTGGTGCTCAACAGCGACTACGACGCTAATCGCGCCGAAGCCGACATCGCCGCGGGGCGCTGCGACGCGGTCAGCTTCGGGCGGCCTTACATCTCCAACCCCGACCTCGCCGAGCGCATCGCTGCGGGGGTCGAATGGGCGCCCAACCGCAACGCGCCCAAGAGCTGGTACAGCCCCGGCGCGGAAGGCTACATCGACTATCCGCCGATGGACGCCCACTGGGCGGCCGCGGCCGATTGAGGGGAGCGGCGTTGGCCAATCGTTCGTGGCTGTTCGTCCCCGGCGACAGCGAGCGCAAGCTGGCGAAAGCGCCGGAGACCGGCGCCGACGCGATCATCGTCGACCTCGAGGATTCGGTGGCGGCCGAGGCCAGGCCCGCCGCGCGCGAGCTTGCCGCCGAGTGGCTCAACGCGCACCGGCCGCAAATCGCCACCCGCCGGTTCGAACGCTGGGTGCGGATCAACCCGCTCGACACCCCGTTCTGGCGCGAGGATCTTCAGGCGGTGATGCGCGGCGGGCCCGACGGGATCGTCCTGCCGAAGGCGAGCGGCCCCGAGCAGGTCCGCCAGCTCGCCGCCGAGATCTACGAGCTCGAGCAGCGCAACGGCGTCCCGAGCGGAACCACGCGGACTATCCCGCTGGTCAGCGAGACCGCCGCCGCCGCGGTGACCGTCACGGCCTATGCCGGCGCCCCGCTGCCGCGGCTCGGCGGGCTGATGTGGGGCGCGGAGGACTTGTCGGCGGCGATCGGTGCGAGCCGCAAATACGGCGACGACGGCGACTGGACCGACACGTTCCGCATGGTTCGCGCGACCGTGCTGCTGACCGCGCACGCCTGCGGAGTCCCGGCGATCGACACGCTCCACGCCGACTTCCGCGACGAGGCGGGCCTCGCCCGGATGGGAGCGGCGGCGCGCGCCGACGGATTCTCGGGCATGCTGGCGATCCACCCCGGACAAGTCGCCGCGATCAACGCCGCGTTCAGTCCGAGCGAGGCCGAGCTCGCCGCCGCGCGCGCGATCGTCGCCGCCTTCGCCGCCAGTCCCGGCGCGGGGGTGGTGTCGCTCGACGGCCGGATGCTCGACCAGCCGCACTTGCGCCTGGCCAAGCGGTTGCTGGGCGAGGATTAGGTTTCGGCTGGCGTCGGCGCGGGCTGTGGCGTCACCGCCGGCTCGGGCGCCGCGGGCTCTTCGTTGGGCGCGGGCGCGTCGTCGCCGGGCTCGCTTGCCGGCCCGGACTTGGCGTTGGAGCCGCCCACCTTGTTGCCGGCGCCGGCCTTGCGCGGGGCGAGCGGGGCTTCGCTGCGGACTTGGTCGGTCTTGAGCATCGAGTCGCTGATCGTGCCTTCGAGGATTTCGCCCGCGGCTTGCGCGCGTTCTTCCGTGCCGCGATCGCAGCCGCTCAGCCCCGCGAAAACGATCGTCGCGGCGAGCAATCGGCAAGCTGCTGGCATCATGCGGCATCCTCCGTCGCCGGGCAGGGGCGGTCGAGCGCGGCGAGGAATTCGCCGGCGCGGGCGCGCATTGCCTCATCCCACGCCGCGGGCGCAACCCGCTTGCCGAGCCGCGCCAGGCTGGTGACGCCATGGTCGGCGATCCCACAGGGCACGATCCCGCCGAAATGCGAGAGGTCCGGGTCGAGGTTGACCGCCAGCCCGTGCATCGTCACCCAGCGGCGAATGCGAACCCCGATCGCGCCGATCTTGGCCTCGCCGTCGTCGATGTCGCGGGTCCAGATGCCGATCCGCCCTTCGGCGCGCCAGGCCTCGACCCCGAAGTCGCCGAGCGTGGCGATGACCCAGCCCTCGAGCGCGTGAACGAAGCCGCGGACGTCGCGCGCGCGGCGGTTGAGGTCGAGCAGGACGTAAGCCACCCGCTGTCCGGGGCCGTGGTAGGTGTGGCGCCCGCCGCGCCCGGCCTCGACCACCTCGAAGCGCGGGTCGAGCAGATCGGCGGCCGCGGCGCTGGTCCCGGTGGTATAGACCGGCGGGTGCTCGAGCAGCCAGATCAGCTCGCGCGCCGCCCCCGCATGAATCGCGGCGTTGCGCTCGGACATTGCCTGGAGCGCCTCGCGGTAAGCCACCGGCGCCTGTTCGGCGCGCCATTCGATTGCGTCGAGCCCGGGCATGATCGCGCCTTGCCTGACCGCAAATCCCGCGCGTATCAAGGGCCGCGAAACGAGGGGGAGTTGGGAATGGCGAAGCTGGACACCAACATGGCGTGGAAGGACGCGAGCGCGCTGGTCGCCGCCAACCGCGACGTGCTGTTCGCACTCGCGGGCGTGTTCTTCCTGCTGCCCAGCCTGGCGCTGGCGGTGTTCCTCGGCGAGCCCGAGGTCGAGCCGGGGATGAACCGCGACCAGATGATGGCGGCGCTGCGCGAGTTCTATCTCGCCGGGTGGTGGATCATCCTCATCGCCTCGCTGATCCAGATCGTCGGCACGCTGGCGATCCTCACCCTGATGCGCGACCGCAGCCGCCCGACGGTGGGCGAGGCGATCGCGGCCGGGGCGGCGGGAACGCCCAGCTACGTCGTCGCCCAGCTGCTGTTCCTGCTCGCGGTCGCGTTCGGCGGCGGATTGCTGATCGCGCTGGCGGGCGCGGCTTCGGCGGCGCTCGCGGTGGTCGTCACTGTGCTGGTGATCGCCGCCGGCGTGTTCGGCGCGGTCCGGCTGATTTTGGTCGCGCCGATCGTCGCGGTCGAGGGCGAACGCAACCCGATCACCGCGCTGCGCCGGTCGTGGGGGCTGACCAAGGGCAACTTCTGGCGGATCTTCGCCTTCTTCGTGCTGGTGATCCTGCTGACCAATCCTCCTGAGGTCCCCGCCTTCGCGGGGACTCACGCCGGCGTCAGTCCTTCCAGCCCCAGAACAAGCGGACCGGCAGCACGTTGAGCGCCTCGAAACCCTGATCGATTCGGGCGAAGTGCCGGGCCATGTAATTTCGCGCCTTGGCGCTGAACTGATAGACCAGGAACGCCCCGCCCGGGCGCAGCACGCGGTGGGTCGAGGCGGCGATCGCCGGGCCGACGCCATCGGGCAGCGTCGAGAACGGCAGGCCCGAGAGCACGTAGTCGGCGTGGTCGTGGCCGTGCGCCCTGACGATCGCCTCGACCTCGGCGGCCGAGCCGAGCACCGCGGTGAAGCGGCTGTCGCGGATCGACTTCTGCAAGTACGTCACGAAGTCCGGGTTGGTGTCGATCACGATCAGCCGCGCGTCGCCCCGCATCCGTTCGAGCACCGGGCGGCAAAAGGTGCCGACCCCGGGGCCGTACTCGACGAACAGGGCGCATTCGTCCCATTTCACCGGCGCGAGCATCTTGTGAACCGTGAAGCGGCTCGACGGGATGATCGAGCCGACCATCACCGGATGCTTGACGAAGCCTTTGAAGAACACGGCCCAGGGGCCCATCGCTCGCTCCATCCGGCGCTTGATCCGCGTCGCCAGCGGCGCCGGCGCGGTCTGGGTGGTGGTCATGGAAGAGGTGCGGCCCTGGTTCTTGGCGAAGCGCCGCCCGTCGCAAATTTGCCTTGCCATTGCAAGCGGTAGCCGGCCCGCCTAACCGCTCGATCCATGGACATGCCCCGCAGCGAGACGAGGCCGACGCCGGTCGTGCGCCTGCCGCGCGATCGGATGGCGCTGCTGTTCCTGGTCATGCTGGTGACCGCCGCGGGCAACACCGCGATGCAGAGCGTGATGCCGTCGATCGGCACGCGGCTGCAGGTGCCCGACTTCTGGATCAGCCTGGCCTACTCGTGGTCGGCGGTGCTGTGGATGGTGATGGCGCCGTATTGGGCGCGGCGCTCGGACAAGCGCGGACGCAAGGCGATGATGGCGATCGGGCTGATCGGCTTCACCGCCAGCTTCGCCTTGTGCGGGTTGGTGCTGCTCGGCGGGCTCGGCGGGCTTTACGGCACGACCACCGCGCTGCTGCTGTTCGCCGCGGCGCGCGCGTTCTACGGCGGGTTCGGCTCGGCCGCCCCGCCCGCGGTCCAGGCCTACGTCGCCAGCCGCACCAGCCGCGCCGAGCGGACCCAGGCGCTGTCGCTGATCGCCTCGAGCTTCGGGCTCGGCACGGTGCTCGGGCCCGCGCTGGCGCCGTTCCTGATCCTCCCGGCGGTCGGGCTGGTCAGCCCGTTCTTCTCGTTCGCGGCGATCGCGGTGATCGTGCTGATCGCGCTGCGCCTGCGCCTGCCCGACGACGACCCGCAGTTTGCCGGGCGCGGCGAGGTGATGGCGGCGCCGTTCAGCGCCTCGTCGAACCCGCGCCGGGTGGTCGATCGCCCCGACGGCGAGAGCGACGAGCTCGTTCCCGCGCTTCCGCTCGAGCCCGAGCCCAGGCGGCTCCACTGGCGCGATCCGCGGCTGCGCGCCTGGCTGACCGTCGGGCTGCTCGGCGGCCATGCCCAGGCGATGCTGCTGGGGATCATCGGCTTCCTGCTGCTGGACCGGCTGGGGCTGCGCCCGACCCCCGAAGCCGGCGCGGCGCCGATCGGCCTGGTGCTGATGATCGGCGCGGCGGCGACGCTGCTGGCGCAGTGGGGGCTGATCCCGATGCTCCACCTCGGCCCGCGCGCGGCGACGATCTGGGGGATGGCGCTGTCGCTGTTCGGGCTCGGCGTGGTCGCGGTGGGGGCGGACCTGCACACGCTGGCGGTCGGCTTCGCGGTGGCCTCGCTCGGCTTCGGGTTGTACCGGCCCGGGTTCACCGCCGGCGCCAGCCTGGCGGTCAGCCGCGCCGAGCAGGGCCAGGCGGCGGGGGTGGTCGCCGCGGTCAACGGCGCCGCCTACATCGCCGCGCCGGCCGGAGCGGTGTGGATCTACAATCACTGGGAGCGGGTCGCGTTCGGCCTGATCGCCGCGCTCATGCTCGCGACGCTGCTCGTCGCCTGGCGCGCGACGCAGTCCGACAGCGAGCTGCTGCGAGGCCCGGACCTGTCATGACCGACAGGCCGAGGCGCACCTTCACCAGCCCGCTGCGGCGCAAGCTGCACCTGCCGGTCTGGGGCGACGTCTCGATCCGGCTCAGCGCGGCGCTGGCGCTGATCTTTGCGGTCGTGCTGCTTCACTGGAGCGACCGCACCGGCCTCGTCGACAACCACGATGGGCACATCAGCTTCCTCGACGTCGTCTATTTCACGATGATCTCGATCACCACCACCGGCTTCGGCGACATCCACCCGATCAGCGACCGCTCGCGGCTGATCGAGGGGCTGATCGTCACCCCGATCCGCTTCGCGGTGATCTTCATCTTCGTCGGCGCGGCTTACGACTTCATCATCAAACGCAGCTGGGACAAATGGCGGATGGCGCAAATCCAGAAGACTCTTCGCGACCACATCGTGGTCCTCGGCTTCGGCGTTTCCGGCTCCGAAGCGGTCGGGGAAATGGTCGCCCGCGGCACCGATCCGCGCTGCATCGTCGTGCTCGATCGCGATCAGGAGCGGCTCGATCTCGCCGAGGAAATGGGGTGCAACGTGCTGCTCGGCGATGCGACCCGCGACGATACGCTGATCGACGTGCGGATCGCCGAAGCGGCGACGGTGCTGGTTTCGGCCGGGCGTGACGACACCTCGATCCTGATGGTGCTGACCGTGCGCCATCTCGCGCCGAAGGTGCCGATAACGGTTGTGGTCCGCGCCGACGACAACGAGCTGCTCGCGCGCCAGGCGGGGGCCGACACCGTCATCAACCCGGTGCGGTTCACCGGACTGCTGCTCGCCGGATCTGCGCAAGGCGCGCACGTCGCCGAATACCTGGCGGACCTCGCCTCGATCGGCGGACGGGTCCAGCTCGTCGAACGCCCGGTGCGGGCGGAAGAAGTCGGCAAATCGCTCGACCAGCTCGCCAGCGGCGGGCGGGGTTTGCGGATCTATCGCGGCGAGCGCACGATCGGCTTCTGGGAGGCCGCGGCGGACAAGCTCGAGGCCGGCGACACCATCGTCGAGATCGCTCCGACCACGCTCACCGACGGCTAGTCCGCCCGGCGCGGGTCAATCGAGCGCGGCGTGGACCACGCCCATCGCCGTATAGAACAGCAGCCAATAGGCGGCGTCGATGAAGAACAGCGCCTTGCTCTTCTGCGAGAACAGATAGTTCGTCCCGATCGCCGGGACGATGAAGCCGAGCGCCACGCCGAACGCGGTCAGAACCTTGATGTCGAAAGCCAGGTCGCGCCCGTAGGTCGCGAACGTGTGCGCGAGCGTCCAGCTGGCGATCAGCGAGAACACGAACGCCAAGCCGTAGATCAGCGGCATGTTGCCGGCGCGGACCTGCTCCTCGCTCAAGCCCACCGCGCCCATCCAGCGCTTGCCCATTACGGGTCCGTACCAGATCCCGCCAACGACGAATCCCGCCAGCGCCCCCAGCAATACGGCCAGCCAGTTCACATCCCACATCGCAAGCCTCCCCCGAAGCGACCCGGTGATCCAGCCTACATCGAATTCACCCCAGCAGCCAGAACGCCGCGCCCATCGCCAGGTAGGCGACGATCCAGTAGCCGGCGTCGATCAACGCGAGCCGGGTGGAAAGTCGCTGGTGGGTGTAGCTGATCCACAGCGCGGGGATCACGAAGGCCGCCGCCAGCCCGCCGGCCATCATGAAATAGAGCCATGGCTTGGCCGCCAGGCTATCGGCGGGCAGCCGCGCGAACATATGCCCGAGCATCGCCGCCGAGACCGTCAGCAGCGCGGCGGTCAAGCCCAGCGTGCGCGCCGGCGTGCGCCGCGCGGCGAGCCCGCCGGGGCCGACCTCGGCCAACTTGGCGCGGCCGAGCAATGGCCCGTACCACAGCCCGCCGACGCCAAACGCCAGCATTGCTGCCAACAGCACCGCCGGCCAGTCGATCGGACCCATGCTTCTGGCATCCTTGTTTTTATCGGGCGCCCCGGATCATTTGCTAATCCCCCCGGCGGCGCTTGGCAAACCCGGTGGGTGACTGTTCAGGCAATTGCCGCTATGGGCCGCGCCTCCCATGGCTACGGTAATCAAGGAAGCCCCGCGCGTCGGGATGGTCAGCCTCGGCTGCCCCAAGGCGCTGGTCGACAGCGAGCGGATCCTCACCCGGCTGCGCGCCGACGGCTATGCCATGTCGCCCGACTACGCTGGCGCCGACGTGGTGCTGGTCAACACCTGCGGGTTCCTCGATTCGGCCAAGGAGGAGAGCCTGGCCGCGATCGGCGAGGCGGTGGCCGAGAACGGGCGGGTGATCGTCACCGGCTGCATGGGCAACGAGGCCGAGGTCATCCGCGCCAGATTCCCGGCGGTGCTCGCGGTCACCGGCGCGCATCAGTACGAGGCGGTGGTCGAGGCGGTGCACCAGGCCTCGCCGCCGGGGCAGGGGCCGTTCGTCGACCTGATTCCGGGCTTGGGGGATTTGGCGGACGTCAAACTGACCCCGCGCCACTACAGCTACCTGAAGATTTCCGAGGGCTGCAACCACGCCTGCGCGTTCTGCATCATCCCTTCGCTGCGCGGCAAGCTCGCCAGCCGGCGGATCGACGCGGTGCTGCGCGAGGCCGAGAAGCTGGTCGCGGCGGGGACCAGGGAGCTGCTGGTGATCAGCCAGGACACCTCGGCCTACGGGGTCGACGTGCGCCACGAGGAACGCGTGATGGCCGAGGGATTGCTGACGCCGTACCTCGACATCCCGTTCCAGCACGCCAGCCCGAAAGTGCTGCGCGCGATGCGCCGCCCGGCCAACGAAGCCAAAGTGCTCGAACGGCTGCGGAGCTGGCGCGAGACCTGCCCCGAGATCGCGATCCGCTCGAGCTTCGTGGTCGGCTTCCCCGGCGAGACCGAGGACGATTTCCGCTACTTGCTCGACTGGCTCGAAGCGGCCCAGCTCGACCGCGTCGGGGCGTTCCGGTTCGAGCCCGTCGCCGGTGCGGCGGCCAACGCGCTGCCCGATCCCGTGCCCGAGGCGGTCAAGGAAGAGCGCTACGCGCGGATCATGGAACTGACCGAGCGGATCAGCGCGGCCAAGCTCGCCGCCAGGGTCGGCCGCACGCTGCCGGTGATCGTCGACGAGGTCGGCGAGCCCGAAGCCGATGATTGGGGGGACGTCGCCATCGGCGCGACCGCGCGCAGCCAGGCGGACGCGCCCGAGATCGACGGCCAGGTGTTCCTGCGCAACGTCCCGGCGACGCTGGGGCCGGGCGACATCGTCGAGGCCGTGATCGAGGACTCCGACGCGCACGACCTGTTTGGGGCGATCGTCTGATCGCTTGTAGGTCATCCGCCCGAATGTTCCCAATGTTCGCACTGGCCATGGGCGCCGGCGCGCCAGGACCTTCGACGGTTTCAAAGAGCCGCCGAGAGCGTAGGCACATAGCGGGCATGTAGGAAAATGGTTTGTGCGGCGGTGGCACCGCACGGCGCGCTCGGCTAGAAAAGACGCCAAGGGCTGCGGATCCCCTCTCCCCACCGGCGAGAGGTAGCGCAGCTTGTCCCGCCAGGGGCTGGCGAAGCTGGGAGAGGGGGCTCGACGCCGCGAGGCTGAAACCCCCTCTCCAACTCCGGCTAGGCGGCAATGCCGCCAAGCCTGCATATCCT
>JAIVIY010000120.1 GCA_020200285.1 Novosphingobium sp. | reverse complement strand
GATTCCGCAACTTAGGTTAATCGCTGTTCCCTGGTTGGGGCGTATGCCGGGCCATCGCCCGCCTTATGCGGCCGCAGGCGACTGAGAGTCACCTCTTGGTGCTCCCGCCCTTGAGGAGCACCACTGTGCAAGCCTACCTCCCGGTCCTCTTCGTCGTCATTTTGTTCCTGGCCGGTGCGCTGGTCACCTCCGAGCTTCTGTTTGCGCGTTCCAAGGGCCGCAACGGCTTGCAATCCAGAGACGGTGGCGACGGCGACCAACAGATGCCTTTGCGCGATTAGTCTGCATGTGCGCTTTCGGGCCGCTCATGCCGCAATCCGAATGACTGAAAACCGGAAATCGGCTTCACGCACCCGCTGAGCGGGATTTGGGCTTTCATGTCTGGAAAGGGGAAGGTCACGACGGCTCCGACCTGCCGGCCATCCCCCGCCCGATTTCATCGTCCAGAAAACCGGCAACTTCACTCGGCTCGACCGACCGATCCAGAAACGCCTCGCCGATTCCGCGCAGCAGCACGAACGGTAGCGCGCCCGCGTCCATCTTCTTGTCGTGGAGCATGTGCGCGGCGAGGGTGCGGCCGTCGCAGGCGAGGCCGAGCGTGGACAGCTCGGAAGGCAGTCCGCTGGCCGCGACGTGCGCGGCGATCCGTTCCGCACCCGCCGTCGCCATCAGCCCGCGCCGCGCCGAGAACCGCGCCGCCAGCACCATTCCCAGCGCCACCGCCTCGCCGTGGAGCAGGCGGTCGGAAAAGCCGGTCGCGGCCTCGAGCGCGTGGCCGAAGGTGTGGCCGAGGTTGAGCAGCGCGCGCCGGCCGCTGGTCTCGCGCTCGTCCGCGGCAACGATCCGCGCCTTGGCGGCGACGCTGTGCGCGACCGCGTGCTCGCGCGGCGCCGCGTCGCCGGCGAGCAGGGCCGCGCCGCTGGCTTCGCACCAGGCGAAGAACTCGGCGTCGCCGAGCACCCCGTATTTGACCACCTCGGCATAGCCGGCGCGCAGCTCGCGCGGCGGCAGGGTGTCGAGCGCCGACAGGTCGGCGAGCACCAGCGCGGGCTGGTGGAACGCCCCGACCAGGTTCTTGCCGACGCCGAAGTTGACCGCGGTCTTGCCGCCGACGCTCGAATCGACCTGCGCGAGCAGCGTTGTCGGCAGCTGGATGAAGCGGCAGCCGCGCTTCAAGAGCGCAGCGGCGAGCCCGGTCAGGTCGCCGACCATCCCGCCGCCGAGCGCGAGGATCGCGTCGCCGCGCTCGACCTCGCGCGCGAGCAGCCATTCGAGCAGCGCGCCCAATTGCGCCCAGCTCTTGCTCGCTTCGCCCGGCGGCAGCTCGAACCAGTGGCTGGCCATGCCCGCGGCGGCGAACGAGGCTTCGACCGGCGCGCGCCAGTGGCGGGCGACGTTGGCGTCGGTGACGATCACCGCCTCGCGCTTGCGCAGCAGCGGCGCGCATTCCTCGGCGGCTCGGCCCAGCAAGCCGCGCGCGACGCGGACTTCGTAGGCGCCGCCCGCGGTGGTCACCGGAATCACCGCCACGCTTCGAGCTCGCGCAGGATCGCGGCGACCATCCGCTGGTGCGGGCCGGGCTGGCTGGGGATGCGGATCGGCGCCTGGGCGTAAGCGGGTTCGCGCTCGGCCTTGAGCCGGGCGAGCACCTCGCGCGGGTCACCCTGGCTAAGCAGCGGGCGGGTGGCGCGGCGCGAGACGCGCTGGACCAGCGTGTCGAGGTCGCCGTCGAGCCAGATCGCGATCGCCCGCTCGAGAATCAGCGCGCGGGTTGCGGGATCGACGAACGCGCCGCCGCCGGTGGCGATGACGGTGCCGGGGCCGGCGCCCGCCTCGTCGATCAGCCGCGCGATCACCCGCCGCTCGCCCGAACGGAAGTAGGCCTCGCCATAGGTCTCGAAGATTTCGGAGACCGAGATCTGGGCGGCCTGCTCGATCGCCTCGTCGGCGTCGACGAAGCCGTAGCCGAGCGTCGCGGCGAGCCGCCGCCCGACCGTGCTCTTGCCCGCGCCCATCAGCCCGACCAGCACCAGCGGGCGGTCGATCCGCCGCGCGATGGCGGAGGGGTCGGGGGCCGTGGCGAGGGGCGCGGGCTCGGGCATTGGCTCGCGGCTATAGTTGGGCTAGGCAGCCGCGCAAGCACGGGCGGCGACGCCCGAACCGGTGCAACGAGGGCGCGTGGGTCGCAAGGCATGGATCTGGATACTGGCCGCGGTCGCGGTGATCGCGCTCCTCGCCTGGGCCTGGATCGACGGAGGCAAGCAGCCGAAGCGATGGATCGAGGAGCCGGTCGAGCTGCCGGAAGGCGTCGCGTGAGGCTGCGCGGCCTGCTGCTAAGCGGCGCGCTGGTTGCCGCGACCTCCGCGATGGTCGTCGCCCAGGACGCGCCCGAATCGCTTCTCCCGCCGGTGTTCGAGCAGCCCGCGCCGACCCCGACGCCGACGGCGCGGCCGACCGCCGCGCGGCCCGCGCCCGCACCGGGGCGCAGCGTCTCGACGCCGGTGATTCAACCGCTGCCCGGCCGCGCCGCGCCGAGCGGGCCGCAGCTGCCCGCGATCGCCGGCGAGATCGATCCCGAACTGCTCGAGCAATTGATCGAGGCGCAGCGGCCCAAGGCCGACATCCCGCCGCAGCAGGCGCGCAGCGTCGTCCACGTCGGGGTGCTCGCCGAGCCCGAGGGCGGCTTCCCGATGGGCGACACCCGCGTCCTCAACGGGAGCTACGTCGCCAAGGTCATCGACGGGACCAAAGGCCCGCTGGTCTCGCGCTGGGGCTCGATCCTGCTGCGTCGCGCGCTGGTCAGCCGGCTGACCGCGCCGGCGGGGATGGACGGGGCGGACTGGGCCGCGCTGCGCGCCCGCCTGCTGATGCGGATGGGCGAGGTCGATGCGGCGCGCGCGCTGGTCCAGGAAGTCGACAGCGGGGCGTTCACGCCATCGCTCGAGGACGTCGCGATGGACGCCTACATCGCCACCTCGGACATCCTCGGGGCGTGCCCGATCCTGCGGATCACCGCGGCGCGGCGGCAGGAGGCGACCTGGCAGGTGGTGCGCCAGATCTGCCGCAGCTTCGGCGGCGAGGGCACCGCGGCGATGTCCGAGCTCGAGCGCCTGCGCCGCCGCGGCGTCGGCGGGGGGTTCGAGAACGTCGATATCCTGCTCGCTCAGAAATACGCGGGCGCGGCGCTGGAAAGCCGCAAGGCGGTCAAGATCGAATGGGGCGAGGCCGAGGAGCTGACCCCGTGGCGTTACGGGATGGCGCTGGCGGTCGGGCTGCAGCCGCCCGACGCGCTGCTCGCCCAGGCCGGCCGGACCTATACTCCGATCGCCGCGCGCGCGCCGATGCTGCCGCTCGCCGACCGCGCCGCCGCCGCCGATTTCGCCGCGGCGCGCGGCATCCTGTCGAGCGCCGCGATGGTCGACTTGTGGTCGCAAATCCACGGCGACGACGAAGTCGAGGGCGAGTGGAGGGGCCGCGCCGAGGTGTTGCGCCAGGCTTACGTCGCGGCCGATCCGGCCGCGCGGCTGGCGGCGATGCGCGAGCTGTGGGGCGATGGCGCGGACCCGGTGCAAGCCTATTCGCGGCGGGTGCTGACCGCGTATGCCGCGGCGCGGATGCCGGTCTCGGCCGATTTCGCCGAGGCGTCGGCCGATCTCGTCGCGGCGATGCTCGCCGCCGGGCTCGACCGCAACGCCGCGCGCTGGTCGAGCGAGATCGACGAGGGCAGCCCGGCGTGGGCGCTGCTCGCAGTCGGGGTCCCGGGCAGCGGCCAGATCGATCCCGGCGGGGTGCGCGCGTTCGCTGACGACGACGCCAGCGAGGCCGCCCGGAAATCGCGGTTCCTGCTCGCCGGGCTCTACGGCCTCGGGCGGATCGACCGCGACGCCGCGGGGGGGATCGCCGGCGATCTCGGGGTCGATCTCACCCGCCAGACCCGCTGGACCCGCGCGATCCGCGCCGCCGCCGACAGCGGCAACGCGACGCTGGTCGCGCTGCTCGCCGGCGCCGGGATGCAGGGCGAGAGCTGGGACAAGATGACCGCGCTCCACCTCTATCACATCGTCTCGGCGCTGCGCCGCGTCGGTCTCGAGCCCGAGGCGCGGATGATCGCGGCCGAAGCGGTGGCGCGAGGGTGAGCGCGAATACAACTTAGCGGGAAACCACCCAAGCCCGCTCAGCCTGAGCCTGTCGAAGGCCACGCGCTGCGGGTTGAGCTTGGTACGACCCTTGGCGCGTGGGCTTCGACAAGCTCAGCCTGAGCGGATATTTGAGCTTGGTGCCGGATTCCATCGAAGCCTTCCTCGCGATGCTCGCCGCCGAGCGGGGGGCGGCGGCGAACACTTTGGCCGCGTATCGCCGCGATCTCGAAGCGGCGAACGCGGTGGTCGGCGATCTTTCCAGCGCAGGCCGTGAGGATCTCGCCAAGCTCGGCGCGGCGTGGAGCAGGCTGGCGCCGTCGTCGCTGGCGCGCAAGTGTTCGGCCTTGCGCCAGTTCTACGGCTTCCTCGTCGATGAGGGCCTGCGCCCGGACGATCCCTCGCCCGCGCTGCCCCGCCCGCGCGCGCGACGGCCGCTGCCGCGGCTGCTCGATCACGCCGAGATCGCCCGGCTGTTCGCGCAGGCCGAGGACGAGGCGGCGGGCGAGACGCCCTGCCCGGTGCGGATGCTGACGCTGCTCGAGCTGCTCTACGGCTCGGGGCTGCGCGCGACCGAGCTGGTCTCGCTGCCGCTCGCCGCGGTCCCGCGCGACGCGCCGTTCCTGACCGTGACCGGCAAAGGCGGTCAGCAGCGGATGGTTCCGGTGAGCGGCCGCGCGAGCCTGGCGCTGCGGCGCTGGCTCGGCTTGCGCGAGACGGCGAGCAGGTGGCTGTTCCCGTCGCGGGGCAAGCACCTCTCGCGGGTCCGGCTGTTCCAGTTGCTCCGCGCGCTGGCGGGCCGGGCGGGGATCGACCCGGCCAAGGTCAGCCCGCACGTGCTGCGCCACGCTTTCGCCACCCACCTGCTCGAGGGCGGGGCCGACTTGCGCGTGCTCCAGACATTGCTCGGCCACGCCGACATCGCCACCACCCAGATCTACACCCACGTCGACAGCGCGCGGCTGGTGGCGCTGGTCAACGCCCGCCATCCCCTTGCCCGCGCCGGCCGAGCCGACTAGCGCGGGCGGGATGGTTTCCTACCTCGAGTTCGAAAAGCCGGTCGCGACGCTCGAAGCGCGGATCGCCGAGCTGCGCCAGACGGCGGCGGGCGGCGACATCGACATCGGCGGCGAAATCCGCCGGCTCGAGGCCAAGTCCGCCGACTTGCTCCGGAGCACGTACGCGGCGCTGACCCCGTGGCAGAAGACCCAGGTCGCGCGCCATCCCATGCGGCCGCATTTCGTCGACTACGTGCGCCTCGCCTTCGACGAGTTCATGCCGCTGGGCGGCGACCGGCTGTTCGGCGAGGACCAGGCGATCGTCGGCGGGCTGGCCCGGCTCGACGGGCGCAAGCTGATGCTGATCGGGCACGAGAAGGGCCACGACACCGCCAGCCGCATCCGCCACAACTTCGGCATGGGCAAGCCCGAGGGCTACCGCAAGGCGATCCGGCTGATGGAGCTGGCCGGGCGCTTCGCCCTGCCGGTTGTCACGCTGGTCGACACTTCGGGGGCGTTTCCCGGGGTCGAGGCCGAGGAGCGCGGCCAGGCCGAGGCGATCGCCCGCTCGACCGAGGCGTGCCTGGCGCTGCCGGTGCCGATGGTCGCGGCGATCGTCGGCGAGGGCGGCTCGGGCGGGGCGGTCGCGCTGGCCAGCGCCGAGCGGGTGCTGATGCTCGAGCACGCGGTCTATTCGGTGATCTCGCCCGAAGGCTGCGCCTCGATCCTGTGGCGCACCGCGGAGAAGGCGGCCGAGGCCGCCGAGGCGATGAAGGTCACTGCGCAGGACCTGCTTTCGCTCGAGGTGATCGACCGGATCGTCCCCGAGCCGGTCGGCGGCGCGCACCGCGATCCGGCGGCGATGGCCGCGACACTGCGCGCCGCGATCGGCGAGGAATTGGCCGCGCTCGAGGGCAGGAATCCGGCCGAGTTGCGCGAGGCGCGGGCCCGGCGATTCCTGCGGATCGGCGACGGCGGATAGGCCGCGGCGGGAACCATCCTGCTGCGCCCGCGGTTTCTCCTAACGAACGCGAATCCCCGAGCCGCCTCCCCACCGGCGGCCGATCGCGCATCCGAGGAGCCGCTCCATGTCCCGCCATCCCCGCCTTTCGCTCCGCCTCGCCGCGCTGCTCGCCGGCGTCGCGGTAGCCGCCACCCCGCTGTCCGCGCAGACCACGCGCACGATCAGCCCATCGGAGAGGGCCGAGGGCGCCAAGGCCCACCCGCAGCTCGTCGCCGAGTTCGGCGGTGCGATGAGCGGCGCCCAGGCTAGCTACGTCACGGGCATCGGCCAGAACATCGCGATCCAGTCGGGGCTCGGCAACGCCCGCAACGACTTCACCGTCACGCTGCTCAACTCGTCGGTCAACAACGCCTTCGCGATCCCCGGCGGCTACGTCTACACCACCCGCCAGCTGGTCGCGCTGATGAACAACGAGGCCGAGCTCGCCGCGGTGCTCGGTCACGAGATCGCGCACGTCGCCGCGCGCCACTCGGCCAAGCGCCAGAAGACCGCGACGCGCAATACGATCCTCGGGGTGCTCGGCCAGGTGCTCGGCTCGGTGGTCGGCGGCGGCTTCGGCAACCTCCTCGCCCAGGGCGCGCAGTACGTCCCGCAAGTCCTGACGCTGCAATACTCGCGCGGGCAGGAGACCCAGGCCGACAATCTTGGCATCCAGTATTTGCGCGGGGCCGGCTACGATCCGCGGGCGATGGGCACCGTCCTCGCCAGCCTCGCCAACCAGAACGCGCTCGAGGCGCGGCTGATGGGCAGGGGCCAGACCCGCGTGCCCGAATGGGCCAGCACTCACCCCGATCCGGCGTCGCGGGTGCGCGCCGCGCTCAATCGCGCCGGAGCAAATCCGACGGGTGTCACCAACCGCGACACTTTCCTCAACCGCATCGACGGGGTGATGTACGGCGACGACCCGCGCCAGGGGGTGGTCGAGGACGGCACTTTCGTCCACCCGGACTATCGCTTCACTTTCCGTGCGCCGAACGGGTTCTACCTGGTCAACGGCACGCGCTCGGTCACCATCGGCGGCCAGTCGGGCAAGGGCGAGCTGACCACCGCCTCGTTCAACGGCAACCTCGAGACCTACGTCCGCTCGATCTTCGCCGCGCTCGGCCGGGCCAACCAGGTCCAGCTGGCGCCGTCGTCGCTGCAGCGGACCACGGTCAACGGCTTGCCCGCGGCCTATGGTCTGGCCCGGGTCAACTCGGGCAACGGCCAGGTCGACGTGACGGTGTTCGCCTACGAGTTTTCGAACAACCAGGCGTTCCACTTCATGACCATCACCCAGGCCGGGCAGGCCGCGGTGTTCAATCCGATGTTCGGCTCGATGCGGCGGATCAGCGCGAGCGAGGCCTCGGCGGTGCGCCCGCGCCGGGTCGACGTGGTCACCGTCGGCGCAAGCGACACGGTCAACTCGCTGGCCCGCCGGATGGCCTATTCGAACATGCAGCTCGAACGGTTCCTGGTGCTCAACGGCTTGAGCGCGAACTCGCGGCTGACTGCGGGTCAGCGGGTCAAGATCGTCACCTACTAGGCGCCGGCGCCGCGCGCATACGAAAAGGGCGGCGGGTTTCCCCGCCGCCCTCTCGGTTCCGATCGGCTTTCGCGCTTACGCGGCCGCGGTGTCGAGCGAGTCCGACGCGGTGGTGAAGGTGGTCTGGAGGTTGGCCCCCAGCGTGGTCATCGCGCCGATCGCGGCAACCGCGATGAGGGCGGCGATCAGGCCGTACTCGATGGCGGTCGCGCCCTCGTTGTCGCGGATCATCTTGCGGAAGAATTTCATCGTCGGTCTCCTGGTTGCAGTCTTCGTCTACCCGGTCCCAATCCCAGTGCGCGGATTGGACGCGATCCGGTCTAGGACCGAATTCTTTAGAAACTCCTAATCCTCGCGAGCGCCGTTGGTCGCTTCGCTGTTTTTCGTCGAGACGTTGTTCCACATATTGATGGACTCGGTCGCAACCGAGCTC
>JAIVIY010000022.1 GCA_020200285.1 Novosphingobium sp. | reverse complement strand
CATCCGCGAGACCGTCGCTTCGCCCGACACCGTGCTCCAGGTGTTCCGCGACATGCGCGCCGAGTTCACCCCGGCGAGAGTGCTCGAGCACACCCGCAAGCTGTTCTCGGGCACGGTCACCCGACCGATGATGATCGCTTCGGCCCCGGGCGAAGCGAGCGAGGCCGGTCTGCGCCAAGCGCTGTTGACGAAGGTCGCGCCCGACGGCTCGAGCCGGGTGTCGGCCGCGCCGCTGAGCTTCGCCAAGCTCCCGGCGATCGGCGCGCCGGGCAAGGTCGTCGACCAGCAGCCGACCGGGCTGCTCCAGATCGAGCGGCTGACGCTGTCGAACGGCGTCAAAGTGCTGATGTGGAACAACGACGCAGAGCCGGGCCGCGTCATGGTCAAGGTCCGCTTCGGCCGCGGCTACGGCGCGATCCGGCCCGAGGATGCGGCTTACGTCGCGCTGGGCAAGTCGGCGCTGGTCGGCAGCGGGCTCGGCAAGCTCGGCCAGGACGACCTCGACCGCATCTCGACGGGCCGCAAGATGGGCTTCGACTTCGAGGTCGAGGACGGCAACTTCGAGTTCTCGGCCGACACCCGCCCCGCCGATCTCGAGGACCAGCTCTATTTGTTCGCGGCCAAGCTGGCGACCCCGCGGTGGGACGCCAATCCGGTGGTCCGGGCCAAGGCGGCGGCGCGGCTCGCCTACGAAAGCTATCAGTCGAGCCCGCAGAGCGTGCTCGAGCGCGATCTCGCCTGGCTGACCCACGGCCGCGATCCGCGGCTCAAGACGCCGACCCCCGCGGAAATCGAAGCGACCACGCCCGCGGGCTTCCGCAAGGTGTGGGAGCCGCTGCTCGCCAGCGGTCCGGTCGAGGTCGACTTGTTCGGCGACTTCGACAAGGCGAGCGCGATCGCGGCGCTGGAGAAGACCTTCGGCGCGCTCGCGCCGCGGCCCGAGCCGGCGGTGCCGGCGTTCGCGCCGCGCTTCCCCGATCCGGTCGCGCGGCCGGTCACGCTGACCCATCGCGGCGACGCCAACACCGCCTCGGCGATGGTCGCCTGGCCGACCGGCGCGGGCCGTGCGGGCGTGCGCGTCTCGCGCCAGCTCGAAATCCTCAGCCAGGTGTTCAACAACCGGCTATTCGACCGGATGCGCGAGAAGCTCGGCGCGAGCTACGCGCCGCAGGTCAACTCGACCTGGCCGTTGGACCGCGAGACCGGCGGCTACATCGCGGCCTCGGCGCAGCTCACGCCCGACGCGGTGGCGGCGTTCTTCTCGACCGCCGACGAGATCGCCGCCGATCTCGTCGCCAACCCGCCGACCGCGGACGAGCTCGCCCGGATCACCGAGCCCTTGAAGCAGCTGATCAGCCGCGCCGCGACCGGCAATGGCTTCTGGCTCTACCAGCTCGAAGGCGCGGCGACGTATCCCTCGCGGCTCGACGAGGTCCGCTCGATCCTCACCGACTACAGCCAGACCACCCCGCAGGCGATGCAGGCGCTGGCCCAGCGCTACCTCGCCAAGGACCGCAGCTGGCGGCTCGAGGTGATCCCCCAGGCGCTCGCCCGGGCGCGCGGCGGCGCCGAGCAGGGCGCGCGGTAATCCGGTTTCAAAAGCGCCTTTTGCATTGCAGCATCGCGAGGCGTAAGGGCGTCGGCTCGTAAAGGACGACCCCGAGTGGCTGGCAACTGGACCCCCGCAAGCTGGACGGCGCACGAAGGCCGTCACCTGCCCCGCTACCCCGACGCCGCCGCGCTCGGCGCGGTGACCGAGCGACTGACCAGCTTCCCGCCGCTGGTCTTCGCCGGCGAGGCGCGCGCGCTCAAGGCCGATCTGGCGCAAGTCGCGCAAGGCAAGGGCTTCCTGCTCCAGGGCGGCGACTGCGCCGAAAGCTTCGCCGAGTTCCACCCCAACAACATCCGCGACACCTTCCGCGTGCTGCTGCAGATGGCGGTGGTGCTGACTTTCGCCAGCAAGCAGCCGGTGATCAAGGTCGGGCGAATGGCCGGCCAGTTCGCCAAGCCGCGCAGCGCGCCGACCGAGGTCCAGGACGGGGTCGAGCTGCCGAGCTACCTCGGCGACAACATCAACGGGATCGAGTTCACCCCCGAGGCGCGGATCCCCGATCCCCAGCGGCTGCTCCAGGCCTACAGCCAGTCGGCGGCGACGCTCAACCTGCTGCGCGCCTTCGCCGGCGGCGGCTACGCCAACTTGCGCCAGGTCCACCAGTGGACGCTCGACTACATGGGCCGCAGCCCGTGGGCCGACCGTTTCGCCGTCACCGCCGACAAGATCGGCGAGGCGTTGGACTTCATGGAGGCGTGCGGGGTCGATCCGCGGACCGTGCCGCAGCTCCAGGGCACCAGCTTCTACACCAGCCACGAGGCGCTCCACCTCGCCTACGAGCAGGCGATGACCCGCCAGGATTCGCTGACCGGCGACTGGTACGACACCAGCGCGCACATGCTGTGGGTGGGCGACCGCACCCGGTTCGAAGGCTCGGCCCACGTCGAGTTTCTGCGCGGGGTCGGCAACCCGCTGGGGATGAAGTGCGGCCCCTCGCTGACGCCCGACGCGCTGCTCCTCCTGCTCGACACGCTCAACCCGGCGCGCGAGGCGGGGCGGATCACGCTGATCAGCCGCTTCGGCGACGACAAGGTCGAGGCCGGGCTGCCGCCGCTGGTCCGCGCGGTCCAGCGCGAGGGGCACCCGGCGGTGTGGAGCTGCGACCCGATGCACGGCAACGTGATCAAGGCCGACAGCGGCTTCAAGACCCGCCCGTTCGACCGCATCCTCGCCGAAGTGAAAGGCTTCTTCGCGGTCCACCGCGCCGAAGGCACCCACGCCGGCGGCATCCACGTCGAGATGACCGGCCAGGACGTCACCGAATGCGTCGGCGGGGCGGTGGCGATCACCGACGCGGCGCTCGCCGACCGCTACCACACGCACTGCGACCCGAGGCTCAACGCCGCGCAGAGCCTCGAGCTGGCGTTCCTGCTCGCCGACATGCTCAACCTCGAGCGCGGCCATCGGGCGAGCGCGGAGGCGGCCTAGTAGCAGGGGCGCGCGCGATTAGCCGGGGACCACATTCACCCGTCGGTCCCTGGCCGTCCCAATTGCCATTGTGACGAGAGCGGGGGCAGCCCAGAACCCTGCCAGGTTGGCGTACATGATCGGCAAGGGACCTGGCATTACAAGCCGGGCTAGCTCCGTAGTCACTGTGATCATTTGAAAGCCGGCAAACCAGATGGGCCAGTAAACCGGTTGAGTGACGGCGTAACGTAACGCCAGCGCAAGCAGCAGGCTGTCGATTATCAAGCGGCCAAAGGTGGCATTAACCGCACTGGCGTACAGATCAACGCACGCGGTGCTCGCGGTTGCCAAGATAATCCAAATCAGAAATTGGCGAGCGGCCCGATCTCCATTCAGCGCGATCGATATCGCCGCGGCTAGCAGCAAAATCCAGAATAAGGCCGCGACCATAGGCTTCAGTCGGTTCTATGCTTCGTGAGAGTCCGGCTGCACTTCGGGCTCGGTCTCCGCGGCACTCGCAGTCGTGAAGAACTGATAGGGACCGGTAGGACAGCCAAAATTCGTCGTCCGCAAATTGCTGCGAGATTGGGTCGTCGCGAGTTCGCGCGCGGCCGAGACCAATCCGGCGCGACTTTCGATCACATGGCTCATGGCGCCCGCCAGAGATTCGAGAGCGCTCTGCGTGGCGATCATGGGAAGGCCCGACGCTTCACTCGCTTCGGCGATGGTTGCAGTCAACCGCGCCTGAGCAATCAGCGCCGAATTGAGGGCCGACGCAGACGATTGCGAGTCCGCGGCGACGACCTGCCCGATGCTTTTTGAAATTGAGTACATGAATTTCCTCCTGCTTGGGACCCCGGCAGAATGGCGGAAATTCAGCGGCTCAAAATCTCAATTAGTCCCGAAATGGTGAAAAGGGTCGCGGCCATGACCGCAGTTCCCATCAACATAACTTGAAACACAGAAGTCAAACGCATCGGTACCGAAAGCTGGTTTCGAGCACCGCCGAGGGGGGGAACGAGGGGAAAACTACGGATTTCTGGGCCGTCTTTCGACATTCCCGAACCCTCGGGCGCTGCCGATGCACCGTGCTTTAAAAGTCTCACCGCTTCCCGGCGTCCGTTCGCGCCCAGTCGCGCGCTTGCAGCTCGGATATGATTGTCGACGGTCGATGGAGAGAGCCGCATCCGTCGAGCGATCTCCTTTGAAGTGAGCCCTTCGGCGGCCAGTTCCAAGCATGCCAACTGGCGCTTGCTGAGCGACGGGGTGGTCTCGTTTGAGCCCCGCGCGGTCGATGACGCATTTAGCTCCATTTCGGAGGAGTTTACCGCGTGTCGCGGGAAGCGCTAGCGATTTCCGCTAGTCGACCGCTAGGCAACGGACGCCACTGTCACACGGGCACGAAGCCTGTGAAGACGATCATGCGATCAGGCGGATTGGCCAAGCTCCGGAGAGCGAAGCCGGCGGGGGCGTCGGTTTCTGCTGCTATCAGTCGAGGCGCAAGCCTCCACCCGCCTTAACCCGGATCGCGCGCGTCGGTCGCTCGCCGACTGAAAGAGCAGGAGATCTCAACTTAAGACGGCGTCGGGCAGGGCCGGTTGGCCCTGCCCCGGCAATCGCACCCATGCGGCACGTCTCAGTTTGTCTGTTCAAATAGTTCGCAAAGGAGCCACGCAATGCAATTTTCGCCAGTCATGCCGGCTAACTCGTCGACGTCCGGGGTTTCAAAATTCTTTGCCCGCTTTGAGCGTGAGCAGCTCGCTAGCTTCATCGAGATTGCCATTGCGCTGATCGATGAGGCGGATAGCGACGAGAACCTAGAAGACGATGGCGAGGCGGAGCCGGACGATCCTGCCGAAGACGACGATCCGCTTGAGGATGGTGACGATTTCTGATGCGTTTGGCGTACACGCGGGGTTGGGACGACCTGGCAATGCTTGCAAATGGGCAAGGCCAAATTGATTGCCCGCGAAACCGCCCCGGCCTAATTCACCCGCCATGACCGCGCCCGCCGCCATTGCTTCCCCGCTCGACCTGATCGGCAACACCCCGCTCGTCCGCCTCGCCGGGCCCAGCGCCGAGGCGGGCTGCGAGATCTTCGGCAAGTGCGAGTTCGCCAACCCCGGGGCCTCGGTCAAGGACCGCGCGGCGCTGTGGATCGTTCGCGACGCCGAGGAGCGGGGCCTGCTCAAGCCCGGCGGGACGATCGTCGAGGGCACCGCGGGCAACACCGGCATCGGGCTGGCGCTGGTCGCCAACGCATTGGGCTACAAGACCGTGATCGTCATGCCCGAGACGCAGAGCCGCGAGAAGATGGACACGCTGCGCGCGCTCGGCGCCGAGCTGGTGCTGGTGCCCGCGGCGCCGTTCTCCAACCCGGGGCACTTCGTCCACACCTCGCGCCGGCTGGCCGAGGAGACCGCGGGGGCGATCTGGGCCAACCAGTTCGACAACGTCGCCAACCGCCGCGCGCACATCGAGAGCACCGCGGTCGAGATTTGGGCGCAGATGGAGCACCGGATCGACGGCTTCACCTGCTCGGTCGGGACCGGGGGCACGCTCGCCGGGGTCGGGCTCGGGCTCAAGGCGGTCGACGAGGCCGTGACGATCGCGCTGACCGATCCGCACGGCGCGGCGCTTTACTCGCACTACGCCTGCGGCGAGCTCAAGGCCGAGGGCAACTCGGTCGCCGAGGGGATCGGCCAGAACCGGATCACCGCCAACCTCGACGGCGCGCCGATCGACGCGCAGTTCCGCATCTCCGACGAGGAGGGGCTGCACTGGGTCGGGCGGTTGCTCCAGGAGGAAGGGCTGTGCACCGGGCTGTCGACCGGGATCAATGTCGCCGGCGCGGTCGCGCTGGGCCGCCAGCTCGGACCCGGATCGCGGGTCGTGACGATCCTGTGCGACACCGGATTTCGTTACCTCTCGACGCTCTACAACGCCGAGTGGCTGCGGTCGAAGGGCCTGCCGGTGTTTCCCTGGCTGGAAGACTAGGTTAGGCTCTTTGTGGGTGCGCCCTTCACATCCGTGAAGGGCTTGCGGCACCAGCCCGCTCCCCTCCCGGCCACCCACGGCACGGTATTCTATGGGTGGCCGGGAGGGGGAGTGGGCCGGCGCCGCGCAAAAAAAGGAAGTCCATGGCCCTGTTCGTTCCCGACGGCGCACCGTTCCCCGAAGTGCCGCACAAGGCGCTGCACTTCGTCCCGCCGACCGCGCGCGAGCGCCGCGCGCAGGCGGTGCACCGGCTCCAGGTCGGACTGTTCGGGCTGGCGGGGATGCTGCTGCTGGTCGGCCTCGCCAACATCATCATGGACCGCGCAAGGGTCAGCGAGGACGCGCCGGCGGCATCCTCGGCGGCCTCGGCCACCGCCGCCGAGCTCGACCCGGCGACCGCCGCCGACAAGTCCGCCAGCGATCCGCTCGCCGACATCGGGGTGGTGCCGGACCTGCCCGCGGCGACCGGATCGCCGGCCCAGGCTTCGCCGCGATCTACTGGGGCGAGTCCGCCGACTTCGCCTCGATGCTGGGCGGCGAGGTCGCGCCGCACTGGGCGCGCAAGGCGATCGAACGGCGCCGGCGGCTGCGTCCGATCGATACGCTCGAGCCGGATACGCTGGGCCGGTCGGAGGATCTGCTGCTGCTCCAGCCGCGCCCGCTGTCGCCGCAAGAGAACGTCGCGCTCGACGACTGGGTGGCGGGCGGCGGGCGGCTGCTGCTGTTCGCCGACCCCGCGCTGACCGAGGACAGCGCCTTCGCGCTCGGCGACCGGCGGCGGCCGCAGGACGTCGTGCTGCTCTCGCCGATCCTCGCCCGCTGGGGGCTGGCGCTGGAGTTCGACGACGAGCAGGAGCTGGGCGAGCGCATGGCCGGACTCGGTGGGGAACAGGCGCTGCCGGTCAACCTGCCCGGGCGGTTCGCGCTGCTGGGCGGAGGGCGCGACGACGCGCGCTGCAAGATCGGCGCTGAGGGCTTGGTTGCCGAGTGCCGGATCGGCGAGGGCCGGGCGCTCGCGGTGGCCGATGCGGCGCTGTTCGAGCAGGCCGGCGCGGAGAGCGCGATCGCGGCGCGCCGGCGGGCGCTCGCCGCGTTGCTCGCCCGCGCCTTCCCGCGCTGAGTCGGGGATTTTGCGGGACATCGGGCAACAGAATCCGACGGTGACTCGGAGTCGTCGTCTAAAGGGTTGATTTCGTTGCGAGAACAAAGCAGGAAATTGCGCGCTTATCCACATATGTTGCAATTCTAATATACAGCTATTTCAAGTATTTACCGCCTTCACCCGTAATTTCCCGCACTTTTCCCTTTCCGCTCCGCCGGTCTAGGGTTAAGAAATCCTTCCATCGGAACCAACCGAACAGCACCCGACGGGGGGTGAACCGGCGCGCGTCTGCGCTCGCCGGGCGGGGAGGGGCGTTCCTTGCGGGCGGGGTGCTTGGGCGCGTGGCGGAGAGGCCATTCAGCTTTTACGGGGGGATCGCGCATCCTCTACCTCGCCAAGCACGAGCGCTGGCCGTGCCTGACCGGCTTCGGGACCTCGCGGCTCGACGACTTGCCGGTTCAGGTCGACAAGGAAGAAGCCGCCGCGCTCGCCCGCAATGAGCCGTTCGACCGCGAGCTGCGCCTCGGCCAGCTCCACACTTTCGTCAACGTGCCGTTCGACGATTCGGGCCGGTTCGTGTTCCCCGACTATCTCGCCGCGCTCGCCGGGCTCGATGGCGAGGCGTTCTTCAATGGCAACGGCCCGTTCTTCACCATCTGGAAGCCCGCCGAGCTGATGAAGATGGGCGCGGGGTGGGAACCGATGCAGGCCGCGTGCCGGGCGCTCGCCGCCGAAGCCAAGGGCAAGCGCTGATGAGCCCGCCCCACGTCCCGGTGCTGCTCGACGAAGTGATCGCCGCGCTCGCCCCGCGCCCCGGCGACGTGATCGTCGACGCAACCTTCGGCGCGGGGGGCTACACCCGCCGGCTGCTCGACGCCGGCGCGACCGTCCACGCCTTCGACCGCGATCCCGACGCGATCGCCGCGGGCCGCGCCTGGCCTGAAACGCAAGCCCAGCCGCCGCGCCTGGTGCTCCATCCGCGGCGCTTCTCCGAGCTCGTCGCCGGGCTCGCCGAAGCCGGGGTGGCGGCGGTCGACGGGGTGGTGTTCGACATCGGGGTCAGCTCGATGCAGCTCGACCAGGCGGCGCGCGGCTTCGCCTTTTCCAGCGACGGGCCGCTCGACATGCGGATGTCGCAGGCCGGGCCGAGCGCGGCCGACTTCGTCAACCAGGCGGGCGAGGCCGAGATCGCCGACGTGCTTTATCGTTACGCCGAGGAGCGCCAATCGCGCCGCGTCGCCCGCGCGATCGTCGCCGCGCGTCCGCTGGCGACCACGGGCGACCTCGCGCGGGTGGTGCGCAAGGCGCTCGGCCACCGGCCCGGTGCGCCCAAGGACCCGGCGACCCGCAGCTTCCAGGCGATCCGCATTCACGTCAACGGCGAGCTCGACGAGTTGATCGCCGGGCTCGGCGCGGCCGAGCGCGTGCTCGCCCCGGGCGGGAGGCTGGCGGCGGTCGCGTTCCACAGCCTCGAAGACCGCATCGTCAAACAGTTCCTGCGCGAGGCGAGCGGGGCGTCGGCGGGCGGCTCGCGTCACCTGCCGCAAGCGTCCGTCGATTCGACCCCGACCTTCGTCCAGGTCGCCAAGGCGATCCATCCGTCCGCCGCCGAGCAGGCGCGCAATCCCCGCGCCCGTTCGGCGACCTTGCGCGCCGCGATCCGCACCGCCGCGCCCGCGCGGAGCCTCGCCGCATGATCGCCTCGCCCGCCTCGCTACGGCGGATCGGCTGGGCCTCGCTGCTCGGGTTGTGCTGCGCGGTGCTGCTCGGGCTGTCGCTCAAGGTCAACGCGCTCAAGGCCGAAGTCCGCCAGGCCGAGAACCGCATTCTCGCCCTGAAGCGCGAAACCCTCTACCTCGAGACCGAGTTCGAGACTCGCTCCAACCAGCAGCAATTGGCGGCTTGGAACGCGGTCGACTTCGGCTACCAGGCGCCATCCGCCGGGCAGTATTTCGAGAACGCCCGCCAGCTCGCCGCGCTCGGCCAGCCCGCCGGTCCCGGCGCGCCGAAGCCGATCCGCGTCGCCGCGGTGCCGAGCGCGGCGCCGGCGCTGACCGCGCTGGTCTCGCCGCCGAGCGGCAAGCCGCTCGGCGAGGAGGAGGAGCCCGCCGACGCCTCGGTCGATCACGACGCCGCCGCCGCAGCGCTCGGCGAGCGGCTCGGCAAAGTCGAACGCGCCGAGCCGGTGCCTGAGCCGAAAGCCGCGGCCGAGGCGGAGCCGCGCCGATGAACGCGATGACCTATTCGACCGCGCTCGCCAGCGGCCGGATCCATCTCGCCAACGTCCGCCAGCGCTCGCTGCTCACCGCGCACGTGCGGATGCTGGTGGTGCTGCTGCTGTTCGCGCTGACCGCCGCCGCCTGCCTGCTGCGAATCGCGGTGCTCGGGCTGTTCGACGCCGCGCCGCGCGGGGCCTCGATGGCCGAGCTGCTGCTCCCCAGCCGCGGCGAGCTCGTCGACCGCAACGGCGTGCCGCTGGCCCGCGCGTTCCCGGCTTACGCGCTGTGGTACAACCCCGAGGCGCTCGGCGCGCGCGCGCCGCTGGTGCGATCGCCCGCCGAAGTCGCCCGCGCGCTGGCCGACGTGTTCCCCGATCTCGACGAGGCCGAGGTCCACCGCCGCCTCGCCGCGGGCAAGCCCGGCTATCTGCGCCGCCGGGTCTTGCCCGAGGAAGCCAACCGGATTCACGCGCTGGGCGAGCCCGCGCTCGAGTTCCCGCGCGAGCCCGACCGCTACTACCCGCAAGGCAGCCTCGCCGCGCACGTCCTCGGCTTCGTCGCCGCCGACGGCCACGGCCGGGTCGGGATGGAGCAGGTGTTCGAAAAGCAGCTCACCGACCCTGCGCTGCGCGGCACCCCGATCGCGTTGTCGCTCGACATGCGGGTCCAGGGCGCGCTCGAGGATGAGCTCGGCCGCGGCATGCTCGAGACCCAGGCGATCGGCGCGGCCGGGATCGTGCTCGACGTCGACAGCGGCGAGATCCTGGCGATGGCTTCGCTGCCCTCGTTCAACCCCAACCGCCCCGATCAGGCGGTCAACCGGCTGGTGTTCAACAAGGTCACCAACCAGGTTTACGAGCTTGGCTCGACCTTCAAGCCGCTGACCGTGGCGGCGGCGATCGACGCCGGGGTCATCACCGACTTCGCCAAGCGCTATTCGGCGACCCCGTTCCAGGTCCAGGGCTTCACCATTCGCGACAGCCACCCGCTCGGCGCCTCGCTCAACGCGCCCGAATCGCTGATCCACTCGTCGAACATCGTCACCGCGCACATCGCCGACGAGCTCGGCGCCGAGCGAATGAAGCAAACGATGATCGCGCTGGGGATGAATGAGCGGCCCTATCTCGAGCTGCCCGGGCGCGGCTTCCCGCTGTTTCCGCGCGACAAGAAGTGGGCGCGGATCACCAACATGACGGTCAGCTACGGCCACGGCATCGCGGTCACCCCGCTGCATCTCGCCTCCGCCTACGCGACGATGGTCAACGGCGGGATCTGGCGCCCGGCGACCTTGGAGAAGCTTGGCCCGGGTGAAGCGCCGAAAGGCCGGCGGGTGTTCAAGGCCTCGACCAGCGCGCGGATGCGTCAGCTGCTGCGGATGATCTCGGTCTACGGCACCGGGCGCAAGGCCAACGCCCCGGGGTTCCGCATCGGCGGCAAGACCGGCTCGGCGGAAAAACCTGGCGCTGGCGGCGGCTACAACAAGAGCTCGGTGGTCGCGACTTTCGCCGCGGCGTTTCCGATGGACCGGCCGCGTTACGTGATCATCGCCATGCTCGACGAGCCCAAGGGCACCGCGGCCGCATCGGGCCAGCGCACCGCGGCGTGGAACGCGGCGCCGGTGGTCGGCCGCGTGGTGCCCCGGATCGGCCCCCTGCTCGGGGTGGTCCCCGATGACACCCGCGACATCGACCTCAGCGATCTCGCCCCGCTGATCCCCGGAGGGCGCGAATGAACCTCGCCCGGCTCGCCGCGGAGGCGGGCGTCACGCTCGACCGCGGCGGCGAGGACACCGTGACCGGCTTCGCCATCGATCACCGCAAGGTCGCGCCCGGAACGGTGTTCGGCGCGTTCCAGGGCGCCCAGGTCAATGGCGAAAACTTCATTCCCGCGGCCGTCGCGGCCGGCGCGATCGCGGTGGTCGCGCGGCCCGAGGCGCGGATCGAGGGCGCCGCCCACATCGCCGACGCGCAGCCGCGCCGCGCCTTCGCCCGGCTTGCCGCGCGGTTCTTCGTGCCGGTCCCGGAAACGATCGTCGCGGTGACCGGGACCAACGGCAAGACCTCGACCGTCGAGATGACCCGCCAGTTGTGGCGGATGGCGGGCGAGCGCGCCGCCTCGATCGGCACATTGGGCGTGACGACCCCAGACGAGAGCGTCTCGACCGGGCTGACCACACCAGACATCGTCACCTTCCTCGCCAATCTCGCCGGCTTGGCCCGCGAAGGCGTGACCAACGTCGCGTTCGAGGCCTCGAGCCACGGCCTCTCGCAGTTTCGCAACGAAGGCGTGGCGGTGGCGGCGGGGGCGTTCACCAACCTCAGCCGCGACCACCTCGATTACCATGCCGACATGGACGACTACTTCGCGGCCAAGATGCGGCTGTTCGACGAGGTGGTGGAGGATGGTGGCGCGGCGGTGATCTGGGCCGACGACGGGTGGTCGGACAAGGCATGTGAGCACGCAACAAAACGGGGTCTGCGCGTGTTCACAGTGGGCGAGCGGGGCGGCGGGATCCGCCTCCTCGCCCGCACCCCGGGGCAGCTCGGCCAGGCGCTCGAAATCGAGCACGAAGGGAAGCGGCGCAAGGTCAGCCTGCCGCTGATCGGCGCGTATCAGGCCGCCAACGCGCTAGTCGCAGCGGGGCTGGTGCTGGTCACCCGCGCCGACGCTGACGCGGTGTTCGACGCGCTCGGCCGCCTTCAGCCGGTCCGCGGCCGGCTCGAGCGCGCGGCGATCACCCGCGGCGGCGCGCCGGTCTATGTCGATTACGCCCACACCCCCGATGCGCTCGAGGCAGCGATCGCCGCGCTGCGGCCGCACGTGAACGGCAAGCTCATCACGGTGTTCGGCGCGGGCGGCGACCGCGACGAGGGCAAGCGGCCCGAGATGGGCGCGGTCGCCGCGCGTGCCTCGGACCTCGCGATCGTTACCGACGACAACCCCCGCGGCGAGGATCCGGCGGCGATCCGTCGCGCGATCCTTGCCGCCGCGCCGGGCGCAATCGAGATCGGCGACCGCCGCGCGGCGATAGCCGAGGCGATCCGCGTGGCCGGCGCCGACGACATCGTCCTGATCGCGGGCAAGGGCCACGAGCAAGGCCAGATCGTCGGCCGCGGCGACGCGATGCGCATCCTTCCGTTTGACGACGTAACCGTGGCGCGCGAATGCGCCATTCCTTCCGGAGATTGACTGCAATGGCTTCCCACCCTGCGCTGCTGTCCTGGCCCGCCGATCCGCGCGACGAATACGGCCTGGCGCTATGGACCGCCCCGGCGATCGAGGCGGCGACCAGCGGCCACGCATCGGCCGACTTCGAGGTCGGGGGCATCGCCTTCGACGGCCGCGAGGTCCACGAAGGCGACTTATTCGTCGCGCTCGAGGGCGAGCAGGCCGACGGCCACGCCTATCTCGACCAGGCGTCCTCGCGGACCCGCTTTGGAGTGTTCGAGATGGGAATGAACCATCCCGGCGAGCTCGCCGAGCTGACCCGGCTGGTCCGCCCCCACGTCGCGATCGTCACCACGATCGCCCCCGCGCACATCGGCTTCTTCAAGGACGAGGCGGCGATCGCCGACGCCAAGAGCGAGATATTCGAGGGCCTGGTTCCCGGCGGCACCGCCATCCTGCCCGCCGACAGCCCGCACTTCACCCGATTGCGCGCCAAGGCGTCGCGGCACGCGGCTCACGTGGTGTCGTTCGGGCGCTCGCCGCACGCGCAAGTGCGGCTGCTCGACACGATCCGCTCGCACAACGGCGGAACCCTGGTCACCGCGGACCTCGGCGACCGCCGCATCTGCTTCACCGTCGGCATGCCGGGAGAGCACTGGGTGGCCAACGCGCTGGCGGTGATCGCGGCGGCGCGCGCGGTCGGCGCCGACCTCGGCGCGACCGGGCTGGCGCTGGCCGAGATGGAAGGCCTCGCCGGACGCGGCGCGCGCCACGCGGTTCCGGCCAAGGGCGGCGACGGCAGCGGCAAGGCGCTGCTGATCGACGAAAGCTACAACGCCAACCCGGCCTCGATGGCGGTCACCATCGACGAGCTCGGCAAGACCGAAGCGCGGCGGCGGATCGCCGTGCTCGGCGCGATGAAGGAGCTGGGCGATCAGGAGGCCCGCTATCACGCCGAGCTCGCCGGCCCGCTGAGCGAAGCGCGGATCGACCGCGCGGTGCTGGTCGGTGAAGAAATGCGCGGGCTTACGGAGGCGCTGGGGAAATCCGCGGGCGATGCGCTTGGCAAGCGAATCGATGTGGCGCATGTCGCCAACGCCGCCGAGGCGCTGGCGCTACTCGAAGGCGAAGGCCTGCATGGCGGCGACGCCGTCCTGGTCAAAGGGTCGAATTCGGTGGGATTGGGCGCGGTCGTCCGGGCCCTGACCGCCAAGGAATAGAACGCATTCGATGCTCTACTGGATCGCCGAGATGTTGGGATTCGAGGGAATCTCCAACCTCGTGCGCTATCAGTCGTTCCGCGCCGGTTCGGCACTGCTGACCGCCTTCGCGGTCGGGCTGCTGATCGGCCCGCGGTTCATCGACATGCTCCGCGTCCGTCAGGGCCGGGGCCAGCCGATCCGCGAGGACGGGCCGCAGTCGCACCTCGCCAAGCGCGGCACCCCGACGATGGGCGGGCTGATGATCCTGACCGCCGTGATCTGCGGCCTGCTGGTGTGGATGGACGTGTCGAGCCGCTACGTCTGGGCCTGCGTGGCGGTCACCGCGGGGTTCGGGCTGATCGGCTTCCTCGACGATTACGACAAGGTCCGCAAGGCCAGCCACCGGGGGGTCTCGGGCAAGGTCCGGCTGCTCGGCGAGTTCGTGGTCGCGGGGATCGCGGCGTGGCTGGTGGTCACCGAGACCAATCTCTACGTCCCGTTCTTCTCCGACCTCTACGTGCCGCTGGGGCCGCTCTATTATGTCTTCGCGGCGTTCGTGATCGTCGGCGCGGGCAACGCGGTCAACCTGACCGACGGGCTCGACGGGCTGGCGATCATGCCGGTGATCATCGCGATGGGCACCTTCGCCGTGATCGCCTACCTTGCCGGGCGCGCGGACTACGCCAACTACCTGGGCATCCCGCACGTCCCGGGCTCGGGCGAGCTGGCGATCTTCTGCGCCGCGGTGATGGGCGCGGGGCTCGCCTTCCTGTGGTTCAACGCGCCGCCCGCGGCGGTGTTCATGGGCGACACCGGCAGCCTGGCGCTGGGCGGCGCGCTCGGCGTGATCGCAGTCGCCGCGCACCACGAGATCGTCCTGGCGATCGTCGGCGGGCTGTTCGTGTTCGAGGCGGTTTCGGTGATCGTTCAGGTTTTCTGGTACAAGCGCACCGGCAAGCGAGTCTTCCGCATGGCCCCGGTGCACCACCATTTCGAACAGCTCGGCTGGGCCGAATCGACCGTGGTGATCCGCTTCTGGATCGTCTCGATCGTGCTCGCGCTGATCGGCCTGGCGACGCTGAAGGTGCGATGATCGTCGAATGATTGTTTCTGGCGCCTTTGCCGGCAAGCGTTATGCGGTCCTCGGCCTCGCCCGCTCGGGGCTGTCGACGGTCGAGACGCTGCTGGCGAGCGGGGCGCAGGTCACCGCGTGGGACAATCGCGATGAAGCGCGCGCGCAAGTCGAAGGCCGCGCCGAGCTGGCCGATCCCTTGGGCATCGACCTCGAGGGCTTCGACGGCGTGGTGGTCTCGCCGGGCGTTCCGCTCAACCGCCATCCGATCGCCGATGCCGCGCGCGCGGCGGGCGTGCCCGTCATCGGCGACATCGAGCTTTTCGCCCAGGCCCGCGCCAGCCTGCCGCCGCACAAAGTGGTGGCGATCACCGGGACCAACGGCAAGTCGACCACCACCGCGCTGGTCCACCACATCTGCGAAGGCGCCGGCCTTCCATCGCGGATGGGCGGAAACATCGGCCTGCCGATCCTCGGTCAGGAGCCGCTGACGCCAAACGGAAAAGGCTTCGGGGTCTACGTGCTCGAGCTCTCGAGCTACCAGATCGACCTCACCCACAGCCTCGCCGCCGACGTCGCCGCGCTGATCAACCTCAGCCCCGACCACCTCGACCGTTACGACGGGTTCGAGGGCTACGTCGCCTCCAAGGCCCGGCTGTTCGCGATGCAGGACCCCGGACAGCACGCGGTGTTGGGCTGCGGCGACGCGCGAACCCTGGCGGTGGCGCGCAAGTGCGCCGCGGCACGCGACAAGGGCCTGATCCACGTCGTCGATCCGTCGCGGCTGGAGGGCCAGGCGAGCTGGCCGGCGCTGCAGGGCCCGCACAACCTCCAGAACGCGGCGATCGCGGTCGAGATCGTCGGGCTGCTCGGGCTGACCGAGCACCAGTGGCGCCCCGCGCTGGCGAGCTTCGCCGGCCTCGCGCACCGGATGGAGCGCGTCGCCGAGCATCGCGGCGTGCTGTTCGTCAACGACAGCAAGGCCACCAATCCGGCGTCGACCGCGCCGGCGCTGGCCGCGTTCCCGCGCATCCACTGGATCCTCGGCGGCCTGCCCAAGGGCGACGATCTCGATGAATGCCTGCCGCACTTGGGCAACGTCGCCGCCGCCTACACCATCGGCGAGGCCGGACCGCGCTTCGCCCGGCTGCTCGAGCCGTTCGTGCCGGTCAAGCGCAGCGAGATGCTGTGCGAGGCGGTGCGCCAGGCGATGGCCGCGGCGCGGCCGGGCGATGTGGTGATGCTGTCGCCAGCCTGCGCCAGCTTCGACCAGTTCCGCGACTTCGAGGCGCGCGGCGACGCGTTCCGCGACATCGTTTCCGCGCTGATCGCCGAGGCCGCGCCCGCCGCCGCGGGAGCGGCGCGATGAAGTCCGCGACCCCGAGCGGCCCGATGCGGGCGATCCCGACCGTCGGCCGCGACGGCGCGGTCCGGGTGGTCGGTCCGCAGCAACGCTATCGCCGCAGCCGGCGCAGCGAGCTGATAGTCTGGTGGCGCGAAATCGACCGCGTCCTGCTTAGCCTGATCGCCGTGCTGCTGGTGATCGGGGTGGTCGGGGTAGCGTCGGGCTCGCCGGCCACCGCGCACCGGCTGTCGACTCGGGCGGTTGCGCTCGACGAGCTCCACTTCCTGTGGCTGCACTTGCGCTGGCTGGCGCTGGGGCTGGCGGCGCTGTTCGCCTGCTCGCTGCTGCCCAAGGAGGCCGCGCGGCGCACGGCGGTGCTGCTGTGCGGTGCGATGCTGGCGGCGCTGGTGCTGGTTCCGGTGCTCGGCAGCGAGGTCAACGGCGCGCGCCGCTGGCTCAACCTCGGCTTCTCGTTCCAGCCGTCGGAGTTCCTCAAGCCGGCGTTCGCGATCCTGCTCGCCTGGGTGCTGGCGTGGCGAGTGCGCGATCCCAACCTGCCGGTAATCGCGATCGCGACCGCGCTGACCGGGGCAATCGCCGCGCTGCTGATGCTCCAGCCCGATTTCGGCGCGACCATGCTTTTCGGCGGAGTGTGGTTCGTGCTGGTGCTGCTGTCCGGGCTACCGGTGCAGCGGATCGCCTGGGCCTTCGCCGGGCTGGTCGGCGTGGTGGTCCTCGCCTACCTGTTCTATCCCAACGCCACCCACCGTATCGACAGCTTCTTCTCGGGCGGGACCGCGTTCGACCAGGTCGACCTCGCCCAGAAGACCTTGCTCGGCGGCGGCTGGACCGGGACCGGGCTGTGGCTCGGGGTCAAGAAGATGGCGCTGCCCGAAGCGCACACCGACTACATCTTCTCGGTGATCGGCGAGGAGTTCGGGCTGCTCGCCTGCGCGGCGATCGTGGTGCTCTATGCCGCGGTCGCGGCGCGGGTGCTGCTGCGGCTGCAGGACGAGGACGACGTGTTCACGATCCTCGCCGCCGCGGGTCTGACCGCGCAATTGGTCGGGCAGGCGTTCATCAACATCCTGGTCAACCTCCAGCTGTTTCCCTCGAAGGGGATGACGCTGCCGCTGATTTCGTACGGCGGCAGCTCGATGATCGCGCTGTGCATGGGGATCGGATTCCTGCTCGCGATCACCCGCCGCAATCCGTTCCTGACGCGCGAGCGGGCGCGGCCGCCGACGTCTTTCGCCGAGGCGGTGCGCGGATGAGCCCCCCGAATTCTCCCGGCGTCTCGCGCCACTACGTGCTCGCCGCGGGCGGCACCGGCGGGCATATCCTGCCGGCGTTCGCACTGGCGCAAGAGCTCGAAGGGCGCGGCCATCACGTCGCGCTGGTCACCGATGCGCGCGGCGCGGGCATTCCCGGCAAGCCGGCGACGCTGACCGCGCACATCCTCCCGGCGGGTCGGCTCGACGCCGGAAAATTCAAAGGGGGCCCGCTCGGTTGGCTGCGCGCGGGCAAGGCCATCTGGGAAGGGCGGCGGATGGCGCTGCGCCTGTTCGAAAGCTTCGCCCCGTCGTGCGTGGTCGGGTTCGGCGGCTACCCCGCGCTGCCCGCGCTGCTCGCCGCGACGTCCGCCGGAATCCCGACCGTGATCCACGAGCAGAACGCGGTGCTCGGACGGGTCAACCGCTTCCTCGCCCGCCGCGTGAACGCGATCGCCACCGCCTACAAGCAGGTCCAGCGGCTCGACCCCAAGCTCGCGACCAAGACCCACCTGGTCGGCAACCCGGTCCGCGCCGAAGTGCTGGCGCTGCGCGACGAGCCGTATCCGCCGTTCGACGAGGACGGGCTGTTCCGGGTGCTGGTCACCGGCGGCAGCCAGGGCGCTTCGGTGCTCGCCGAGGTCGTGCCCGACGGGCTGGCGATGCTCCCGCCCAACTTGCGCCACCGCCTCCAGGTGACTCAGCAATGCCGCGGCGAAGACCTCGACGCGGTGCGCAAGCGCTATGCCGAGCACGCCATCCCGGCCGAGCTCGGCACCTATTTCGAGGACATGGCGAGCCGGCTGGCCGACGCCCACTTGTTCCTCGGCCGCGCCGGGGCCTCGACCATCGCCGAGCTGACCGCGGCGGGCCGCCCGGCGATCCTCGTGCCGCTGCCGATCGCCACCGACGACCACCAGGCGTGGAATACCCGCGAAATGGTCGCGGCGGGCGGGGCGCGGGCGATCCGCCAGCCGGGGTTCACCGCCAAGGAGCTGGCCAAGCAGATCCAGGCGATGGCGATGAAGCCCGAAACGCTCGCCAACGCCGCCCACGCCGCGTGGAACTGCGGCCTGCCCAACGCGGTCAGAGATCTCGCCGACCTCGTCGAAAGCTTCGGCGGCGCCCCGCTGATGGACGTGATCCGGGTGGAAAACGCCGCGCCGGTCGCCTCGGGGCAGGAGGCGGTGGCGTGAAAGGCGCCCTTCGACAGGCTCAGGGTGAGCGGACCACACCTTTCATCGGACAAGTCCGATGAAAGGAGTGGCCACCGACATCGGCACGATCCACTTCGTCGGGATCGGCGGGATCGGGATGTCCGGGATTGCCGAGGTCATGCACAATCTCGGCTACTGCGTGCAAGGCTCGGACATCGCGGAAGGTTATGTCGTCGAGGGCTTGAGGAAGCGCGGGATCGCGGTGATGATCGGCCAGCGCGCCGAGAACGTGCGCGACGCCGCGGTGGTGGTCACCTCGACCGCGGTCAAGCGCGACAATCCCGAAGTCGTCGCCGCGCTCGCGCAGCGGGTGCCGGTGGTCCGCCGCGCCGAGATGCTCGCCGAGCTGATGCGGCTCAAGCGCACGGTCGCGGTCGCCGGGACCCACGGCAAGACCACCACGACATCGATGATCGCGGCGATGCTCGACGCCGGCGGGGTCGACCCGACCGTGATCAACGGCGGGATCATCAACTCCTACGGCTCCAACGCGCGGCTCGGCGCGAGCGAGTGGATGGTGGTCGAGGCCGACGAAAGCGATGGGAGCTTCCTGCGGCTCGACGGCACCATAGCGGTGGTCACCAACATCGATCCCGAGCACCTCGACCATTACGGCAGCTTCGAGGCGATCAAAGCGGCGTTCGTCGAGTTCATCGAGAACGTGCCGTTCTACGGCGCGGCGATCCTCTGCCTCGATCACCCCGAAGTGCAGGGGATCATCCCCAAGATCCGCGACCGGCGGGTGATCACTTACGGCTTCTCGGCGCAGGCCGACGTTCGCGGCGACGACGTCACGCCGCTGCCGGGCGGCAACCGCTTCGATGTGGTCGTGCGCCAGCGTGACGGGTCGACCCGCCGGATCCAGGGAATCGAGCTGCCGATGCCCGGGCGGCACAACGTCCAAAACGCGCTCGCCGCGGTCGCGGTGGCGCTCGAGATGGGCTGCAGCGACGCCGCGATCCAGCGAGGCTTCGGCGGCTTCCACGGGGTCAAGCGGCGGTTCACCAAAGTGGGCGAGGTCGCCGGCGCGACGATCATCGACGACTACGCGCACCACCCGGTCGAAATCCGCGCAGTGCTTTCGGCCGCGCGCGAAGGGGCGCGGGGCCGGGTCATCGCGGTGGTCCAGCCGCACCGCTACACCCGCCTGCGCGATCTGATGGAAGACTTCCAGGGCGCCTTCAACGATGCCGACGTGGTCTACGCCGCGCCGGTTTACGCCGCGGGCGAGCAGCCAGTCGAAGGCGTCGATTCCGAAGCGTTGGTCGCGGGGCTTCGGGCGCGCGGGCACCGCGACGCGACGACGGTCGCCGGGCCGGGCGAGCTCGCGGCCGAACTCGCCGCCACGCTTCAACCGGGCGACACGGTGGTCTGCCTCGGCGCGGGCGACATAACCAAGTGGGCCGCGGGATTGGCCGATGCGGTGGCCGAGCAGGGAGCCAAGGCGGCGTGACGGCAGGGGTCGGCCTCAGCGCGCGTGCTTCGACAGGCTCAGCACGAGCGGGTGCTGGGAGTGCCGCAAAAACCCCATCCGCTCAGCCCGAGCTTGTCGGGCCGCAGGCGACCGAAGGTCAACGCCACGCGCTGCCCGCGCCGCAGGGGAAGCTCACCCACAACGCACCCCTCGCACCATTGGTCTGGTTCAAGTCGGGCGGTGCGGCCGAGTGGCTGTTCGAGCCAAAGGAGCTCTCCGACCTCCAAGGCTTCATCCGAAATCTCGACCCGGCGGTGCCAGTGATGGCACTGGGCCTCGGCTCAAACCTGATCGTCCGCGACGGCGGGGTGCCGGGCGTGGTGGTGCGATTGGGCAAGGCCTTCGCCAAAGTCGCGCCGGTCGACGAAGTCACGCTGAACTGCGGTGGCGGCGCTTCGGGCATCCTCGTCTCCTCGACCGCACGCGACGCCGGCGTCGCGGGCCTCGAATTCCTCCGCTCGATTCCCGGCACGGTGGGCGGGTTCGTGCGGATGAACGGCGGGGCTTACGGCGGCGAGGTCATGGACATCCTGGTTGATTGCGATGTGGTCTTGCGCTCGGGCGAGCTGGTGACTCTGCCGGTGGCCGAGCTCGGCTACACCTACCGCCACTCGGAGCTGCCCGACGGCGCGATCGTCGTCGCCGCGCGGTTTCGCGGGCGGCCGGGCGAGCCTGCCGCGATCCAGGCCGAGATGGAGCGCATCGCCGCCAGCCGCGATGCGTCGCAGCCGTTGCGGAGCAAAACCGGCGGCTCGACCTTCAAGAACCCGCCCGGCGACAAGGCTTGGCGCCTGGTCGACGCCGCCGGCTGCCGTGGCCTCAAGGTCGGGTGCGCGCAAGTCAGCGAGAAACACTGCAATTTCCTGATC
>JAIVIY010000119.1 GCA_020200285.1 Novosphingobium sp. | reverse complement strand
GCTCTACAATTGGGACATTTTTCTCGGCGGAGAATAGGCAACTGCAGACAAAGTCAGTGAGCCGTATGTTGGATTTGCTCAATGCCCGCTTTCGACCCCAAGCGGGCATCAGACCCAGGCTTTAGAGATGGCAGCATTCGGCTATCTCAAGGGACCGCCGAATGGCCGAGACCGGGCGGGAAGCGGAACTGCCCTGCTACGCTTTTCAATGCCCCGCCCCTACCCCGCCGGCACAGCCTCCCCATCGAACCGCACCCTAACCGTCACCTCGCCATAACCCGCGACCTGGAGCGGGATCGCCAGGTTCTGGCGGATCGCGTCCTTGGCCGCGCCGCGGGCGAGGCTCATCAGCACCGGGTTGGCGGCGTTCTTCATCGCCTGTTGCTCGGCCAGGCGGGTGGTGTTGCGATTGAGCTTGTCCTGCGCCTCGCGGGTGATGAACACGCCCTCGCGCAAGTACTGCGCCCGCGCCTCGTCGAGGTTGGGTCGGCTGAGCGTGAGCTGGGGCAGCTGGACGTCGAGGGTCTTCGACGTTTCGTTCCAGGCGAGCCGGTCGCGATTCATCGCCGACAGGTCGAGCGTATAGTCGACCCGCGCCGGGATCACCGCGACCTGCTTCGACTTGACCAGCCCGAAGTAGCGGGTGTCGTCGCTCGCCACCACTGGGGCGAGCTGGGCGCTGAACACGGTCAGCCGGTTCTGCTTCTCGAACGCGACCAGGCTGGTGGCGAGCGGGTCGCCGAGCCTCTCGGGCTTGAGAAACGCGAACCACGCGACCGCCGCCAGCGCCACCAGGAACAGCAGCCAGGGCAGCGCCGAGACCCGCGCCACCGGGCGCTCGCGCCGGACCTCGGGCACGACGCCGGCGGCGGTCGGCGCCTGGGTTTCGGTGGTCAGTTCGCGCTCGTCCATACCTCTCCCGAACGGACGACCCGGCCCTGTCGTTCCAGATCGATCAGGTGAGCGAGCACCGAGCGCCCGGCCGCGCCGTTGAGCCTGGGGTCGAGCCCCTTGTACATCTTGGGCACCATCGCGGCGATTTCCTGCGGCGCTTGCTCGAGCAGGCGCAGGATCTGCGTCTCGCGCTGGCGGCGGTGGCCCATCATCCCGCGGACCAACTGGCGCGGGTTGTCGACCGCGGGCCCGTGCGCCGGGTAATAGACCCGGTCGGTGCGGTCGTGGAGCTTCTGCAGACTGGCCATGTAGTCGCGCATGTCGCCGTCGGGGGGCGAGACCACGCTGGTCGACCAGCCCATCACGTGATCGCCGGTGAACAGCGCGCCGCTTTCGCGCAAGGCGTAGCACAAATGGTTCGATGTATGACCCGGCGTGGCCACGGCTTCGAGCGTCCAGCCCTCGCCCGACACCGTCTCGCCGTCGGCCAGCACCCGGTCGGGCGCGTACGTCGGATCGAACGCGGAATCGGCGCGCGGCCCGTCGTCGGCCAGCACCAGCGGCGCGCAGCCGGCGATCGGCGCACCGGTAGCGGCCTTGAGCGGCCTCGCGGCGGGCGAATGGTCGCGGTGGGTGTGGGTGCAGAGGATCGCGACGAGCCGGGAGTCGCCGATCGCTTCGAGGATCGCGTCGACATGGCCGGCGCCGCGGGTGTCGCCATGCCCCGCCTCACCCGTACCCGCCGGCCCGGGATCGATCACCGCGACCTCGCTCCCCGCGCCGACGATGTAGGTCTCGGTCCCGGTGTAGGTGTAAGGCGAGGGGTTGGGCGCGAGCACCCGGCGCACCAGCGGCTCGACCCGCTCGACGATGCCCGTGGGCCACGGCTTTGGGGGCGACTCAGGCATCGACGTCCGCGTAGTGCGCGGGCGGCAGGATCACTTCCATCCGCTCCGCGAGCAGCGGGCGGAAGCTCGGGCGGCTCTTGAACACCGAATACCAGCCGCGGCTCTGCTCGTGGTTCGACCAGTCGATCCCGCCGAGATAGTCGGCGACCGAGATCTGCGCGGCGGCGGCGAGGTCGGCGAGGCTCATCGTCGCGCCCGCCAGCCACGGCCGGTTATCGATCAGGTAATCGATGTAATAGAGGTGCTCGTTGGCCAATTTCATCGCCTCGCGCAGCGCGCGCGAATCGGGCGACTGGCGGAAGATGATCCGCTTCTTCATCCGCTCGTGCAGCATCGGCCCGGTGACGGAGGCGAAGAAGTTCTCGTCGAAATAGGCGACCAGCCGGCGGATCTCGGCGCGGTTGGCGGCGGTGCCGTTGATCATCGGCGCCTTGTCGACCGTCTCCTCGAAGTATTCGCAGATCGCCCGGCTGTCGATCAGCACGAGGTCGCGCTCGCGATTGCGCAGCACCGGGGTCTGGATCGCGGGGTTGAGGTCGCGCAGCTCGTCGCGCGCTTCCCACGGGTTCTCGCGCCACAGCTCGTAGGCGATGCCCTTCTCCGACAGCAGCAGGCGGACCTTGCGGCTGAACGGGCACAGCGGGAACTGGTAGAGCTGCCACATGATCCGCCGCTATGGACGAGCGGCCACGCCCGCGTCCAGCCGTCAGATCAGCCGTTCGGGGGGATCAGTTGGGCGCGTTCTCGCCGTCGGGCACCGGGGTCGCGTAGGGACCCTGCTCGGGTTCCTCCTGCGCGGCGGGCGGAGCATCGTCGAGCGGCGGCCCGGCCGAAGGATCGTCGCGATAGTCGCGGTCGTCGCGACGCGCGGTGTCGCCGCCGCCGCGCATCGCCTCGCTCATCCGCGCGCCCATTTCCTTGGCCATCGCCTTCAATGCGGGGGCCATCTCCTCCATCGCCACGGCCATCCCGCCCATCGCGCCCATCATCGCCGGCAGCTTGTGCGCGAGCTCGCGCGGCATGTCCTCGGCCTCGGGCGCGACGTCGCGCAGCCGCGCGCCGCGCATCCGCCGCGCGGTGCGGCGGTCGCCCATCGCCTCGGCGGCGCGCACCAGCGGCTCGAGCGGAATGTCGAGCATCGCCTCGCTCGCCGCCGCGACCGCCGCGGCCATCGCCCGCTGGGTCGCGGGGTCGTTCATCTTCTCGGCCATGCGCGAGGTCCCGCTCTCGCGGGCCAGGGCTGGAGAGGCGGCGAAAATCAGCGCCAGAGCGGGCGCGGCGAGCGCAATCCGGGCATTCATGGCGAGCGACTCCAACATACTGGCGGCCCAACAGCCTAGAACCGGCCGGTGAGCCTGCGATGAACGCCCGCGGGAACCGCATTGCCCCTGAGGATTCGTGGAGTCGGGCGACAATCACGACGGAGCGATCATGGCCGCGCGCGCATACTGGCAAGGACAAATCCGGCTGGCGCTGGTCTCGATCCCGGTCGAGATCTATCCGGCGACCAAATCGGGCGCGGCGATCAGCTTCCGCCAGATCCACGAGCCCTCGGGCCAGCCGGTGCAGTACGAGAAGGTCGTCGCCGGGCTCGGCCCGATCGACCGCGACGAGATCATCAAGGGCTACGAGATCTCCAAGGGCAACTACGTGCTGCTCGAGGAGGAGGAGATCGAGGCGGTCAAGATCGAGAGCCGGAAGACGCTCGAGCTGGTTCAGTTCACCGACGCCGCCGACATCGACGTGCTTTATTTCGAGAAGCCGTACTACGTGGTCCCGGCGGACGATCTCGCCGAGGAAGCCTACATCGTCCTGCGCGAGGCGCTCAAGCAATCGGGCAAGGTCGCGCTCGGCCAGCTTTCGGTCAGGGGCCGCGAGCAGTTGGTCAGCCTCAAGCCGTGCGGGCGCGGGATCGTGATGGAGGTGATGCGCTACGCCGACGAGGTCAGGAAGGCGCAAGGCTTCTTCCGCGAGATCCCCGAGAGCAAGCCCGACGCCGACCTGCTCGACCTCGCCACCACGCTGATCGACAAGAAGACCGCGCCGTTCAAGCCCGAGGATTTCCGCGACCGTTACATCGAGGCGCTCGAGCGGCTGATCGAGAAAAAGAAGAAGGCCAAGGGCAAGACCATCCTCGAGGACGTGTCCGAGCCCGATCGCCCGCGCGGCGGCAACGTCGTCGACCTGATGGCCGCGCTCAAGAAGTCGGTCGGCGGCGGCGCGGCGCCGGCGAAGAAGGCCGCCGCGCCGGCCAAGCGCAAGCCGGCGGCGAAGAAGCCGGCGGCCAAGGCTCCCGCGCGCAAGCGGGCCTGAACGCATGGAGCTCAATCCGGCAACGGCGATCGAAGCGGTCGACATCGAAGTGCTGTTGAGGCTGGTGGCGGCGGCGGTCGCCGGGCTGCTGCTGGGCATCGACCGCGAGGTCAAGGGCAGCGCCGCGGGGCTCAGAACGCACGGGATATTGTGCTTCGCGTCGGCCGCGATGACCGTATCGATGATAGCGCTTTACCGGCAGTTCGACGGCGCGGCGCTGGACCCGCTGCGGATCTTCGAGGCTACGGGCTCGTTCATCGGCATCATCGGCGCCGGGCTGATCGTGTTCAGCCGCGGACGGGTCAAGAACCTGACCACCGCCGCGCACCTCTGGCTGACCGCGGTGGCGGGAATCGCCTGCGGAGCCGGGCAATGGCCGCTGGTGGCGATGGCTGCGGCGATTTCGGTGGTGATGCTGACGCTGCTGCGCTTCGTCGAGAAGCGCATGGGCACCTATCAGGAAGACAGTCTCCGCCCCGAAGAAGACGAAACCTGCGACGAAGCCGGCGCGCAGCCCCTGAACAAGTCCGGGAAGACGTGACATGGCGCGCGCTGACCCGCTCCGCGAATACAACAAGAAGCGCGACTTCAAGAAGACCGCCGAGCCCTCCGGCAAGCGTGCGGCGAGCGCCGGCGGCGACCTGTTCATCGTCCAGAAGCACGACGCGACCCGGCTGCACTGGGACTTGCGGCTGGAGGCCGACGGCGTGCTCAAGAGCTGGGCGGTGACCAAAGGGCCGAGCCCCGACCCCGAGATCAAGCGGCTGGCGGTGCAGACCGAGGACCACCCGCTGAGCTACGCCGAGTTCGAGGGGACCATCCCCAAGGGCGAGTACGGCGGCGGCACGGTGATGCTGTGGGACCGCGGGACCTGGGCGCCGGTCGAGGGCAAGAGCGCCAGGGACCTCGACAAGGGGCATCTCCATTTCGCGCTCGACGGCGAGCGGATGAAGGGCGAATGGCTGCTGATCCGCCTAAAGCCGCGGCCGGGCGAGAAGCGCGCCAACTGGCTGCTGCGCAAGATCGCCGACGAGCACGCCGAGGAAGGCGACGTGCTGGTCGAGCGCGCGCTGACCAGCGTGCTCACCGGGCGCTCGATGGCCGAGATCGCCGCCGACCAGCTCGGCGCGCACTCGTTGAAAGGCAAGCGCGGCAGGGTCTTCGCCGACACGATGGTCGAGGCGGCCCGGCATAACGAGGAGATAGCGAAAACCAAGGCGAAGCCGCGCATGTCGGCAAAGCCGGCCAAGCTCCCGGCATTCCGCCCGCTCCAGCTCGCCACGCTGGTCGACAGCGTGCCCGCGGGCAACGACTGGTTCCACGAGATCAAGTTCGACGGCTACCGCGCGCTGGTCGCGGTCTCCGGCAAGGAAGTGCGCGTCTACACCCGCAACGGGCTCGACTGGACCGACAAGTTCGCGCCGCTGGCCAAGGCGATCGCCGCGCTCGAGCTGCCCGCCGCGCTGATCGACGGCGAGATCGTCGCTTACGGCAAGGATGGCAACCCCGACTTCTCCTCGCTCCAGGCGGTGCTCAAGCGCGGCCACGGCGCGCAGACCGAGCAGACCCCGCTGAGCTTCCACGCGTTCGACCTGCTCGAAGCCGACGGCCGCGACCTGACCGGGCTGACCAACGTCGAGCGCAAGGAGCGGCTCGAGGCGCTGCTCGCCGCCGCGCAGCCGCCGATCCACCTCGCCGACCACGTGATCGGGGCGGGCGAGAAGCTGCTCGCGGCGATGTGCGACGCCGGGCAGGAAGGGATCATTTCCAAGCGGATCGACGGCAAGTACCTCGGCAAGCGCAGCAAGGCCTGGCTCAAGGTCAAGTGCACGCGGCGGCAGGAATTCGTGGTCCTCGGGTGGAAGAAGTCGAGCGCGCGGGGTCGCCCATTTTCATCGCTGCTGCTCGGCCAATACGAGGGCGGCGAGCTGACTTATAGGGGCAACGTCGGGACCGGGTTCAACGTCGACACGCTCGGCGACCTCGCCGCGCGGATGGCCAGGCTGGTCATCGACAAGCCCGCGGCCGAGATCCCGCGCGAGGATCGCCGCGGGGTCACCTGGGTCGAGCCCAAGCTGGTCGCCGAAATCGCCTTTGCCGAGTTCACCGCGCACGGCACGCTGCGCCACGCCAGCTTCCTCGGCTTGCGCGAGGACAAGAAGGCCGCCGACGTCGCGCCCGAAGTCGCGATCGAGGCTCCGGCCCCGGAAATCGTCAAGATCTCCAACCGCGATCGGGTGATCTATCCCGAAAGCGGCCAGACCAAGGGCGACCTCGCCGACTACTACGCCGCGATCACCCCGCTGATGCTGCCGGTCGCCGCGGGGCGGCCGACCAGCCTGATCCGCTGCCCGCAGGGGCGGGCGAAGAAATGCTTCTTCCAGAAGCACGACGCCGGCTCGTTCGGGCCGCACGTCCACCACGTGCCCATCGTCGAGAAGGACGGCGGGGCGGAGGACTATCTCTACGTCGACGACGCCGAGGGGCTGCTCGCCTGCGTCCAGATGGGGACGATCGAGTTCCACGGCTGGGGCAGCCGGGCCGAGGCGGTCGAGCGGCCCGACCGGATGATCTTCGACCTCGATCCGGACGAAGGGCTCGACTTCGAGGACGTCAAGCGCGCCGCCAGGCTGATCCACGACCAGCTCGAGGACCTCGGCCTGGTCAGCTTCGCGATGCTCACGGGCGGCAAGGGCGTCCACGTGATCGCGCCGCTGACGCCGGGGCATTCGTGGGAGGTGCACAAGGATTTCGCGCGCCGCTTCGCCGAGGCGCTGAGCCTGCTCGAGCCCGACCGCTTCGTCGCGACGATGAGCAAGGCCAAGCGCAAGGGCAAAATCTTCATCGACTGGCTGCGCAACCAGCGCGGGGCGACCGCGGTGCTGCCCTACTCGGCCCGCGCCCGCGAAGGCGCGCCGGTGGCCGCGCCGATCGCCTGGGGCGAATTGGACGACTTCGCCCACGCGCATCCGTTCGGGATCGGCGACGCCGACAAGCTGATCCGCCGAGCCGGGGGCAAGGCGCTGGCCGGCTGGGGCTTCGCCGAGCAGCGGCTGCCGGAGTGATCGCCGCCCGCGATTGAAGCGCGCCGCGCGCTGGTGCATGGGCCGGCCAAACCCGTTCGAAAGCAACCGCCTTGCCGCTCGCCGATCCCGACCGCTCCGCCTTGCGCGCCGCCTACCGCCAGGACGAGGAAGCCTGCATCGCCGAATGCCTGCGTCAGGCCGCGCCGGCGCGCGCGGTCCACGCCGACGCGGCCGCGCTCGCCGCGCGGTTGGTCGAGGGTGCGCGGGCGCGCAAGGCCTCGGGGCTCGACGCGTTCCTCCAGGCTTACGGGCTCGGCACCGACGAAGGCATCGCCCTGATGTGCCTCGCCGAAGCGCTGCTGCGCGTCCCCGACGCCGCGACCGCCGACGCGCTGATCCACCAAGCTTTCGGCGCTGTACCCGCGCTACGACTTCCTCCACGCCGAGGCCGCCGAGGCGTTCCTGCTGCCGGTGTTGCGCGAGCTGGCGGCGAAGGCGCGCGACGCCGACATCCACTTCACCATCGACGCCGAGGAAGCCGAGCGGCTCGAGCTGAGCATGGACCTGATTGCGGCTCTGGTCGCGTATGACGAACTGTTCGCAAACGGCTGGCAGGGCTTCGGTTTGGCGCTGCAGGCCTATTCCAAGCGCGCCGTCCCGATGGCCCATTGGACCATCGCGTTGGCTCGCCGGCACAACCGCCGCCTGATGGTCCGGCTGGTCAAGGGCGCCTACTGGGACAGCGAGATCAAGCTCAGCCAGGTCGGCGGGTTCGCCGATTTTCCGGTGTTCACGCGCAAGGTCGCGACCGACGTCTCGTACCTCGCCTGCGCCGCCAAACTGCTCGCCGCGCCCGACGCGGTCTATTCCGCGTTCGCCACGCACAACGCCTATACGATCGGCGCGGTCAAGGCGCTGGCCGGCGAGCGCCGCGATTTCGAGTTCCAGCGGCTTCACGGGATGGGCGAGGAAGTCTATGAAGAGCTGGCGAAAATCGAGGGCAACGTCCGCACCCCGGTGCGCATCTACGCGCCGGTCGGCGGGCACAAGGACTTGCTCGCCTACCTCGTCCGCCGCCTGCTCGAGAACGGCGCCAACTCGAGCTTCGTCAACCGCATGGCCGACGCCGAAGTCCCGGTTGCCGAGCTGGTTGGCGACCCGGTGGCCGAGCTCGAGGCGCTGAAGCCGCGGCGCAATCCGGCGATCCCCTTGCCGCGCGATATCTTCCCGGGCCGCGCCAACAGCGCGGGGATCGATCTCGCCGACGCGCTAATCCGCGAGCCGCTGTCGGCGAGGCTGGAGGCGCTGAAGGACAAGATCTGGGAGGCCGGGCCGACCATCCACGCGCGGGCTTCGACAAGCTCAGCCCGAGCGGGTGGAGGTGGGAGATCAGGAAAAAGGTCCGCTCAGCCTGAGCTTGTCGAAGGCCACGCGATAACCTCGCCCCACGACCGAAGCCGTTTGGTCGGCCACGCCCGCTTCGCCACCCCGGACGACGTCGACCTCGCGGTGCGCCGCGCCGCGGCGGCCCAGCCAGGGTGGGACGCGTTGGGCGGCGAGCACCGTGCCCGGCTGCTCGACGCCGCCGCCGACGCGTTCGAAGCCCACGCCGACGAGGTGCTCTCGCTGTGCTGCCGCGAGGCGGGCAAGACGCTGCCCGACGCGGTGCTCGAATTGCGCGAGGCGGTCGATTTCCTGCGCTATTACGCGAGCGAGGCGCGGCGGCTGTTCACCCGCGCGGTCGACCTGCCCGGCCCGACCGGCGAGACCAACCGCCTGGCGCTGCACGGCCGTGGCGTCTTCGCGACGATCGCCCCGTGGAACTTTCCGCTGGCGATCTTCATCGGCCCCGCCGCCGCCGCGCTCGCCGCGGGCAACACCGTTGTCGCCAAGCCGGCCGAGCAGACCCCGCTGCTCGGGGCACTCGCGGTGCGCTTGTGCCACGAGGCGGGGATTCCCGACGGGGTGATCCAGGTGCTGCCCGGCGACGGCAAGGTCGGCGCAACGCTGACCGCGCACCCGCTGGTCGCCGGGGTGGCGTTCACCGGCTCGACCGAGACCGCGCGCGCGATCAACCGCAGCCTCGCCGCGCGCGACGGGCCTATTCCCACGCTGATCGCCGAGACCGGCGGGCAGAACGCGATGCTGGTCGACAGCTCGGCGCTGCCCGAGCAGGTCACCCGCGACGTGCTCGCCAGCGCGTTCCAGTCGGCCGGGCAGCGCTGCTCCGCGCTGCGCGTGCTCTACCTCCAGGATGACGTCGCCGACGCCATGCTCGAGATGATCCGCGGCGGGATGGAGACGCTCGTCATCGGCGATCCCGAGCGGCTCGAGACCGACGTCGGCCCGGTGATCGACGCCGAGGCGAAGCAGGCGCTCGAAACGCACATCGCGAAGATGAAGAAAGCGGGACGCAAGGTCTGGCAGCGCACGCTGCCGGCCCAAGCCAAACGCGGCCATTTCGTCGCGCCCACGATCATCGAAATCGACTCGATCGCCGACCTGCAGAAAGAGAACTTCGGTCCCGTCCTCCACGTCGCGCGGTTTCCCGCCGACGGGTTGGACGCGGCGATCGAGGCGATCAACGCCACCGGCTTCGGCCTCACGCTCGGCCTGCACAGCCGGATCGACGCGACCCGCGCGTTCGTCGAGGCGCGCGCCAGGGTCGGCAACCTCTACGTCAACCGCAACCAGATCGGCGCGGTGGTCGAGAGCCAGCCGTTCGGCGGCGAGGGACTCTCCGGCACCGGGCCCAAGGCCGGCGGCCCCAACTACGTCGTCCGCTTCGCCACCGAGCGCGTGGTCTGCATCGACACCACCGCCGCCGGGGGGAATGCCAGCCTGATGGCGGGCGAAGTCGGCTAGGCCGCGGTCAAAAACCCGACCAGTTCCTTGACCTTCTTTTGCCGCCATTGCGGGGTCGGCGCGACCAGCCAGTAACCCTTGCGGCAATCGTCGCGCGCGCCGAGCGCGATTCCCTGGCCCGCGGCGAGCGCGGCGTCGGCGAGCATCGCGGGAACTCGGGCGCGGCCCATCCCGGCGGCCGCCGCGGCGATCGCGAGGCCGGCGTCGGCGACGCTCAACGCGGGCTCGTCCCCGCCCGGCGCGGCATCGCCCGGCCAGCCGATCCACGGGGCGTCGCCGTCGCTCTCGCGCGGGGCGACCACGACCCGCGCCGGCTCGCCCAGCGCGGCGCCCTCGAGCTCGCCCGGCCCCTCGCCCCAGCGCACCGCGAGGTCGAGGTTGGCCTCGGTGAAATCGAGCTCGGCGTCGCCGCCGACCAGCTTGTACGAGACCTGGGGATGCTCGCGGCGGAATGCGGCGAGCTTGGGCGCGAGCCACAGCCCGAGGAAGTCGCGCGGCACCGCGATGGTGTAGACGTGGCTCGACTGGCCCGCCTGCATCGCCTGGACCGCCTCCTCGAAGCGCAGGAAGCCCTCGCGTAGGGGGTCGAGCCCGGCGGCGGCCTCGCCGGTGAGCTCGAGCCCTTTGGGGGTGCGGCGGAACAGGACCACCCCGAGCAGATCCTCCAACGCGCGGATCTGCTGGCCGACCGCCGCCGGGGTCACCGCCAGCTCGTCGGCGGCGCGGGTGAACGACAAGTGCCGCGCCGCCGCGTCGAGCACGCGCAAGCCGTTGAGCGGAAGATGCGTGCGCTTCATGGACGGCGCGCTTAGCCCGCGGTCGCGGGCGCGGCCAGCGGGAAGAACGGGATCGCCACCTCGATCAGCTGACCGTCGGCGCGGCGCATCGTGTAGTGGCCTTCCATCGAGCCGTGCGGGGTCTGCAACGGGCAGCCGGAGACGTAGTCGTGGCTTTCCCCGGGGCGGAGCAGCGGCTGCTCGCCGACCACGCCCTCGCCGTCGACGAAGTTGACCATCCCGCGTCCGTCGGTGATCCGCCAGTGCCGGGTGACCAGTTGCACGGCCTGGTCCGACGCGTTCTCGATCCGCACGTGATAGACCCAGAACCACTTGCCCGCCTCGACCCGCGATTGCTCGGGGAGGAAATTGACCGCGACGCGCACGGTGACCCCGTGGGTGATCGCAGCGTGCTGGAACAGCTCCTTCATCGTGCGTGTGAGCCTAACCGCAAACGCGATTAACGACAATCTTTGCGCGAGTTGCCCGTCCCGCGGGGTAAGAGGTTCCTCGCGCCGCGGTTTGTGATAGCTTGTCCAGCGCAGCAGCGGGGGCTGAGAGCCTGTTCTGGTTAGGGGGGTACGTCGTGATCGTGCTGGGAAGCCAGCTGGGTAGGAGCGGTGCGCAGCGCGGGCTGGTTGCCCGCGCAAGGGCCGCGACGCCCTCCAGCTGGCTTCCCAGCGTGACCGCGAAGCGGCGGGCCGCTTTTGGCCCAGTGCTGCGTTGCTCGTCGGGCACGATGACACCGCATCGCGCCTCTCCTCGCGCCATGCACTGGTCCAAAATCGGCTCCGTCACGGCGCATCCTCCTAGCCAGAACAGGCTCTAGGTGCGGCATTTCACTTCGATCAAGCCGGCCGGACGGGCCAAGACGGGCGCGCCGCGGCGCTCGTCGCAGGCGCTGTTCTGGCGGATGACGTGGCTCTACCTGCTGGCTTCGTTCGCGGCCGCGGGAGTCACGCTGTTCCTGGTTCTGGTCGGCGGCGAGTTCAGCTTGCGCCAGTGGCTGATCTGGGGGCCGATGATCCCGGTCGGGGTGGCGATCTACACCGCCATCGACGTGATCTACATCAAGCGCCAGCTCGCCCCGATCACCCGCGCGCTCGATCTGCTCGACGATTTCCGCCCGCCCGACCGCGAGATTCTGTCGAACGGCATCGTCCAGGCGCTCAACCTGCCGCTGCTCGCGTTCCTGCGGGTCACTTTGTTCCACGGCCCGCTGGCGATGGTGCTGATGCTGGTCGCGCTGACGCTGTCGAACACCGTGTTCGATGCGGAATTCGCGCTGTGGCAGTTCGGCGCGCTGACCGCGACGATCCTGTTCTTCGCCTCGCCGACCCACGCGATCTTCGAGTACTTCTCGGTCGGGCGCGAGATCGAGCCGGTGATCGGGCGCCTCAGCCAGCGCCTCGGCGAGCAGTTGCCGCCCGACAAGCAGGCGCGGCTGATCTCGATCCGGCTGCGCGAGAAGCTGCTCTACCTGGCGATCGGGATCGCCTCGCTGCCGCTGATCTTCTTCGCCTTCTCGATCGTCTTCAAGGTCCAGCGGATCATCTCGCCCGGCGATTTCAGCTTCGGCGGCGAGAACATGGCTCCGCTCTACTGGTGGATCGTCTCGGTGATCACGGTGTGCATCGCCGGCGCGTTCGCGATGGGGCTGCTCACCGCGCAGGACGTCTCGCGGTCGGCCAAGCGGATGCTCGAGGCGATGGAGCAAGTCGAGAGCGGCAACCTCGACGACGCCCACCTCGACGTGATCAGCACCGACGAGTACGCCGAGCTGTTCCGCGGCTTTTCGCTGATGGTCGATTCGCTGCGCGACGAGCAGCGGATCCTCTCGATCAGCGCCGACCTCGCCGGCGAGCTCCAGCTCGAGGTGCTGATCGAGCGGATCATGGAGGTCACCGCCGAGCTCTTGAACGCCGAGCGCTCGACGCTGTTCGTCCACGATCTCAAGCGCGACGAGCTGGTCTCGATCTACGCTGCGGGGATCGAGACGCGCGAGATCCGCATCCCCTCGACCCAGGGCATCGCCGGGGCGGTGTTCACGTCCGGCCGGGTCGAGAACATCGCCGATCCTTACGCCGACCCGCGCTTCAGCCAGGCGGTCGACAAGCGCACCGGGTTCGTCACCCGCTCGATCCTGTGCGCGCCGATCGTCAACAAGTCGGGCGGGCGGATCGGCGTCGCCCAGGTGCTCAACAAGCGCGACGGCGCGTTCACCGCCAAGGACGAGGCGCGGCTGCGCGCGTTCGCCGCGCAAGTCGCGGTCAGCCTCGAAAACGCGCGGCTGTTCGAGGACGTGCTGAACATCAAGAACTACAACGAATCGATCCTCCAATCGATCTCCAACGGGATCATGTCGCTCGACAGCGAGAACAACATCGTCACCGTCAACGATCCGCTGGTGAAGATCATCGGGATGCCGCGCGAGCAGTTCATCGGCCTCAAGTTCGACGACCTGCTCTCCGCGCCCAACCGCTGGATTCTGCAGAACTTGCGCGAGACCCGCGCCACAGGGCAGCCGAGCATGGCGGTCGGCGTCGATCTGACCCGCCGCGACGGCACGGTGTCGACCGTCAACCTCACCGCCGCGCCGCTGATCGACGGCGCCGGCACCCGGATCGGCTCGCTGCTGGTGGTCGAGGACATCACCGAGGAGAAGCGCGTCCGCTCGACGATGGCGCGCTACATGTCGGCCGAGGTCGCCGACCAGCTGCTGGCCGCGGGCGAGGCCGAGCTGGTCGGCAAGGACCAGGTCGTCTCGGTGCTGTTCTCCGACGTCCGCGGCTTCACCAAGATGGCCGAGGCGCTGGGCGCGCGCGAGACCGTGTCGATCCTCAACGCCTACTTCACCGAGATGGTCGACGTGATCTTCGACCACGACGGGATCCTCGACAAGTACATCGGCGACGCGATCATGGCGCTGTTCGGCGCGCCGTTCACTAAGCCGGAGGACCCCGACAACGCGCTCGCCGCGGCCAACGACATGCTCCGCACCCTCAAGGCGTTCAACGCCCGCCAGCGCGCCGCGGGCCAGCTGGAGCTGGAGATCGGCGTCGGACTGTCGACCGGCGACGTGGTGGTCGGCAACATCGGCTCGATCAAGCGCATGGAGTACACCGCGATCGGCGACGCGGTGAACCTCGCCAGCCGGCTCGAAGGCGCGAACAAGTTCTACGGCACCCGCATCCTGCTGTCGGAGTTCACCGCCAACCGCCTCGCCGCGCCCGCGCTGCTGCGCGAGATCGACCTGCTGCGGGTCAAGGGCAAGGACCGCCCGGTCGCGGTGTTCGAAGCGGTCGGCTGGCGCGCGGGCGAGAACTACGAACAGCTGGCGAGCGTGCTCGAGCTCCACGACCGGGGCCTGGCGGCCTACACCGCGCGCGACTGGAAGAAGGCGGAAGCCGCGTTCGGCCGGATCCTCGAGATCGACGCGGCCGACGGCCCCGCCGCGATCTACCGCGACCGCGCGCGCAAGTACGCGAGGAAGCCCCCGCCCGACGACTGGGACGGGGTGTGGACGATGACGGAAAAGTAATTCGCGAGGAGGGCCGGTCCGGCCTGCTATCGAGCCGATCGCGCGCCAGCCTGCCGCGCAATGCGACCGAGGTGGACCGCGCTGGGCTTGGCCTTGCGCGCGAAAGTCCGGCGGTCGACCTCGATCAGCCCGAAGCGCTGCGCGTAACCGAACGTCCACTCGAAGTTGTCGAGCAGCGACCAATGGAAATAGCCGCGCACGTCCAGGCCGTCGGCAATGGCGGTCCGCACCTCGGCGAGGGCGGCGTCGATGTAAGCGATACGGCGGCTGTCGTCATTCGTGGCGATGCCGTTCTCGGTCACGTAAATCGGCTTGCCGATCGCCTCCGCGGCGAAGCGAATGGTCGCGCCGAGCGCCTGCGGATAGAACTCGTAACCGGCCGCGGTGCGCTCGGCGCCTTCGGGCCCGACCCGCATTCGCGTGTAGGTCTGGACCCCCACGAAGTCGCACGGGGCGGCGGCGTCGATCCACGGGCCGTTGATGACCTCCGTCATGGATTGCGCCCTGTGGTCCGGGCCCACGCCCTCGACCGCCTGCATCGCGATCGTCAGTCCTACCGGATAGTCGCCCGGTCCGGCCTTGAGCGCCTCGACCGCGCGCTGGTGTGCGTCGATCTGGTGAGCTTCCGACTTGTCGATGTCGGCGAACAGCACGCTCGCCCAACGGTCCGATCCGCACGCCTGCGCGCACGCCACGAACATCGCCTGCCGCGCGGCCACGGCGCGCGGAGAATCGAGCCGGAACATCACGCGGACGAGGCGCCCGATATTGCACTCGTTGAACGTCGTGGCGGCAGCCATCAGCGGCCCCAGCCGCAGTGCGACGCGCTCCGCGAAGCGGCCGAACAACTCGGCGCTGTCCTCGGCCTCGAACCCGCCGCGCGCCGCGAACCAACGGGGCACCGTCCAGTGGCTGAGCGTGACCATCGGCGCGAGTCCATGCGCATGGCAGGCTTCGAGGACGCGCGCGTAGTGATCCAGCTCGGCGTCAGAGAAGGCGCCCGGCTCCGGCTCGATCCGCGCCCACTCGATCCCGAAGCGATAGGCGTTGAAGCCCAGCTCGGCAGCCAGCGCGACGTCCTCGGGGTAGCGATGGTAGCTGTCGCAGGCGTCGCCCGAAGGCTCTCTGAACAGCGTCGGCGCGACATTCTCGGCGAGCCAGAAGTCGGAGTTGACGTTGTTGCCCTCGATCTGGTGCGCGGCCGTCGCGGTGCCCCAGAGCGGCCGCCTTCGAGCTCGAAGGCGAAGATCGGGCCGCACGCCTCCATCTGGCGCATCGCCAGGTTGTGCTGCGGGTGGCTGCGCAGGCCGGGGTGGAGCATCCGCGGGACGCGGCGCTCGAGCAGCTGGCCGAGCCGGACCGCGGTCTCGCTCTGCCGGCGGATGCGCAAGTCGAGCGTCTCGAGCCCCTTGAGCACCACCCAGGCGTTGAACGGCGAGAGGTTGGGCCCGGTGTTGCGCTGGAACGGCAGCAGCACCTCGTCGATGAACTTCTCCGTCCCGCAGACCGCGCCGGCGAGCACCCGGCCCTGGCCGTCCATCATCTTGGTCGCCGAATAGGCGACGACGTCGGCGCCCCATTCGAGCGGGCGCTGGAGCACCGGGGTGGCGAAGGCGTTGTCAACGACGGTGGTGATCCCCTCCTCGCGCGCCAGCTCGCAGACGAAGCCGAGGTCGACGATGTCCATCGTCGGGTTGGCCGGGGTCTCGAAGAAGAACACCTTGGTGTTGGGCTTGATTGAGGCTTCCCACTGGGCGTTGTCGCGCCCGTCGATCACCGTGGTCTCGATCCCGAAGCGCGGGCACAAGTGGTCGACCAGCCAGCGGCACGAGCCGAACGCGGCGCGCGCGGCGACGACGTGGTCTCCGGCCGACAGCTGGCAGAGCAGCGCGGTGGTCATCGCCGCCATGCCCGAAGCCTGAGCGCGGCAGGCCTCGGCCCCTTCCATCAGCGCGATGCGCTCCTCGAGCATCGCCACGGTCGGGTTCTGGAGGCGCGAGTAGGTCATCCCCTCGGCCTCGCCGGCGAAGCGCGCGGCGGGGGTGGCGGCGTCCTCGTAGGAATAGCCCGAGGTCAGGAACAGCGCTTCCGACGTCTCGCCCTGCTCGGAACGCCAGGTGCCGCCGCGCACCGCGCGGGTCGCCGGGCGCCAGTGGCGGGTGATCTCGCGGTTGCGGCCGGTATCCCGCTTCATGGCGCGTCGCGCTTCATCGCCCCGCGCCTTAGGCAGCGGGCCCAACCCGCGCAAGCATGACAAAAGCGATTGCGCGCGCCGTCCGCTGCGCCCTATCCGCTGGGCAGGCATGACCGCGCGAGCCGATCCCCTTCCCGCATCGCGCGACCCGTTGTGGTGGTGCTGGGCGATCGCCGCCGCGTTCCTCGCGCTGGTGCTGCACCGCCTGGCGATCCCGTCGAAGGAGCACTTCGACGAGATCCACTACCTCCCCGCCGCGCGCAACCTGCTGGACCTGTCCGAGGCGCGCAACATCGAGCATCCGATGCTCGCCAAGGAGCTGATGGCGCTGGCCATCCGCATCGTCGGCGATACGCCGTTCGGCTGGCGGATCGGCTCGGCGTTGGCGGGAACCGCGGCGCTGTTCGCGACGATGCGCGCGGTGTGGTGGGCGAGCCTCTCACGCCCGGCGACGCTGATCGCCGGGCTGCTGCTGGCGAGCAACTTCATGCTGTTCGTGATTTCCCGGATCGCGATGCTCGACGCCTACATGCTGGCCTTCGCGATGGTCGCGCTGTGGCTGGGCGCGCGAGCGGTGCGCAACCCGGACAGCGGCCGGCGCGACCTGGCGCTGGCGGGGATCGCGCTCGGCCTGGCGCTGGCGAGCAAGTGGAGCGTCGCGCCGATCCACGCGCTGCCCGGCCTGGCCTTCGCCGCGGCGCGATGGCAGGCGCTGCGCGGCCGACGCGCGGGCATCCTGACGGACGCCGATGCCGGACCGGTGCCGGGGGTCTCGCTGCTTGAGGCCGCGGTGTGGCTGGGCGCGGTGCCGCTCGCGGTCTATCTGCTGACCTTCCTCCCGCTCGGCTGGTTCGCGACCGGGGCGGTGGCGTTTCCCGACGTTCTCGCCCTCCAGGCGCGGATGATCGAGCTCCAGGAAAGCGTGGTCAAGCCGCACCCCTACCAGAGCCAGTGGTGGCAGTGGGTCGCCAACCTGCGGCCGATCTGGTTCCTCTACGAGCCCGTCGACGGCGCGCAGCGCGGGGTGCTGATGATCGGCAACCCCTTCACGATGCTGATCGGACTGCCGGCGCTGCTGGTCTGCGCGATCTGGGGCTGGCTGCGCCGCGACTTCGCGATGCTCGGCGTGGTCGCGCTCTACGCCGTCAGCCTCGGCGCCTGGATCGCGGCGAACAAGCCGATCCAGTTCTACTATCACTACCTGCTGCCGGGCACCTTCCTGTGCGTGGCGATGGCGCTGCTGCTCGGGGCATGGTGGGAACGCGGGCGACGCTGGCCGGCGGCGCTCGTCCTCGCCGCCGCGCTCGGCGTGTTCGGCTGGTTCCACCCGATCCTGTCCGCGGCCAGGCTGCCCGGACCGCAGGCGTTCACGACCTACACCTGGCTCGACAGCTGGCGATGAGCGAGGGGAAACCGATCCGCGA
>JAIVIY010000118.1 GCA_020200285.1 Novosphingobium sp. | reverse complement strand
ACATCGGGCTGATGGAAGACCGCGCGACGCTACGCATTTCGTCGCAGCACATCGCCAACTGGCTGCTCCAGGGGGTGTGCACCGAAGACCAGGTGATGGATTCCTTGAAGCGCATGGCGGCCAAGGTCGACGCGCAGAACGCGGGCGACCCGGCCTACCAGCCGATGGCGGGCAACTGGGATGGAAGCCTGGCGTTCCAGGCGGCCTGCGACCTGGTGTTCAAGGGCGCCGAACAGCCCAACGGCTACACCGAGCCGCTGCTCCATGCGTGGCGGGCAAGGGCGAAACAGCAGGGCTGAGTCCCCGCGAACGCGGGGACCTCCGTCGAGTTCGCGCAACGCCTCCCGAGGTCCCCGCCTGCGCGGGGACTCACGAGAGTTCGCGCGCCACCGCCACGAACTCGGCGACGCTGAGCGTTTCGGCCCGCCGCTGCGGGTCGATGCCGAGGCGTTCGAGCGACTCGAGCGCGCCCGGCAGGCCCTTCAAGCTCTGGCGCAGCATTTTGCGGCGCTGGCCGAACGCGGCCTCGGTCGCCCGTTCGAGCGTGCGCGCGGAGACGCCTTCGGGCATCGCCGCGGGCACGATATGGACCACCGCGCTCGTCACCTTGGGCGGCGGGGTGAAGGCGCTGCGGTGGACCTTCATCGCCAGCCGCGCGGTCGAGCGCCATTGCGCGAGCACCGCGAGGCGGCCGTAGGCGTCGCTCCCCGGCGCGGCGACGATCCGCTGCGCGACCTCGAGCTGGAACATCAGCGTCAGGCTCGCCCATTGCGGCGGCCACGCTTCCCCGCCGAGCCAGCCGACGAGCAGCGCGGTGCCGACGTTGTAGGGGAGGTTGGCGACGACGTGGAACGGCCCTTCGATACCGTGCGCGAGGCGGGTCGCGTCGCCCTCCAGCACGCGCAACCGGCCGGGAAACGCCTCGCCCAATTCGGCCAACGCCGGCAGGCAGCGGCGGTCCGTCTCGATCGCAGTGACGTGCGCCCCGGCGCGCAGCAGCGCGCGGGCCAGCCCCCCGGGCCCTGGCCCGACCTCGAGCACTTGGCGGCCCTTCAGCTCGCCGGGGATCGCCGCGATGCGGTCGAGCAGCTGCTCGTCGAGCAGGAAGTTCTGGCCGAGCGCCTTGCTCGCCGAGAGGCCGTGACGCGCGATCACCTCGCGCAATGGCGGCAGGCTCACGCCGCCGCCCGCCGCGCCGCGCATTCTCCCGCCATCCTTAGCGCGGCGACCGTCGCGTTGGCGCGCGCCTGGCCGGTCCCGGCGAGCGCGAAGGCGGTGCCGTGATCGGGCGAGGTGCGGACGATCGGCAGACCCAGCGTGACGTTGACGCCCTCGTCGAAGTCGAGCGCTTTCAGGGGAATCAGCGCCTGGTCGTGGTACATGCACACCGCCAGGTCGTAGCGGGCGCGGGCCTCGGCGTGGAACATCCCGTCGGCGGGGAGCGGACCGGTCACCGCGAAGCCTTCGCCGCGCAGCGCCTCGACCGCGGGAGCGATGATCTCGATCTCCTCGCGCCCGAACGCGCCACCTTCGCCGGCGTGCGGATTGAGCCCGGCGACCGCGATCCGCGGCTGGACCAGCCCGAAGTCGCGCTCGAGCGCGGCCGCGGCGATCCCGGTCCGGGTCTGGATCAGCTCGACGGTCAGCATCCCCGGCACCGCGGCCAGCGCGGCATGGACCGTGATCGGGACGACACGCAGGCTCGGCCCGGCGAGCATCATGACCGCGTTCTTCGACGCCACCCCGCAGCGCTCGGCGACGTACTCGGTCTGCCCAGGATGGCTGAACCCGACCTCGGCGAGGCGGGCCTTGGCCACCGGGGCGGTGACCAGCGCCGCCGCGCCGCCGCCGCGGACGATGCCGGTGGCGATCTCGAGCGATTGCAGCGCTAGCTCGGCGCCGGCCGGGGTCGGTTCGCCCGGCGTGTAGTCGAGCCCGCCGATGTCGAGCACCGGGAGCACGTCGGCGAAGCAGTCGCCGGCCTGGTCGGGGGCATCGACCGCCAGCAGCGGCACGCTCAGCCCGCGCGCCTGCGCCGCGCCAGCCAGCACCGAGATGCTGCCGATCACGAGGAACGGCGAGAGCTTGGCCGCCCTGCGCTGCTCCCACGCCGCGCAGATCAGCTCGGGTCCGACCCCGGCGGGATCGCCGATGCTGACCGCGAGGGGCTGGAGCGCAGCGGATGCCATCGCCCGGTCCCTAGCAGAACCGCGCGTCAGGGAAACCGCGGCCTAGTCGTAGTCGATCACCGCGTCGCGGCGGAGGTCGCGCAAGTAGGTCTGGGCGCGCTTGTTGACCCGGTCCTCTTCCATCTGCGCCATCAGGTCGTCGAAGCTCGGCCCGCTATCGACCTGCGGATCGTCGCGGCCGCACAGCATCAGCACGCGCACCCCCTCCTCGACCGAGCCGAACGGCGCGGTGGTCTGGCCGAGCGAGAGCTTGAGCAGCGATTCCTGCAAGGGCGCGGGCAAGTCGCGAACCTTGATGTTGTCGTTGCCGACGACGCTCGCGCCGAGCGCCGCGGCGGCGCCTTCGGCGGCGCCGCAGCCCTGGATCGCCTGGACGCCGCGGGCGAACTCGACGACCTTGGGGCCGGCCTGATCCTGCGTCGTGCCCGTGGGGAAGGTCAGCGTGATCTGCTTGAGGCTGAGCGTCGCGTCGCGCGGATCGGCGGTCAGCACCTGGCGCTTGTCGATCAGATAGAGGATCGAATAGCCGCCGGGAATCTCGACCGGACCGGCCAGCTGGCCGGGCGCCAGCTCGCGCGCGGTAGTGGCCAGCTCGTTGGGCAACTGGGCCAGGCGAATCCAGCCGAGGTCGCCGCCGACCGCCGCGGTCGAGGCCTCGGAGAACTGGCGGGCGTAGCCGACGAAGCTGCCGCCGGCGCGAATCTGCTCGACGATCTGGCGGGCGTTGGTCAGCACCGCGGCCTTGGTGTCTTCGTTGGCGGAGAGGAAGATCTCGCCGATCCGGTACTCCTCGGTGCCCTTGGCGGCCTTGAGCCGCTCGAGCATCTCGTTCACTTCCTCTTCGGAGACGTTGACGAACGGCTGGACGTTGCGCCGCAGCAGCCGCTGCCAGGAGATCTCGCCGCGGATCTGGCGCTTGAGCGAAGCGGCGGACGAACCGATCTTGGCCAGGTAGGCGTCGAGCGCGGCTGGGTTCTGGCCGAAGTTCTGCTGGGCGACGCGGGCGAAGGTCTGGTTGACCTCCTCGTCGGTGACCTCGATCTCGGCCGCCTTGGCTTCCTGGATCTGCAGCGTCTCGTCGATCAGGTTGCGCAGCACCTGGAGGCGCAGCCGGCCCAGCTCGTCCGCGCCGATCTGGGCATTGCTGGCGGCGACGACCAGCGCGACGCGCTGGCTGATGTCGGTATCGGTGATGATGTCGCCGTTCACCTTCGCCGTCGCGCGGCGCAAATTGGGATCGGGGGCGAGGAAATTGGTCGGCCCTTGCGGCAGGTTGAGCGCGGCGACCGCGGTCGTCCCCGGCTGGTCGGCGGGCGGACCGGCCGGCGGCGGGGCGTCCTGCGCGATCGCCGCACCGGCGAGAAGCGCGGTCGCGGCGGCAAGGCGGGCGGTAGTGAAGCGAAGGGCGCGGTGGCTCACGAAACGGTCCTGTTCAGCGGGGATCAAGCGTCCCGGTCACGGCGCGGCTTCGCTTCGAGCGGCTTAACCGAAGCTGAGTGCGGCGCCCGGGCCGGCGCTTAGCGGCTTTGGCGCGGGGTCACAAGTTTCAGCGGAAGCCGAGGTTTTTCAAGGCGAAACGGACGATGAAGGTGTTGCCGCGGCGGGCGTCGCCGGTGGTGAAGAAGTCGCGACGCCAGGTGAAGCTCATCTCCAGGCACTCGTCCGAATAGGCCACGCCGAGCCGGGTGCGCAGCGGATCGAACCCGTCGGAGGTGAACGAGGGGTCCTCCTCGCGGTCGGTCAGGTTGACCACGGTCGAGCCGAACAGCGACCAGTAGCGGGCGAACGCCACGCGGCCTGCGAGCCGCACTTCCTCGCGGTCCTGCAGATCCTCGATCAGGTTGATGTCGCGGTTGAGGCGGAGATAGCCGACCTCGAGGTAGGTCCGGTAGCTGCCGACCGTCGCGTCGAACTCGTTGCGGCGCACCGCCAGGTTGTCCTTGTCGAGGCGGAAGCGGTGGGTCAGCGCGACGAAGTCCTTGAACCGCACCTGGCTGCGCCCGACGATGTCCGAAGTGCGGCTGGTCAGCCCGGTCCCGTTGGGGAACAGCGAGGGCTTATCGGTAAGGCGATAGCTCTGCCCAATCGAGGTGCTGACCCGCCAGCCCGGGCGCTCGAGCAGCCAGTCGAGGCCGTAGGTGAAGCGCGTGCCGTCCTCGACTCGGTCGTGGCCGGGGAAGCGGTTGAGCGCGAACAGGTTCGAATCCTCGAGGTCGATCGCGCGCGAATCCTCGTTGGGGATGTCGAAGTTCTCGATCGGCGGGCTCGCGACCATCTGGAAGCGCGGAGTGAGGATCTGCGTCCCGCCGAACAGCGGCCCGACCAGCGGATACTTGACGTCGATCGCGGCGAGCGCGACGCCGCGCGCCTGCCACCCGGGCTCGCCGCGGTAGCTCGCGGTCGCGGTCAGCGCGTTCTCGTCGCTGTGATAGGCGTCGCCCCGGACCAGTCCGGTGAAGGTCGCGTCGATCCCGCCGAAGGTGATCCGGCGCAAGTCCCACTGCGCCGCGGCGAACGCGCGCTGGGTGTCCTGGCCTTCGCCGCGCAGGATGCCGAGCGTGTTGGCGCGCAGCTCGAGCGTGCCGCCCAGGATCGGCGGGATGATCCGGCGGCGGAAATCGAGCACCGGCAGCGCCACGGGGACCTGGCCCTGGGGGTCGCCGATGCGCAGCGTCTGCGTCGCCCACCCGGCGAGGCTGAGGTAGCTGTTGGGCACGATCCGCTCGAGGTTGATGGTCGAGCGCAACCGGTCGTCGCGGCTGATGTCGTAGCGGCGCAGGAAGGTGCGGTCGCTGGCGTAGCGCGACGAGGCGCTGAGGCTCCATTCGGGCGAGAACTGGAACCGCCCGTTGGCGTCGATCGCCCCGCGGAAGTCGCGTTCGCGCAGTCCGGCCAGCGTGTCCACCCGCGAGCTGCGCGTGGCGTAGCCGGTGACCTGGTAGGCGCCGAGATCGTTCAACTCGCGGTACTGCGCCGCCAGCATCGGCAGGCTCTTGGTGTAGAGGTGGAGCGAGGTGGTGAGGTCGCGGTCGGGCCCGAGGCGGAAGTAATAGCCCTGCTCGTACTCCGCGCCGTTCGAGCGCGAGAGACGAAGCTCGGGCACCAGCAGTCCCGAGCCCGCCGAGCTGGTGGTCGAGTGGGCGAGGAACGGCAACGGGATCGGCAGCCCGAACAATTCGAGCCGCGCGCCGTCGTAGCGCACCCGCTGCTGCGCGGGATCGTAGACCACGCGATTGGCGGTGATCCGCCAGCTCGGCTTCTTCGGACAGCCGTCGGCGTCCTCGACCGCGCAGGCGGTGTAGGCGGCGTTGCTCAGCAGGACCCGCCCGGCCTCGTCGCGCACCCCGCGCATCGCCGCGATCCGTCCGCCCTCGCGCAGCACCAGCAGCAGGTTCTCGATCATCCCAGCCTTGAGCTCGTCGGTCAGCTCGACCCGGTCGGTCAGCAAGAGGTTGCCGTCCTCGTCGACCGCGCGGATGTTGCCGGTGGCGACCACCTGCCCGGTCTCGCGGTTCCAGGTTACTTCGTCAGCCCGGACCGAGCGGCCCTCCTGGACCAGCACGACGTTCCCCCGCGCGGTGACGACCTCGCTTTCGCTGGCGTACTCGACGCTGTCGGCTTCGAAATCGATGCGCTGCTCGTCGGCGGGAGGGGGTGAGGGCCGGGGCCGGTCCGGCTGTCCCAGCGCCGGTGCGGGGAACTCTTCGGTCGGCCTGGCGCCGAGCGGATCGTTCTGACGCTTGTCGATCGCGGCCGAACCCTCTTGCGCAAGCGCTGTGGACGACCAGGCCAGGGCGGGCAAAGCGCAGGCCACGGCAAGGCCGACAGCGAGCCCGCGCAAGCGATGAACCCGGGCATGCGGACGGGGCCGCGGCGACCTTGGCATGGCTTGCCTATCGCACCGGGCCGCACTAATCGCAACGCCATTCGGCCCGCCTCGGGGCCGCTTCCCCGTTCCCGACAGGAGCCGTTTTGCATGAAGGTCACCTTTGCCGCCGGGGGTTCGTCCGCCCCGCGCCTCGTGGTTCGCGTGGCGGAGCAGGACACGCTTCCCCCGGGGCTTCAGGCGATCCTCGCGGAAGCCGCGCGCGCCTCGCGCTTCACCGGCAAGCTCGGGCAGGTCTTCGAGAGCTTCGCCAGCGACGGCGGGTTGCGGCGCCACGCGCTGGTCGGGATCGGCGAGCCTTCCCCCGAGGGCCGGCTCCAGGCGTTCGAGCGCGCCGGCGCCGCGGTCGCCGCCAAGTACTTGTGCTCGGGCGAGAGCGCGGTCGCCTACGACCTCGCCGACGCCGGCGCGAGCGCCGAGGAAGCCGCCGCGCTGGTGCTCGGCACCGTGCTGCGCGGCTGGCGCTACTACCTCTACCGCACCCGCCTGCCCGACGATCGCAAGCCCACGCTCTCCGAAGTAGTGGTGCTCAACGCGCCCGAGGGAACCGAGGTGGCGTGGGCCACCGAGTCCGCGCTCGCCGAAGGGGTAAACTTCGCCCGCGAGCTGGTCACCGAGCCGGCCAACGTGATCTACCCCGAAAGCTTCGTCGAGCGCTGCCGCAAGCGGCTCGACGGGCTGGGCATCGAGATCGCCGTGCTCGACATGAAAGCGATGCGCGAGCTGGGGATGGGCGCGCTGCTCGGCGTCGGCCAGGGCTCGGCGCGCGAATCGCGAATTCTGGCGCTGCGCTGGAAGGGCGCGAATACCCCAAAGCCGGCTGCGTTCGTCGGCAAGGGCGTGACCTTCGACACCGGCGGCATCTCGCTCAAGCCCCCGTTGAACATGGAAGACATGAAGTGGGACATGGGCGGCGCGGCCGCGGTCGCCGGGGCGATGCTCGCGCTCGCCAAGCGCAAGGCCAAGGCGGACGTCGTCGGCATTTGCGGGCTGGTCGAGAACATGCCCGACGGCGCCGCGCAGCGACCCGGCGACGTCGTCACCTCGATGTCGGGGCAGACGATCGAGGTCATCAACACCGACGCGGAAGGGCGGCTGGTGTTGTGCGATGCGATCACCTGGGTGCAGAAGGAGTACGCGCCGGACCGGATCGTCGACCTCGCCACGCTGACCGGGGCGATGATCGTCAGCCTTGGCCACGAGCACGGCGGGCTGTTCGCCAACGACGACGCGTTGGCCGAGGCGCTGCTTTCCGCGGGCCAGGCGAGCGGCGACAAGATGTGGCGCTTCCCGCTGAGCGTCGCTTACGACAAATTGCTCGACAGCCAGATCGCCGACATGAAGAACGTCGGCCCGCGCTACGCCGGCTCGATCACCGCGGCGCAGTTCATCCAGCGCTTCGTCGACAAGGGCGTGGCCTGGGCGCACTGCGACATCGCCGGGATGGTCTGGGCCGACAAGCCCGGCGCGACCTGGGACAAGGGCGCGACCGGCTTCGGGGTGCGCTTGCTCGACCGCTACGTGCGGGATGTCCTCGAAGCCTGAGGTGAGGGTCGATTTCTACCAGCTGAGCCGCGACCCGGCCGAAGCGCTGATCCCGCGGCTCGCGGAGCAGACGCTCAAGGCCGGCGAGCGGCTGCTGGTGGTGACCGGCGACGCAAGCCAAGCGCTGCGCATCTCGCAGGCGCTGTGGGCGCACCAGCCCGAGAGCTTCCTGGCCCACGGCGCGGCGGGCGAGGGGAGCGAGGAACGCCAGCCGATCCTGCTGTCGGACGCCCCCGAGCCCGCCAACGGAGCGCGCTTCGCCGCGTTCGCCGACGGGGTCTGGCGCGGCGAGGCGCGGTCGCGGTTCGAGCGGCTGTTCCACGTGTTCAGCGCCGAGACGATCGAAGCCGCCCGCGCCGCCTGGCGCGAGCTCGGCGAGAACGACGCGGTCGAGCGCCACTTCTGGAAGCAGGAAGGCGGCCGCTGGGTCGAGGGGCCTTAAGGATTAGGCTCTCGCAAAGGCGCAAAGAGAAGAAGGGTTTGTCTCACGCGGAGGCGCGGAGGCGCGGAGAAGCAAAGCGCACCGCAAGCGAAGCAAACTCAAATCCATATTCTGAAAGCGGCTTCGCCGCGCTCACAGTCCCTTTGTGCCCATGCGCCTTTGTGAGAGTCACTCTTTCTCCGCGCCTCCGCGCCTCCGCGTGAAATCATAGGC
>JAIVIY010000117.1 GCA_020200285.1 Novosphingobium sp. | reverse complement strand
AGCGGGCGCTACGGCACACTCTATATCGGAGTGACGTCCGACTTGATCAAACGCCTTTGGCAGCATCGAGAAAAGGTGACCCCCGGCTTCACCCAAACGCTACGGAGTGCACTCACTCGTCTGGTTCGAGCAGCACGGAACCATGGAATCCGCCATCGCGCGCGAGAAGCAGATCAAAAACTGGCGCAGGCAGTGGAAGGTCACCTCATCGAGACCATCAACCCGCAGTGGGCGGACCTTGCGGTGAACTTCGGATTCTCGCCATTGCCAGCCACCAAGACGAAGAATGGATGCTGAAACGAGTTCAGCATGACGAGTTGGTTGGAGAGGCTGACTCGCGCCCTTTTCCCCGCTAAACGGCCTTCCAATGAGTGCCACCGCAAGCCTCCTCCACCTTACCGTCAACGGCGAGCCGCGCCGGTTCGAGGCGGGCCGCAGCGTCGCGGATCTCGTCCGTGAGCTCGGGCTGGATCCGGGCAAGGTCGCGGTCGAGCGCAACGGCGAGATCGCGCCGCGCTCGACGCTGGCGAGCGTCCGGCTCGAGAATGGCGACGTGCTCGAGATCGTCCATTTCGTCGGGGGCGGCGAGGCCGCGCCCTTCGATGACGACACCTGGACGGTTGCCGGCCGGACCTTCCGCAGCCGGCTGATCGTCGGCACCGGCAAGTACAAGGACTTCGCCCAGAACGCCGCCGCGGTCGCCGCGAGCGGAGCGGAGATCGTCACCGTCGCGGTGCGCCGGGTCAATATCAGCGACCCCAACCAGCCGGTGCTGATGGACTTCATCGACCCGAACAAGGTCACCTATCTGCCCAACACCGCCGGCTGCTTCACCGCCGACGAGGCGATCCGCACCTTGCGGCTGGCGCGCGAGGCGGGCGGCTGGGAGCTGGTCAAATTGGAGGTGCTGGGCGAGGCGCGCACGCTCTATCCCGATATGCGCGAGACGCTGAAGGCGACCGAGGTGCTGGCCAACGAGGGCTTCGCGCCAATGGTCTATTGCGTCGACGATCCGATTGCCGCGCACCAGCTCGAAGAGGCCGGCGCGGTCGCGATCATGCCGCTCGGCGCGCCGATCGGCAGCGGGCTCGGCATCCAGAACCGGGTGACGATCCGGCTGATCGTCGAAGGGGCCAAGGTCCCGGTGCTGGTCGACGCCGGGGTCGGCACCGCCAGCGACGCCGCGGTGGCGATGGAATTGGGCTGCGACGGGGTGCTGATGAACACCGCGATCGCCGAGGCCAGGGACCCGATCCGCATGGCCCGGGCGATGAAGCTTGCGGTCGAGGCGGGCCGCGAAACCTACCGCGCCGGCCGCATGCCGACGCGCAAGTACGCCGATCCGAGCAGCCCGCTGGCGGGGTTGATCTAAGCGGCCCTTAGACGACGATCACGAAATCGCCATATCTTCCGAGTTGGGCGTCGTGCGTCAACAGGTGCATGGATTCCTGAGTGGCCTGCGCGATGAGCAGGCGATCGAAGGGATCGCGGTGATGAAGCGGCACGCGATCGAGGGCGGCGACGTGCTCGGCAGTGACTCCGAACGGCTCGATCCCGACACGGCGCACTTCGCCCAGAAAGTCCGTTCCCGAGAAGGGAACGCCTGGTTTTCCCCTCCTGCTCAGCGAGTGTTTGACCGCGACTTCCCACACTGAAACCGCGCTTACCTCCACGCTGTTGGCAGGATCGTCCATCAAGGCGATCGCGCGGCCGGCCAGCCGCTTGTCGCCGGTCATTCGCCAAAGGACGATGTGGGTGTCGGCAAGCAGCCTCAATCGTCTTCGCCGTAGAACAGCTTCTCTATTTCCGGGTTGAGTGCATCGATGTCGTCGGGAATGACCCATTTGCCTTTGGCGAGACCCCATCGATAGTTCCGTTTGGGCGGCATCGGAACGATCCGCGCCGCCGGAACACCGTTTTTTGCCAGCACGATCTCCGGCTCGGCCCCGGATTGCACGGCATCGACGAGCTGGGAGAGACGGCTCTTCGCCTCATGCATGTTGACGATGGTCATGGAAGCGATTTAGCTAAGCTTAGCTAAGATGTCCACCGCTCACTTATACATCCCCTCCCTCAAGTTGATCCCCCTCTCCACCCAAACCTTCAGCGCCGCCAGCATCTGCGCCCAGCCCATGCAGTTGCCGTAGCTCGCGTCGAGACCGGCCTGGCTCTCGCGCCAGCCTTGCTCCGCAATCTCGACCTTCGTGCGACTGTCGCCGTCGAGCGGGGTGAAGGTCATCGTCACCTCGGTCTTGTAGCCCGCCGGCTCCTCGCCCTGTAGCCCGCTTTGCCGCCCGCCTCGTTGGCGTCCCAGCGCAGGACGATGCGCTCGTCGGGGACGACCTCGATCACCTCGACCGGAAACGCGCCGGGGAAGTCATGGAAGTCCCACTCGACCGTCTTGCCCGTCTCGAGCCGGCCCTTGGCCCCGCCGGTGGTGAAGTAGGCCGAGAGCTTGTCGGGATCGGCGACCGCCTCGAACACCTCGTGCACCGGCCGCGAGACGTGGGCGAAGACTCGGAACTTGAGGTCCATGGATCGTTCTCCTTGCGAGTCGCGAGTTAATGTTATATTCTTATAACATGTCTCCCGAAGCGCGCCAAGACGCGGTGTTCAAGGCGCTCGCCGCCCCCGTCCGCCGCCGCATCCTCGACGACTTGCGCGACAGCCCGCTGACCACCGGGGCGTTGTGCATCCGCTTTCCCGAGCTCGACCGCTGCAGCGTGATGCAGCACTTGGGCGTGCTCGAGGCCGCCGACCTGGTGATCGTCGAACGCCGCGGCCGCGAGCGCTGGAACCACCTCAACCCGCTGCCGATTCACGACATCCACGAGCGCTGGATCGGCCCGCACGCGGCGCGCGCGGTCGAGCGGCTGGCCCGGCTCAAGCGCGCGCTCGAGCGGTCGCCAGCGGTTTCGGCATCTTCCGTCCGCGCCAAGGCTCGCCTCACGCCGGAGGAATGAAGCAAGCGCGTGAACCGATTGCGCGGACGGCGCTTTCCCGCTAACGGCCCCGCTCGCCGCGTCGGGCCCGATGGCGGAGTGGTTACGCAGAGGACTGCAAATCCTTGCACGCCGGTTCGATTCCGGCTCGGGCCTCCAGCGCGGCGTTTGCTTGTTGCCGAGCCGGCCGGACACCGGTAACCGGCTGGCCAGTGCCGCTTTAGCTCAGTCGGTAGAGCACATCATTCGTAATGATGGGGTCACAGGTTCGAGTCCTGTAAGCGGCACCATTCTTCCAGCAGGCAAATCCATCGGGTTGGGTGGAAAGTGCCTTGCGGCTGGGTCCGCGCTTGGGTCCTGCTTGGGGCGCTGTCGGCGGGGAATCTGAACCGACCCACGCTGTGCCCCCCCGGAATTCCCCGACGGGCGCATTGCGTGCCCGTTTGTCTTGATGCCGCTTTCTCGCGCACCTAATAATGGAGGTGCCGCGGACTGGATCTGCACACAAGGAAGATACACCTGAGTCGCTCCCGAAGACTCGAGCCGCATAGGCTGGCGCCCGATCGCGGCCAGCTGCGCACGCTATTGGCAATCACTCGCGAGGCCTGAGGGATGGACCGCGGGAGCGCAGCAGGCTCGCGGTCCCGGGCCATTGAGCGAGCATGGAGTGAACTGGGCATGGGTGTCTCTTCGGACGTTTGATTGGGAGGTCGAGGCGCTACCGCTTGTGGTACCTTCCGCAAGCACCATCGCAGCAGCACGGGCAACGGCGACCGCACGAGGCTGAGCAAGGGGGTGGACTCGCAATGAGATCCGATCAAACTCCCTGGAGTTGACCTCGGGGGCGGGGTTCCAATGCGGGACTCTCTTTGGAAAACGTTCCCGATCCGCGTTTGCCAAATCGGAATCACCCCCTTACAGACAGCCGCGAATCAAAAACGAGCGGGCGCGATGAAGGCCGACGGCGACAATCCAAACGCGAGAATCGTGCGTCTTCAGGCCCTTCAAAGGCGCCTCAGGACGATCCTTTCGCTTCAAATTAGATCGAATGATCCCGTTCGATGCGGGTAACACGAATGCCCCCGCATGTATGGCAGGCTTGCGTCCGAACTGCAGTTCGGACCTGCAGTGGCAGCCGCGCCAACGGATCGGTCGGCTAGGGCTTCAAGAAATTCACTGGTTGTCCGCACTTTCCCTGCGCTAGCGCGCAACGAAACCGCCAAGCGAGCGTTTTACGGTTAGCGTCATGAGACAAGGCACTCGGGCCTGCCGCCCGCAGGCTTTGACCGCCCCTATTTCATTATCTCATGAATTGCGCTAGAGCTGTTCAGATGCCCGGTATCGCCGCAGAGAATCTGTCTGATGATCTCAGGATCAAAGGAAACGAGCTGATTCGAATCGGACGCGATTTACTGAATAGCGCCACGCTTCTTGACCCTAATGCGCCGGGCGCTGCTGGAATGCTCTTGAATGAGGGCGAGATTCTCGTCCTGGCCAAGGCCCAATTTGACGACCGCAAAAGCAGAAGCCGGTATTTCCGCTCCGATATCTTCGGAGAGCCCGCATGGGCAATCCTTCTCGATCTGTTCATCCAACAGCAAGTCGGCAAGCGCGTGTCGGTAACGGCAGCTTGCATCGGGTCCGGCGTTCCAACATCATCCGCGCTGCGCCGGCTGAGCCTCCTCGTCGACGAAGGGCTCGTCGAAAGGGAGGGCGACCCGAAGGACGGTCGCAGGAGTTGGCTGCGACTTACCCCCAAAGCCACGGAATCAATGGTCGAGTACCTCCGGACGGGCACCTATCTTGGTCGGCTAACGATGGCCGCCACGGCACCAATCGTCTCTTAGTTTGACTTACGTCCAATTTGGAACCATCTCCCTCAAAAGACGTGGGCAGACTCACGTCGGGGGGGGGGGTCGGTTTCATCAGCTCGCCATCGACCTGGACAAGCGTTCTCATGGATTTGGTGGCGGATTGCTCGGCAGCGCCCGCCAGCGAGCAAGGTCGGCTAGTCGAGCGAGCAATCGAATTCCTCAGAGGTCAAGGGGCGGACGGTGCAGGTTGTATTCCACCGTCTTTCCGCGCTTTGCTTAGCGTGGGGGCCTACGAAAGCGTAGCCATCCAACTTCTCGGACGAAGCACAGGCTTTATGCTAAGCCGATCGCCAGACGGCCAGTGCATTGCTACAGTCAACATGGCCGGGATGGGTGAAATAACCCTGAAGGCGTCGACGCCAGCGCTGGGCCTGGTTGCCAGCCTGCTTTCCGCGCGTATTGAGCAGGCTCAGCTCGATTCAGCACCGCGCAGCGCTAGGGCAGCTCTCCACTAAGTCCCCCTACGCGCAGCTTCGAAGTAAAGTTTCACCACCTCGCTTGAATGCGACGCGCTTAGTTTGCCCATCGCGTTCGCCCGGTGAACTTCTACGGTCCTCGGACTTATCTGCAGGCGCCTAGCGATACCCTTGTTCGTCAATCCGTCTGACATTCCCGCGACGACTTCAAGCTCGCGTCCGCTCAACCGACTCAAATTAGCGCGTGCTTGAACCGCCTTAGATTTTACGGATAGGACTGCCTCGCAGCGAAGCTCGACCCTGGCTATGCTTCTTCTTAAGTCATCATCTGTGAACGGCCAGGGGAGATAGTCCAGCGCGCCGAGAAAGATTGCGTCCGTGATCTTCATCGGCGTCGGGTTCTCGGAGTAAGCGATAACCGGACGCCAGCGTCCGTTTTGTTCGAAGCTCTCGATGACCTCTCTTACAAAGTGACCGGCGTCGTGCACAAGAATGAAGCACCGGGAGGATGTCACGTCCGTCAATTGAGTGGGGGAATCGTAAGGAAGGACACTGATCGAGTTGCTGGAATGAGTATGCGAAATCTGAGCCCTGCGTCGTTCCTCCGCGTCGAGAAGTGCGATGTGGATGCGTCCGGCCATGCAGCGTCTTAGACGGCTACCGAAGGGAAGCATTTCAAGATAGGTTCAAATCCGAACCATCCCGATGGGACAATCCTCGTTCAAACGTCACTAATGCTGGCCTTGGAGTCAGCAAGATGCACGGAAGCTTCAGTCATCAAGGCCGGCGGGACAATGCGCGCCGGCTGCTTGGGTTTCGCTCGTTGGCCAGCCGGGTTCCCGAAGCATGGCCGGAGAAGGCCGCGATCGCCGGTGTACTCGCGTTTGGGATCGCAAACGGCGGTTTCGCCCTGATCTCCATTATGTAGGAACAAATCCACCGCTCGATCCGAAGTCGGCCGCACTGCGTCAGCTGGTTCGAGCCGGGCGAGAACGGGGTTGCGAGAGCGAGCCGCTGTCGATCAATCCGTGGCGCGGCACGCCACGGAAGCTGAGCGCCATAGCGCCTCCGGGCGGTGTGCCCGCCGCGGCCCGCATGCTGGCCCGCTTCGAAGGCCCCCGCCTCGACTTGACGCCCAAAGGCTCGCCGGGCTGCGAAATATCCCCAACTGCGAGCACGAAGGGCGCGAACCGGACCACGACAGGGGAACAACAGAGCCAGCGTTGCCGGTCTATGACGCGCAGATCCGCGCGTTCGTCGACGTGAACACCAATGAGAACGTCCGGGCAACCAACCGCTCTTCTGACCCCGCGATCATGCGTAACCTGCCCCCGCCAGCGCCACACCCTCCGGCGCACGGGGGCTTCTCTTGGTAAATGGCGGCTTGCCTCCTGGAGGGCGTCCTCTCCGTAGTAATACGACGGGTCAGCTACCTCAGCAGTACACCAGTATAGTGCACCAGAAGTGCACCAGTATACGGTCAACATGCTTGTTCCACTATGGGAGGCAAAACATGTTGATCAAGGCAATGGCAGTTACTTTGGCTGCGGCACAACCGGGGGCTTCGATCGAGACTTCCATGCCGGGCCCTTCGAGTGCCATCAAAACCATGAATCGGGCACCGGCCGCCTCATCGCCCATGCCACATCAGCGCAACCTCAGAGTCGCATCGTGGGAGACGGGCTCCGCCAATCGGCCGGGCTGGAGCGTTTCCAGGTGGTATGCCTTCTTGGCGGGTCTGCCGAACAAGCGGTGGGACTTTCGCGGTTAATCTCACATCCCCCACTAGGCGAGCGTTCGCGAACGAGAAAGCTCCCGCGGACCTCGCCCTTTTTTTGCCACCCTTCCCCCCCGGAACGCGAAGCCAGGGCCCGTACAGAGGGAATGCGTTGCCCACGCTCTAGGTCGCTGACGTAGCTACGCTCCATGCTCGCCAAGGTGCTCAAGGCGTCCGCCAGTTCGGTCCTGACCGATTCGGCGGCCTCGAAGGCCGCGCTGTTCGCGCGCAACGCCGATGGCCGGCTCGCCAGGGTTCGCGTGCTGGAGTTCGCGACCCACGGACTGGTGGCCGGCGAGGGCGATGGCCTGTCAGAGCCCTCCCTGGTCCTCGCGGCCGCCTCCAAAGCCGAAGACTGGCTGCTGACGGCCTCCGAAGCCGCCACGCTCAAGCTCAACACCGACTGGGTGCTGCTCTCGGCGTGCAATACGGGGAGTCCGGACGGCGAGGGCGCGGAGGGCCTTTCGGGTCTGACGCGCGGCTTCTTCGCGGCCGGAGCGAACGCTCTGCTCGTCTCCCACTGGACCGTCGACGCTACCGCGGTCCGTCTCGTGCCCGATGTGATCGCGCGGCACGCAAAAGGTCTCGGTCGAGCCGAAGCGCTGAGACAAGCGTCGCTCGCCATTCTCGATGACAAGACCGCTTCGAAGGCCAACCCCTATTATTGGGCGACGTTTGCGCTGATCGGAGAGCCCAAATAGGAGCTGCAGCGACACTTGCGGCAAGGCTCCGGAAGCCGCGCCGAAGCTGCGTTTCACTCGAGGCTAATGGGAGCCTGCGTGTTGCGTCAGCCCTGTTCAGAGGCCGCCTATGCGGCAGTCCTTTTTTGAAGGGCAATCGTGCCCGCGTCGCATCGCAGGGTCCCACGGCCGGCCTGGGGCCGGGCGCTGTCCGGCAGCGGTTCCGGACTTGTCCGCCGCTGACCAAGTCACCGATTCTCAATTTGATTACGTCGCAGCCGCGGAGCTTGCTGTCGATGGCGACGTCAAACAGCGCGCGGCCCCGGAGCCGGCCCTCGTGCTCGAGGAAGAAGCGGATTGCCCAGACGTCGCGAGGTTTAAGGGCTTCTTGGCGCCGACAGTCCGGCCGTCGGTAGAGTAGCACTAGCAAATGAAGTGGGGCCGGAACCGGTCCGGCGGGAAGCCACGGTGGGTTTGGGCCGCGGAGGAGCGTGTCGTGCTAAGCCCCCCAGCAGTGCAAGGAAATCAGCGGCTGCGGATGAGCAAATCATCGACGACCGTCATGGTGAAAATCGGCTCCGCGTCGGTCGGGGTTTCGGCGATGGCATCAATGAACGCGGCGCGGGTCTCGGGATCGTCGTAGACCATCTTCCGCCCGAAGGCGGCGCGCCACGTCGCTTCGTCGGGCCACTCGGCATAGCCAACGAACCGGCCGTCGCGAGCGCGGTGTAAGCGCGACCCGTAGCTACCGTAAATCTCGGTGATGAGCTCGGTCCCGCGATGCCATGCCTTGCGAAATTGCTCTTCCTTGCCCGGATGGACGCGCCACCAGTAGACTGCGACAAACATGCCTTCCTCCTGTGCATCGGGCGCCTTCCGTGCAGAGCTCCACAAGGGGGGACCCGACGGACATGTAGGCCAAATGAGTCCGCATTATCTGGACGAAATGGAGTTGGGTGATGCCTAGCGACGGCTCCCGCCAATACGCTCCCGCGGCTGCTCGCAATCGCGGACCCATTCTCAATGTGTTGCGGGCAATTTTGCCGTCCTCGGGGCTGGTCCTCGAAGTGGCTAGCGGAACGGGTGAACACGTAGTGCACTTTGCCCGGGCCTTTCCGCTGCTGAAGTGGCAACCATCGGACCCGTCCAGAGAAGCGCGCAGCTCGATCGACGGCTGGATCGCGGCAGAGGGAACGGAAAACGTCGATCCACCTCTCGACCTCGATGCTGCAAGCGACAGTTGGCCGGTCGATCATGCTGCAGCCGTGGTCTGCATCAACATGATCCACATCAGCCCCTGGGCCTCGACCGAAGGGCTGATGCGGGGCGCTAGCCGCATTCTCGATGCCGGGGCGCCTCTCTACCTGTACGGGCCCTTCCGGCGAGCTACGAGGCCGATCGAACCCAGCAATGCCGCGTTCGATGAAGACCTACGCAGCCGCGATCCGCGCTGGGGGCTGCGCGATCTGGACGAAGTGGCGGCTTGCGCCGGCTCTCACGGCTTCATCCTAGATGGCGTCGCCGAAATGCCCGCGAACAACCTCTCCGTCATTTTCCGCAGATCGTAGAACGGCCCATTTCAATTAATTTATCGAGAGGACGACGAAATGTTACATGGGGGGCCGGTAACGGCCCGATCGATCTCCGGCGGGGAATCAAGATCAGCTGCCGTTCCGATCTCGACCTGATCAGTAGCGCAATCCCCGGCTCAATTGGCGCGCCTGCTCGTCAGATTGCCTTGGGGCGACGACAACGGCAGGCTGTTAGCCCGCCAACCCTTTCGCCAATCTTCAGGCCGCGTCTAGCAGGCTTGCCGTTGTGCCAAAGGATTAGGCGGCGACGATGGCGGTCGGCTTCCTGCCGTCCGGGGTCCGATAGTGAAGGCGCGTCGCCGCGAGAACCTCATCGGCGCGGGCGCGATCGCAGACCGCGACGACTGCGCCGCCGAAGCCGCCCCCGGTCATCCGGGCGCCGCCGGCCTCGCCAATCGCGCGGTCGAGGATCGCGACCAGCCGGTCGACTTCGGGGACGCTGGTTTCAAAGTCCTCGCGCAGCGAGGCCTGGCCTTCGCGCAACCGCCGGCCGAAGCCGGCCAGGTCGCCGCGGCGCAGCGCTTCGGCGGCCGCGGCGGTGCGCGCGATCTCCCCGACGACATGGCGCGCCCGGCGGCGGAGCAGCGGGTCGAGCGCGCCGCTCGCTTCGACCAATTCCGCAGTGGCGTCGCGCAGGCTCGCCACGCCCAATGCTCGCGCGGCGGCCTCGCAATGCTGGCGGCGCGCGTTGTATTCGCCTTCCGCCAGGCCGCGCTCGACGCCCGAGAGCACGACCAGCACCGACCAGTCAGGCGGCAGCGGAATCGCCTCGCAAGCAAGCGAGCGGCAATCGACCAGCAACGCCTGGCCCGGCGGCGCCGCCGCGGCGGCGAGCGGGTCCATGATCCCGCAGCGCACGCCCGTGAAGCGGTGCTCGGCGGCTTGTGCGGCGCGGGCGAGGGGCAAAGGCCCGGGCGAGATCCCGGCAACCGCGCAAAGCGCCCGCGCCACCGCGACGCTTAGCGAGGCCGAGGACGACAATCCCGCGCCGCGCGGCAGGGTGCCGGCGATGGCCAGCTCGGCCCCGACGACCGGCAGTCCCTGCTCCGGCAGGCAGGCCGCGACGCCGCGGACGCAGCTGCGCCAGTCTATCGGCTCGGCAGGCTTCGGGTCGCCGACGGCGAATTCATCGCTCGCCGCGAAGTCATCGGCCCATGCGGCGATCCGTTGGTCGTCGCGCGGCAACCAGGCGACCGCGGTGCCCTCGCCGAGCGCCATCGGCAGGACCAGGCCGTCGTTGTAGTCGACGTGCTCGCCGATCAGGTTGACCCGCCCGGGAGCAAAGGCGACCCCGAGCGGCTCGCGTCCGAAGCGCGCGACGAAAGCCGCAGCGGCGCGTTCTCGGGCGGCTTCCGTCACGCTCCCCCGCGCAACCGCGCCGCGGCCTGCTCGGGGGTCAGGTCGCGCTGGGCTTCGGCGAGAAGCTCGAACCCCACCATGTGCTTGCGCACGCTCGCCGAGCGCAGTAGCGGCGGGTAGAAATGGGCGTGGAGCCGCCAGTGCGCGGTGTCGTCGCCGAGCGCGTGCGGCGCCCCGTGCCAACCCATCGAGTAGGGGAAGCGACAGTCGAACAACGCGTCGTAGCGCGCCAGCAAGTCGGCGAGGATCGCCGCGAGCGCGGCGCGGCCGACATCGTCCAGCTCCTCGAGGCGCGCGACCGGCCGGCGGGCGATCAGCAGCGTCTCGAACGGCCAGGCGGCCCAGTGCGGAACCGCCGCGAGCCAATCCGAGCTGGCGAAGATCGTCCGCCGCCCGTCAGCCAACTCGGCGACGGCGATTGCGTCGAGCAGCCCTTCGCCGCGCTCGGCCGCCCACGCACGCTGGGAGCAATCCTCCTTCGCCACTTCGACCGGTATGAAATCGCTTGCCCAGACCTGGCCGTGGGGGTGCGGGCTCGACGCCCCCATCATCGTCCCCTTGTTCTCGAAGACCTGGACGTGCGCATGGCGGATCGTGCGCCGGCGGCCGCGCGGCCCGCGGTTCGCCGCGCTCGCCCGCCCACGGACGTTGGCCGCGGTGCGGGGAGACCAGCACCCACTGGCCGGTCAGCAGGTTGCGGCGGCGGTGCGGGGCGTCGCTCATTGCGGGCGCAGCGTCCGCCGCTCGACGATCCGGCCGTCCTGCCAGCGCACCGCGACCAGGCGCTCGGGCGTGCGGTCCGTCTCGACCCAGGCCTCGAGCGCGGCGCGGATGTCATGCTGGGGGTCGGCCGCGGCCGCGGGCGATGCGGGCGACTGGCCGAACGCATCGGGGACGCCGCCGCCCTGGCAGTGGCTCATGCCTGGGACCATGAACAGCCGGTAGAAATCGCGCGAATCGCGCAGCGAGTGCTGCCAGTCAAGGTGCGGGCGCGGTGCGATCAGCGGGTCGGCCCAGCCGAAGTAGGAGACGATCTTGCCGCCGCGTTTGCGAAATTGGGAGAAGTCGCGCGCGTCCGCGTCCAGCGTCCGTCGGGTGCGGTCGGCTATCGGTCGTGCGCCGTCGCGCACCGTCCACGCGGGGTCGTTGCCCAACAGGTAACGGAACGCGTTCTCGGCAAAGACGACTTGCGCCGACGATCCGGCGGGGTCGGGAACCGCCCATCCGGACCACGACGAGGCGCTGGTCGGCTCGTAGCCCGCGGCAGCAATCGCCGCGACGCGCGGGTCGCGCGGGCGATATTTGCACGCGAGCGGCCGGAGCGCGACCCCGCGCTCGACCGTGCGCCTCGGGCAGGTCGCCAGAGCCTCGCGCTGGACTTGGGCCAGCATGGCGGCGTCGAGCGGCGGCCACTGCGCGAGCTGGCCCTGCAACTCGGCGAAGCTGGTCAACTGGCGGGTCCACAAGTTCGCCGGGGCGCCGGCGACGATGCCGTCCCAGTCGGTGGGATAACGCTGCGCCGCCATCAGCGCCTGGCGTCCGCCGTTCGAACAGCCGGCGAAGTAGCGATAGCGCGCGGGTCGGCCGTAATAGCCGGCGATCAGCGCGGCGGCTGCGTCCGACAGCAGCCTGATCGAGCGGTGGCCGTAGTCCTCCACGGCGCGGGCGTCGCCGGCGGCCCAGCGCGCGTCCATCGGCTCGCCGCGGTGGCCGGCGTCGGTCATCGCAGCGGCGTTCCCTTTGGCTGCCTCCCAAGCCAGCGACTCCGGGAAGATCGTCCCTGCGAAGCCGCCGGTGCCGATCTGGTAGTAGCGCCCATTCCAAGCGTCGGGCAGCCGCAGCTCGAATCCGATCCGCCCTTCCAGCGTGCCTCGCACCACGCAGACCCCATCGTCGTGGAAGCCGCTGAGCGTCGCGCCGGGGAGCGTCAACGCCGCGCACAGGGCGGCCGCGGCGCTCAGACCGCCCGCTCTTCCCAGGCGAAGCCCTGCCACTTGGCGCCCGGGTCGATCCCCGCGAGCATCATCCCCTGCCCGCGCGAGGTGTGTTTGTCGTTGAGCGGCAGGTCGGCGGGATCCCGCATCTGGATCAACAGCGTGGTGCGCGGTTGATCGGAAACGTTCACCCCCGAACCGTGAACCAGCAGGTAGTGCGTGACGATCGCGTCGCCCGCCCGGGCCGGTATCGGCGTCGCGCCGGCGATCGGATATTCGTCCTCCGGCAAGTGGTGGTCGCTGCCGACCGCCGGCAGCGGACCCAGCTTGTGGGTTCCGGGATAGACGCACAGGCAGCCGCGCTCGACCGGGGCGTCGTCGAAGTGGAGGATCATCGCGATCATCGAATGGTCGCGGTGCGGGAAGTAGGGGTAGTCCTGGTGCATCGGGAAGGGCGAGCCCTTCTCGGGGGGCTTGATGAACATTTTGTTGTGGTGGAGCTGGACGTTGGGCCCGCCGATCGCGTCACGGGCGAGGCCGGTGATTCGCTCGTCGACGAGCAGCCGGGTGAACGCGGCGTCGCGAAAGTGGATGTCGTGACTGTGCTGGATCGAGGTCCCGCCCTTGACGCTTTCCCAGGTCGCGTCGGTCTCGCCCTGCCGTTCTGCCAGCGCGTGGAGGCGCGCGCGATAGTCCGCGGCTTCGGCGGGCGTCAGCAGGCCCTCGACGTGGACGTAGCCGTGCTCGGCGTAGAACGCCTTCTGCTCGGCGGAGAGGCCTGTCATCGTCGTGCTCCTACCAGCGCGCCGCCGCGCCGGGCGGGCGCAGCGGGTCGCGGGGCTGAACGATCGCGCGCGCGATCGGGTTGAGGCGGGCGAGCGCCCTGGGTGAGGGTTGATGGCCGAAGCGCGTGCGGTTCCATCCCGATCCGTAGCGATAGACGCTGGCCCGCCGCGCCGGGGCCGATGTCGGTGAAAGCGGTCAGCACATTGATCTCGCCGCAAAGGAACCGGCCGTTATGATAGCGGTAACCGGTGCGGCTGGCGATCTCGTGCCCCCCGGCATGGACCGGGATCGCCTCGCCGGGGCCGCGGAGGTTGAAGAAGTTTTCGTCGATCGCCAGCGGCCCGTGATAGCGGTCGTGCGTCTCATGCCCGCCGACGAAGCGGTCGAGCAGGTTCAGGAGGCGCGGGTGGTCGAGCATCCGCTCGAACACCCCGCCGAGCTCGTAGACCTGCTGCCAGCTGGTGCCGCGATGCTCGGGATGATCCTCGCGCTGGACCCAGCCGTGCCAGCCGCCGCGCGGCAGATCGCGCGGCATGGCGTCGATCAGGCGGTTGCCCTCGGCGACCTCGTCGGCGCCGAGCAGCCCCTCGAGCAGCAGATAGCCGCGCAAGTCGAACAAGTACTCGTCGAGCGCGGACGGAGCTTCCGCGTCGGGAAAGCCTAACGCGGGCGGAGAAATCGCGTGGTCCGAGTATCGCAGCTCATTCATTTCTCCGCGCCCGCCCAAGCCAGCCAGATCGCCGCGGTCCACGAGAAGTCGTCGCCGCCGCTGCCCGATCCGTCGATCGGCGAATAGGCCTCGAAGAAACCGGTCTGGTCCATCATCGCGCGGGTGTCGCCGCGGACGCGCTCGCCGTGGACGGTGTGGCCCTGCTCGAGCAGCCCGACGCCGATCATCCAGTTGACCACCGCCCACACCGGCCCGCGCCAATAGCGGATCATCTGGAAACCGGGATCGTCGGGGTCGAGGCTCGGCACCATGTAGCGAACCCGGGCCGCGATCCGCTCGAAGTGCGCGAGCATCGCGGCGTCCTTGCCCGGGTCGGCGAGCCCGGCGTAGAAGCTGAGGAACGAGGCGCTGGTGACGAAGCCCGAGTGCCGGCCGGTCATCAGGTCGCGCGAGCACCAGGTCTGCCGCCCGGCGCGTCCCATTCGGGCGAGTTGTCGCGGCCGGTCTCCCACGGGTGCATCGCCACGACGACGCCGCGGCGCTCGGGGTCGCGATGCGCGGCGAACCAGCGGTGCCACGCGAGCGTCTTGGCGAACAGCGCGACCAGCCGGGGCCGGTAGCGGTCGGCCTCGCCCGCCGCCGTGGCGCTGTCCCACAGCCGGCGTAGCACGCTGGCGGCCACGGGCGGCTGGGTGATTCCCGAAGTGCGGGGGTCGGTGCCGCTGGCCCACACCTCGGGACCCGGGAAATAGCCGGGATCGTCCTTCCAGAAGACAATGTGCGGGAGGAACCCGTCAGGCCACTGCGCCTCGAACAGCGTCTCGAGCTCGGTCCACGCCCGGTTGCGGTCGAACGCGTCGAAGCCGAGCGCGACGAACGCGGAATCCCAGTTCCACTGGAACGGATAGACCCGCCCGTTGGGCACGGTGTAGCCGCCGCGGTCGTTTTGCCGGAGGATCGCCCGCGCGGCTTGGTCGAGGTCAATCGTCATCGTCGCCCAAAAAGATGGGGCGGACGCGAACGCCCGCCCCAGCAGGGAAGATCAGAAGTTGAACGTCAGCCGCCCCGTGATCCGCCGCGGCAGCACCGGGCGGCCGACGAAGAACTGGCCGCCAGTCGTCTGGTTGTTGTCCTGGCGCGGCGAGCCTTCGGTCACCGCGTCGGTGTCGAACACGTTGAACACGTTGATCCCGACCCGCATCGAGTTGGCCCCGATCGGGATTTTGTAGCCGGCGTCGAAGTTCACGATGTTCCAGCCCTGCAGCACGACCGCGTTGTTCGAGGCGACGAAGTTGTCGCCGGTGTAGTTGGTGAAGAACGAAGCATCGAGCGCGCCGTCGTCGTAGTAGAGCCCGGCGTTGTAGAGGATGTTCGGCTGGCGCTCGAGGTCGTTGCCGATGATAGCGGGATTGGGCGTCGGCACGTTGTTCACCAGCGTCTGGAACTGACGGTATTTGGCTTCCTGGATGGTCAGGTTGCCGCTGAAGTTGAGGTAGCGCAACAGCCTGAGGTCGAGCGTCGCCTCGACTCCGTAGCTTTCGGTGGCGATGAGGTTCACGGCCTCGCGAACACCGCCCATCCCGTCGTTGACGAACAGCACCTGCTGCCGGTTGGTGAGCTTGGTGTACAAGCCTGCGACCGTCATCGAGAACTGCGGCTGGCTGATTTTGATGCCCACCTCGCCCTGCTTGATGATCTCGCCGGCATAGCTCGCGGTGCCTGGCGATGCGCTGGCGTTGGCCGCGGTCCCGGCCGCGAGCGGACGGAAGCCGACCGCGCGGATTTCAGGGAAGAAGTACCCGCGGCTGGCGTTGGCGTAAAGGCTCACGCGGTCGGTCAGCTTGTACAGCGCGCCCGCAGCGACCGCCCATTCGGTGGTCGAGACCTCGCCGGTGAGGAAGCCGTCGTTACCCCAGATCACGTCGCGCAGCGCCGCGGAGAGGTTGGGCGTGGTCGGGTCGGTGATCGTGGTCGAGGTCCGCTCGCGGCTGATCTCGCCGTTGTAGTGCTCGACCCGCACCCCGATGTCGAAGTTGAAGCGGCTGCCGATCTGCATCTGGTCGGCGAGGTAACCGGCATAACGTTCGGCGCTGTGCTTGTTGTTGGCGTAGCCCGCGCCGGCGTTGAGCAGCCCGGTTCGCGAGATCACCGTCTGCGCGCCGGTGGTCGGGTTGGTCACCACCACGTTGACCAGCTGCGGTCGGTTGTTGAACTCGGCGAGATAAGTGGTGACGACGTTGACGTCCCTGGCCGTCGCATCGCCATAGAACCCGCCGAGCGTCAGGCTGTGCTCGATGTTGCCGGTCGTCAGCTCCTTGGTCAGGTTGAGCTCTGCGGTGAGGTCGTGCATCGGGCGGTCGCGGTCGATGAAGCGGTTGGCAAAGAGCAACGAGCCCGGCGGCACCGCGCCCGCGCCGACGAACGTGAACTGGGCGTTGGCGGTCGAGCCGAGGCCGCGGTTGGTGAGAAAGCTCTGCAGCGTCTCGGGGACGTTGATCAGGCCGTCGCCGTCCAACCATAGCCCGAACTTGTGCTTGTAATCGCTGTACTTGACCTTGCCGTCGATCCCGAATCCGGTGTCGCCGAAGTCCTTGTCGAAGACCACCGCGACTTGCCCGCCGCGGGTCGCGACTCCGTCGTTGATCTCGCTGAGAAACGGCCCGTCGGGGGTGTTGAAGCCCAGCAGCGTCGGGTCGAACTCGTTGTGGACCGAAAACACGTTCCGGCCGTCGTTGCCCGGCGCGCGGTTGCGTGTCGCGCCGTTGAGCGGAACGGGCAGGTAGAACACGACCTCGTCGTCGATGTACTGGCCGTAGAGCGTGATGTGGCCGCTGTCGTCGGGGAAGCGCCAGCGCAAGTTGCCGCGGACCTGGAAGCCCTCGGTGTCGAGATTGGTGCGGATGGGCCCCTTATCGCTGCGGTACCAGCCGGACAACGCGTAGAACAAGTTTTCGCCCAACGGCCCGTGGACCGCGACGTCGCCCTTGTAGCGGTCCTTCTCGGCGACCTCGAGCTGGGCGACCCCGCCGAACTCCTCGTCGCCGGTGGTGCTGATGTAGTTGATCAGGCCCGCGACCGAGCCAGGCCCGAACAAGTTCGAGACGCCGCCGCGGACGAACTCGAGCCGGTCGATGCCGAGGTCGTTGCGGTAATAGACGTCATAGGCCGACGAGTTGAGCCCGAAGGTCGAGAGCACGGGGATCCCGTCGTACATCAGCGGGGTGAACTGGTACTGCCCTCCCGAGGGCAGGCCCTTGATGAAGACGTTGGCCGCGACCTCGCCGCCGCCGGCGTCGGCCTTGATCGTGGGGATCGAGTTGAGGATGTCGGCCTGGCTGCTGACGCCGAGGCGCTGGAGATCCTGGCTGTCGGCCGTCGTCACCGCCAGCGGGGTGTCCAGCGCGACGCGGCTTCGGTTGGTGCCGGTGACGATGATCACGTTCTGGTCGTCGACGATGTCGTCGGCCGCGGTATCCTCGGCGGCGACTTCGGCGGGCGTCTCCTGGGCGAGCGCGGCGGCGGGCGCGAATGCGGTGAGGGCGGAGCCGGCGAGCAACGCCGCAATGGTCTCGGCACGACGATGGATCATGATTCCCCTCCTGGGTTGACCGGACGCGCCCGGCGTGCGTGGTCTTCTCCACGCTTGCGGACAGCGTGATTTAGCCGCCCCCTTGCCGGAAGCCCGTTTTCGCGCAACGATATGTTGCAGCGGATGCAACGTAGCGGCGGAGGGCGACATGCTCGATCTGGGCGACCTGATGGTCTTCACCAAAGTGGTCGAGACTGAGAGCCTGACCAAGGCGGGGCAATTGCTCGGGCTGCCCAAGTCGACGGTCAGCCGGCGGCTCTCGCGCCTCGAGGAGAAACTCGCGGTCCAGCTGCTCCACCGCAGCCCGCGCGCGGTGACGGTGACCGAGGACGGCGCGTTCTTCTTCGACTTCTGCCTGCGCTCGATCGGGGTGCTGCGCGACGGCGAGCGCGCGCTGCAAAACCGCCGCCAGGTTCCGCAAGGGGTGGTCCGGGTGGCGATCCCGTATGTGCTTGGCCAGAGCTTGGTCGGGCCGCTGCTCGCCGACTTCCTCCAGCAGTTCCCCGACGTCCGCCTGGTGAGCGTGCTCAGCGACGATGCGGTGGCGATGCTGCGCTCGGGCTTCGATGTCGCGCTTGCGGTGGGGCCGCTCGCCGATTCCGGGTTGATCGCGACCAAGATCGGCAGCACCGGCTGCGGCGCCTTCGGCGCGCCCGGCTATTTCGAGCGCAAGGGCATGCCGCAGACCCATATGGAGCTTCCTCGCTTCGACCTGCTCGCTACCGGCGCGATCGACCGTCGCTACCGTTGGACGCTGCACAAGGGCGATAGCGAAGTCGCGGTCGAGTTCATGCCTCGGCTGCTGTGCAACGACCTGACGTTGCTGCGGCATGCGACCCTGGCCGAGCTCGGCATCGCCAACCTGCCCGCGTTCCTGTGCAAGCGCGACCTCGCCGAAGGCCGCCTGGTCGAGGTGCTGCCGGGCTGGCACACGCCCGACATGAACTTTTTCGCGCTGTTCGCCGATCCCAAGGGGGTGCCGGTGCGGGTGCGGACGCTGATCGACTACCTTGTCGAGCATTTGCGGCCGTTGCTGTCGTGGGAGCTCGGCTGATCGTTCCGGCTGACGCAACGCAACGTTCCAATAGTCCGGGCTTTGCGCGAGCGTCGGCGCGCGGCAGCCTGCGGGCGACGAAAGCCGCCCGGGCAGCGCGGCGGGGAGAGGGGACCATCGCCAGCGCCAACCCGAATCCTGCCGCGCGTGACCTCCGCGCCGACCTGCTCGCCTTGTTCCGCGAGGCGGTGCGCTCGGTCTCGCCCGAAGTCGCGATGCCGCCGCGGCTGCCGCTGTCGCCGCTCGGCCGCACCGCGGTGATCGCGGTGGGCAAGGGCGCGGCCGAGATGATGCGCGTCGCCCAGGCGCGCGCCGACGGCCGCGCGCTCGAAGGGCTGGTGGTGACGCGGCCAGGCCATGTCCCGACGGGCTGTGGCTGGCCCAACGTCGAGATCATCGAAGCGGGGCATCCCTATCCCAACGAGGATAGCATCCGCGCCGCCCGTGCCGCGCTGTCGATGGCCGGCTCGCTCGAGGCCGGCGACCGGCTGATCGTGCTGCTCTCGGGCGGCGGATCGGCGCTGCTCGCCGCGCCCGCGCCCGGAGTCACGCTTGCCGACAAGCAGACGGTGACCCGCGCATTGCTCCAGTCGGGCGCGACGATCGAGGAGATCAACCGGGTCCGCAAGCACCTCTCGCAAATCAAGGGCGGCCGGCTCGCGGTCGCCGCCGAGCATGCCGCGGTGACCACCTGGCTCATCTCCGACGTGCCCGGCGACGACCCCTCGTTCGTCTCTTCCGGGCCGACCGTGGCCGACGCCAGCAGCCTCGAGATGGCGCGCGAGATCGTCGAGCGCTATGCAATTCCCGTCCCCGCCAGCGTCGCCGCGGCGCTCGCCGATCCGGCCAACGAGACCCCGACCGCGGACAGCCTTGGCCTCGCTGGCGCGGACACGCTGGTCATCGCCCGCGCCCGCGACGCGCTCGCCGCGGCAGGGGGATTGGCGGCGCGGATGGGCTACCAGGTCACCGACCTCGGGGACCAGCTCCAGGCTGAGGCGCGGCACTTGGGCGCAAGCCACGCCGCGCTGTCGCGCCGGCTCGGCCGGGACGGCGCGCGGCGGGCAATCGTTTCGGGCGGTGAGGCGACGGTGACGGTCACCAACCAAGCGGGGCGGGGCGGGCGCAACCTCGAATACTGCCTCGGGCTGGCGATGGCGCTCGACGGCGCGCCGGGCGTCTGGGCGCTGGCCTGCGATACCGACGGGATCGACGGAACCGAGGAAGCCGCGGGCGCGATCGTCACTCCGACCACGCTCGAGCGCGCTCGCGGCGCCGGCCTCGACCCGGCCCGCCACCTGGCCGAGAACAACGCCTACTTGTTCTTCGCCGCGCTCGGTGACCTCGTGGTCACCGGTCCGACCCTGACCAACGTCAACGATTTCCGCGCGATCCTGATCGATGGAGGGTGAAGCCATGCACCGTGAGCGCCGTTCGGGCTCGCCCGAGGAATTCGCCGGCCAAGGCTACACGATCTATCGCGATGTGATCGACGCTGAACTGGTCGCGGAAGCGAGCGGCCACGTCGAATGGCTCGCCCGGAAACATCCCGAGCTGCGCCCCGAGCAGCTCGGCAATCGCTTGGTCGGGAGCGACCCGTTCTGGCTGCGCCTGGTCAGCGACCCGCGCCTGCTCGACATCGCCGAGCAATTCATCGGCCCCGACATCGCGCTGTTCGCCTCTCATTACATTTCGAAGCCCGCGGGCGACGGGCTGCCGGTGCTGTGGCATCAGGACGGCAGCTACTGGCCGCTCGAGCCGATGGAAGTCGTCTCGCTGTGGCTGGCGATCGACGATTCGACGTCCGAGAACGGCTGCGTTCGCGTAATTCCGGGCACGCAGGAGCTCGACCTCCAGGCGCTCGAGCGGCGCGACGATGTCGCCAACGTACTCAAATCGGGGATGGACGAAGCCGCGGTCGACGAGGGCTGCGCGGTCGACCTGGTGCTGCGCGCGGGCGACGTCTCGATCCACCACCCCAACGTGATTCACGGATCGAGCGGCAACGCTTCGCCGCACCGCCGCTGCGGGCTGACCATCCGCTATATCCCGACCACCACCCGGATCGTCAGCGACGAACGCTGGCCGTCGGCGTTCCTGTTGCGCGGCAAGGGCGTCGAGGGGGTCAACGACTACCTCGAGCTGCCCGGTTATATCGCGGGCGAGCACATGTCGTTCGCCGGCTGCGAAGCATGGGTGCGGCCATGACCGCCGCCCCGGCCAGCCTCGGCGCCCGCCCATCCTATCCCTGGATCCTGATCGGCCTGCTGTGGCTGGTGGCGTTCCTCAACGCCGCGGACCGCTCGATCCTCGTCGCGGTCATGCCGCAGCTGCGCGAGGAGTTCGGCCTGACCCCCACAATGCTCGCGCTGCTCAATTCGGTGTTCTTCTGGATCTATGCGGTAACCGCGTTTCTCGCCGGCCGGCTCGGCGACAGTGCGCGGCGCACGCGGGTCATCATCTATGGCCTGATCTTCTGGAGCGTGGCGACCGGCTTTTCCTCGCTGGCGAACGGCTTTGCGTTGCTGATCGCCTTCCGCGGGCTCGTCGCCTTCGGCGAAGCGTTCTATTATCCGACCGCGACCGCGTTCATCAGCGATTGGCACCGCCCGGCGATGCGCAGCCGCGCGCTCTCGATCCACCAGACCGCCGTTCTGGCGGGCGCAGGCCTCGGCGCGCTGTTCGCGGGACTGCTGGCGGACCGCCTGGGCTGGCAGGCGCCGTTCGTCATCTTCGGCGCCGTCGGTTTTTTCTATTCGTTCTTCCTGTTCCGGACACTGCGCGACGCGCCGATCCGCCACACCGCCGCCGAGAAAGGCAAGTCGAGCGAGCCGATCAAGGTCGTGCTGGGAATCAAGCCGGCGCTGATGCTATGTGTGATCTTCTTCCTCGGCACCGGCGCATCGACCGGGGTGACCGTTTGGGCGCCGACCTACATCTACGATACGCTCGGGCTCGATCTCGCCGGCTCGGCGATGGTCGGAGCCTTGACGATCAGCATGGCCAGCCTCGTCGCCGTGCCGCTGGGCGGCCTCATTGCGGACATGCTCGCCAAAAAGACGCCGATCGGCCGGTTCTACACCCTGATGATCGGCCTCGGCTCGGCCGGCCTCCTGCTGCTGCCATTGTTCTGGGCTGGAACCGTGCTGACGGTGGGGCTGGTGCTGATCGCGACCAGCTTCGGCAAAGGGCTGTTCGACGGCTGCATCTACGCCTCGATGCATGACGTGGTGCCGCCGCATGCGCGCGCCACGGCGGTCGGCATGATGACGATGATCGGCTTCTTCGGCGCGGGGCTGACGCCGATCTTCGTCGCGCAAGTCGGCGAGCGTTTCGGAATGGCGCTCGCGATGACCTCGCTCGCCGGGCTCTATTTCGTCGCCGTGGTGATCCTCTTCGCGATGCGCGAATCGACGCGGCGGGCCGTGTTGGCCAACGCCCAGGAAATCGAGGGATGAGCGGCGGATGAAGGCGCTGATCCTTGAAGCTCCACGCAAGCTCGCCTTCGAGGAGAGCGCCGATCCGCCGCTGGATGCGAACGAGGTGCGCATCCGCACGCTCTATTCGGGGATCAGCGCGGGGACCGAGCTCACCCAGTATCGCGGCACCAATCCGTTCATGAACCACCGCTTCGACGAGGCGCGGCGGCTGTTCGTCGAGGCCGCGGCGCCAAGCTGGGAGTGGCCGGTGCGCAACCTCGGCTACGAGGAGGTCGGAGAGATCGTCGAGCTGGGCCGCGAGGTTACCGGGCTCGCGCTCGGCAGCCACGTGTTCGGCACCTGGAACCATCGCACGCACCACGTCACCGACGCCGGATACGCGCGCGAACGCCTGATGCCCGAGCACGCGGACCCACGCATCGGCATCTTCTCGCACATCGGCGCGGTCGCCTTGAACGGCGTCCACGACGCGCAAATACGCATCGGCGACACCGTCGCGGTGTTCGGATTCGGCGTTCCGGGGCAGATCGTCGCGCAAGCCGCGCGCGCCTCGGGCGCGACGGTGATCGCGGTCGATCCCGATCGCGAGCGGCGCCGGTTCGCGCTCGAGCTCGGCGCGGACCACGCGCTCGAACCGAGCGCGGCCGAGGCGATCAAGGACCTGACCGGCGGTCGCGGCGCCGACGCCTGCATCGAAG
>JAIVIY010000116.1 GCA_020200285.1 Novosphingobium sp. | reverse complement strand
GCCAAGGCGGTCGCCTACGAAGGCGCCGGAACCATCGAGTTCATCGCCGACGCCTCGGACGGCCTCAAGCCCGACCGCATCTGGTTCATGGAGATGAACACCCGCCTCCAGGTCGAGCACCCGGTGACCGAGGAGATCACCGGCCAAGACCTGGTGGAGTGGCAGCTGAGGGTGGCGAGCGGCGAGCCGCTACCCAGGCGCCAGGACGAGCTGGCGATAAACGGTTGGGCGATGGAAGCGCGGCTTTACGCGGAGGACCCGGCGAAGGGGTTTTTGCCAACATCCGGCGAGATTCATCACCTACCCTTCGACGTCACAATGCGGGTTGATACCGGTTACGACTGGTCCGAAGTACCGCCCTACTATGACCCGATGCTTGCAAAGCTGATCGTAAGGAGGCGAACGAGAGAGGCGGCGATCGATCATCTCTTGTCGGAACTACGCGGTTCAGTGATCGGACCGATAAAGACGAACGCCTCCTTCATCTACCGCGCACTGGAGCACCCCGATTTTCGCAATGGTGGCGTCGACACGGGCTTTTTGGAACGACACTCCGAAAATCTGACCGAAGAGCGTGCCCTGAGCGAGGCGGCGCGCGACATGGCGGCCGACTATTTTGTTGGCCTTCGTCAGCAGTGGGACAGCCAATTCGCGTCTAGGGACGTTTGGACTGACACACGCGGCTTCAGGCTCAATCGCCAAAGTTCAACCGACCTCAGACTGGTTGTTGACGGCAAGCCGGAACCCGGAAGATTCAACCAAACCTTCGCACCTGACAATAACAGGCGATTGCCGGATCACGCCTATTTCGATGGCGAAACGGTCTGGTTGAACGAATCCGGGCAGACCTACCAAGTGACTGTCGAGAGACATGGTGGCGGTCACAGTCACCACGCCCACGACGGCGACATCCTCTCCCCCATGCCCGGCAAGATCATCGCAGTCGAGGTCGCGCAGGGCGATACTGTGACCAAGGGCCAGAAGCTGCTCACGCTCGAGGCGATGAAGATGGAGCACACGCTGACCGCGCCGTTCGACGGAGTGGTGGCCGAGCTTTCCGCCACCCCCGGCGCGCAAGTCCAGGTCGAGGCGCTGCTCGCGCGGATCGAGGCGAGCGGGGATTGAATCCTCAATCCCCGCTCGTCCTGAGCTTGTCGAAGGACCGCTCTTTCTTGGCGGTTGCGCGCGAGGCTGGAAGAAAAGGGCGGTGCTTCGACAGGCTCAGCACGAACGGAGATGGGTATGGGTGAGGTTCTCTTTCGAGATGCTGCCCTCGCCGACCTCCGCGCGATCGTCGCGTTGCTCGCCGAGGACACGCTGGGCGAGAAGCGCGAGGACCCGTCGCTGCCGCTCGATCCGCGCTACGCCGCGGCGTTCGCGGCGATCCAGGCCGACCCGCACCACCGGCTGATCGTCGCCGAGCTCGCCGGCCGCGTGGTCGGCTGCCTCCAGCTGAGCTTCATCCCCGGAATCGCCTTCATGGGCGCGTGGCGCGGGCTGATCGAGGCGGTGCGGGTCTCGTCCGAATTGCGAGGGCAGGGGATCGGCGCGGCGTTGATCGACCACGCGGTCGAAGCCTGCCGCGCCTACGGCTGCAAGATGGTCCAGCTGACCAGCCACAAGAGCCGCACCGACGCCCACCGCTTGTACGAACGCCTCGGCTGGGCGCGCAGCCACGACGGCTTCAAACTCTCGCTGTAGGGAACCGCGGCCGCTTCCGCGCGCTGTCGGCGGATGGACCAACGCTTCGACTGTGCGATCATCGGCGGCGGGCCGGCGGGGCTGACCGCGGCGATCTATCTCGCCCGGTTCCGCCGCCGGATCGTGCTCAACGACCGGGGCGGGAGCCGGGCGGCGCTGATCCCGCTCAGCCACAACCACGCCGGGTTTCCCGAGGGCATCGCGGGTCCCGAGCTGCTCGAGCGGATGCGGGCACAGGCTGCGAAGTACGGCGCCGAGCTACACAGCGGCGATGTGGGAGCGGTCACTCCGGAGGGCGACGACTGGCGGGTGGCTGGCGACGGCATCGGCCTGACCGCGCGCACCGTGCTGTTCGCGACCGGGGTCGACAACCGCCGTCCCGAGATCGACGAAGCGACCCACCGCGCCGCGTTGGGCGCGGGCAAACTGCGCTACTGCCCAGTTTGCGACGGCTGGGAGGCGGCGGGCCCGGAGTTCGGCGCACGGATCGGCGTGGTCGGCGCCGACGGCCACGGGGTCGCCGAGGCGCTGTTCCTGCGCGGCTACACTCCGCACGTCGCGCTGTTCACCCGCAACGACTGCGAGTTGAACGAGGACGACCGCGGCGATCTCGCCGATCACGGCATCGCCTGGGACCCGCGTCCGGTGCGCGACTACGACTTCTCCGGCGACGGGGTGCGGCTGTGCTTCGCCGAGGGAGACGCGGCCGAGATCGACACGCTTTATCCCGCGCTCGGCTCGGAGCCCAACGTCGAGCTGATCGCGCGGCTCGGGCTGCGGATGGACGGGGAGAACTGCATCGTCTGCGATCCGCACCAGCGGCTCGGCCTCAAGGGGCTCTACGTCGCGGGCGACGTGGTTTCGGCGCTCGACCAGATCAGCGTCGCGATGGGCCATGCCGCGATCGCCGCGGTGACGATCCACAACGACTTGCGCGAGCGCGACCGCCAGACGCCGAGTTGAGCTAGGATGAGCGGTCGACGCGGTCGATTTCGCGCACCGGCGCCGCGGCCACGCGCGGCGCGGCGAGCGGGGCCAGCGCCGCGCCGGGCTCGAGCCCGCGCAGCGCCGCGAGCCGAGCCTTGAACGCGGCCAGCTCGGCGCCTTCGAGCTGCGCGGTGGTGACGAAGCGCACCGAGCCCGGGTTTACCGCTCGGCCGTTGCGGTACATCTCGTAGTGGAGGTGCGCGCCGGTCGACAGCCCGGTCGAGCCGACGTAGCCGATCACTTGCCCGCGGCGCACGCGCGCGCCGTGCGCAACCGCGATCCGGCTCATGTGGCCGTAGCCGCTGCCGATCCCGCCGCCGTGCGACAGGCGTACGTAGTTGCCGTGCCCGCCGCGCCACCCGGCGTAGTTCACCACCCCGTCGCTGGTCGCGTAGATCGGCGTGCCCCACGGCGCGGCGAAGTCGACGCCCGAATGCATCCGGGCGTAGCCGAGGATCGGGTGACGGCGCATCCCGAAGCCCGAGGTGATCCGCCCGAACACCGGCGCACCGAGCCCGGCCTGGCGGCGGCCGACGCCCGAGGCCTCGTAGAACTGGCCCCCACCGTCTTTGGCGTCGCCCCACTTGAGCAGCTGCGCGCGCGGCTTTCCGTCGCGCGCGACGCCGGCGTAGAGCAGCTCGCCGACCTCGGTTTCGCCCGAGGCCGCGCGCTTGAAGCCGACGACGATGTCGAACTCGTCCGACGCCGCGACGTCGAGCTCGAGGTTGAGATGCTGGTCGAGCGTGCGCAAGTAGTGCTGGATCGCGGCAGCCGGCGCCCCGGCGGCGCGCGCCGAGCGGTAAAGGCTCGAGCCGACGATCCCGCGGATCCGCAGCGGCGTGTCGTCGACCCGGATCGGTTTGCGCACCAGCGCCAGCGCGCCGGCCCGACGCTCGACCGCGAGGTCGAGATCGAAGCGGGCGCGGAAGGCGAGGTCGTCGAGCGGGCGCGGCTGGCTCGGCGCGGCGCGGCGCCCGAGGGTGATGTCGAACCGCGTGCCCGGCTGGATCTCGGCGAGCGGGACCGCCGCCGCGACCAGGCTCTCGATCCGCGCCGCGTCTGCGCCGGCGACCCCGGCGCGCTGGAGCATGCGGCCGAAGCTGTCGCCCTGACCGAGCGTGGCGACGAGCTGAACGGTCGGGCGCTCGGGCGCGCTGGCTAGCGGCACCACCGCCGCGGTCGCCCCCATCCGCCGCCCGCTGTCGCCGCCGAGCGCCAGCGGCATGATCATCTGGCTGCGGAACTCGTCGCGGACGCGGTCGTCGACGCGCACCGTCGGCGCAGCCTCGACCGCGTCGAAGCTCGGCCAGAAGAGCAACGCCGCGCTCGCCAGGCCGAGCATCGTCGCCATGCCGCGGAACCAGCGGCCGCTGCCGATGTCGATCGCCAGATCGGGCACCCAGTCGGTGTCGCGCAGCGCCGGGACGAGGTCGTAGCGCAGCTCGTGGGCGCGCTGGCGCCAGTCCTTGCGGCGGGCGCGGCGCAGGCGCATCGGCTCGGGCGAGAGCGCTTGAGCGACAGACAGCGCGGCCGGCGCGGCGTAGGCGGGCGCGAACGCGTCACGCGCGCCAACCCCTCCGACCCAAAGCTCGCGCGACTTGAACAATCGCCCACCCCTCTGCCCGGCGGCCGCCCCCGCTTCGTGCGCGAAGGGCAAACCCGAATCCCGCCAAGCCTCCAGTCCCTGAATCTTGTGGCGCAACGGAGTTAATTTCCACCTAAATCGGATGCTTGGCCGCTTGGGCGGCGGCAAACCGTGGTGATAAACCGACGAGTCGCGGGAACCTTCTGCGCACTTGATGGCGCCGCGCCGGCTTGCCACATCAGTCGAACGATGGGCGTCCCGCTCTCCAGCGCACCGCGAGGTCGCGACGACCGGACGGTCAAGGCGGTGCTCGGCCCGACCAACACCGGCAAGACCCATCTCGCGATCGAACGCCTCGTCGCGCATTCGAGCGGCGCGATCGGCTTTCCGCTGCGGCTGCTTGCGCGTGAGGTTTACGACCGCGTGGTCGCGATCAAGGACGAAGCGAGCGTCGCGCTGATCACCGGCGAGGAGCGGATCGAACCCAAAGACGCGCGCTGGCTGCTGTGCACCGCCGAAGCGATGCCGGCGCGGCCCGACTTGGCCTTTGTCGCGCTCGACGAGGCCCAGCTCGCCGCCGATCCCGAGCGCGGCCACGTCTTCACCGACCGCCTGCTCCACACCCGCGGGCGCGAGGAGACGCTGCTGCTGGGTTCGGCGACGCTCGAGCCGATGGTCCGCGCGCTGGCTCCCGAGGCCGAGATCGTCGGCCGTCCGCGGTTCTCGACGCTGAGCCACGTCGGCGCGCGCAAGCTCAGCCGGATTCCGCCGCGCAGCGCGATCGTCGCATTCTCGGCCGAGCAGGTCTATGCGGTCGCCGAGATGCTGCGGCGTTTCCGCGGCGGCGCGGCGGTGGTGATGGGCGCGCTTTCGCCCCGCACGCGCAACGCCCAGGTCGAGATGTTCCAGTCGGGCGAGGTCGACTACATCGTCGCCACCGACGCGATCGGGATGGGGCTCAACCTCGACATCGGCCATGTCGCCTTCGCCGGGCTGAGCAAGTTCGACGGCCAGCGCCAGCGCCGGCTGAGCCCCGCGGAGATGGCGCAGATCGCAGGACGCGCGGGCCGGCATCAGCGCGACGGGACTTTCGGAACGCTGGCCGGGACTGGCGGGCGGGCTCCCGAGTTCACCCCCGAAGAGGTTTACGCGATCGAGGAGCACCGCTTCGCCCCGCTGACCCGGCTGTACTGGCGAGAGGCCGAGCCGCGGTTCGATTCGCTCGACTTGCTGATCGCCGGTCTCGAGGCGACGCCCGACGATCCCGCGCTCGCGCCTGCGCCCCTGGCGGTCGACCTCGCGGTGCTCAAGCTGCTCGCCGAGACCACGGACATCGCCGCATCGGTGCGCGGTTCGGGCCAGGTCCGACGGTTCTGGGCGGCGTGCTCGCTGCCCGACTTCCGCCAGCTCGGCGTCGATCAGCACGCCCGCTTCGTGGCGCGGCTGTGGCAGGACCTGTTCGCCGGGAACGGCTACCTCGGGGCCGACTACGTCGCCCGGGCGATCGCCGAGCTCGACCGCACGACCGGCGATATCGACGCGCTACAGGGGCGGATCGCGGCGATCCGCAGCTGGGCTTACATCGCCCAGCGGCCCGACTGGGTGCTGGCCCGCGACGAGATGGCGGCGCGGGCCCGCGCGGTCGAGGCCAAGCTCTCCGACGCGCTCCACGCGCGGCTCACCGAGCGCTTCGTCAACCGCCGCACCGCGGTGCTGATGCGCAAGCTCGGAGCCGACGCCGGCCTGCTTTCGGTGACTTTGGCCGAAGACGGCCTGGTGCTGGTCGACGGCGAGCCGATCGGGACGCTCGAGGGTTTCCGCTTCCGGGTCGATCCCGCAACGCGCGCCGACGACCGCAAGCTGCTTCTCGCCGCGGCCGAGCGCCATTTGCCCGAATTGCTGGCGGCGCGCTCGGCCGAACTGGCCGGCGACGCGGCGGCGGCCGAAATTGATCCCGATGGGCACGTCGTCTGGCGCGGCGAGCGGATCGCCGCGCTCGAGCGGGGCCGCGCCCTGCTCGAGCCGCGCGTCCGGCTCGAGCGAGCGCTGGCTGCGCTCGATCCCACCGCTCGCGACCGGGTGCAAACGGCGCTCAGAGCCGCGATCGGGCAGAGGATTGCGCGCGAGCTGGCGCCGCTGCTGCGATTGGCCGAAGCGGCGAGCGATCCCTCGGCCGGCGCGGCGCTGCGCGCGCTGGCGCTGCACCTAGTGGAATGCGCCGGCACGCTGCCACGCCCCGCGGCGCTCGAATCGCTCGGGCCCGACCAACGCGAGCGGCTGCGCGCGCTCGGCGTGCGGGTCGGTGCGCTCGACTTGTTCGTGCCCGAGCTGCTGCGCCCGGCTCCGTCGCGGCTGTGGGCCGCCCTGGCGCGGACTTGGGGCATCAGACCGCTGTCGCCGCCGCCGGCGTCCGATCCGGTGATCCGCGGCCAAGCGGTGGCTGGATACCGCAAGTTCGGCCGGGAAGCTTTGCGGATCGACCTCGCGGAAAAGCTCGTTCGCATCGCGCACGCCAGGCGCGTCGCGGCGCCGGGGAAACGGTTCACGCTCGACCCTGCGCTGGCGGTCTCGATGGGGCTGTCGAGCGAGGGCTACGCGCGGCTGCTGCGCCTGGCCGGGTTCCGCGTGTGGGTTGCGCGACCGCTCGCCGACGACCGGCTCGGCCCGCCCGCGCCGCTGCTGTGGGAGTGGAGGCCCCCGCGCGCGTCCGCCCAGCCTGCCCAGCCCGACCGGGCGGCGCGCAAGCCGGCGCACGCGGCGTTCGAGGCTCTCGCCGGCTGGAGCGCGGGATGAGCGCCGCGTCGCTGCGGCTCGACAAGGCCTTGTGGTACTTGCGCCTGGCGAAAACCCGCGCGCTGGCCCAGCAGCGCATCGCCGAAGGCCACGTCCGCATCAATGGCCGGCGCGCGGAGCGCAGCGCCCAGCCGGTCGCGGCGGGCGATGTCCTGACCCTCCCGCTCGGCGCCAGGGTCGCGGTCGTCGAGCTGCTTGCGCTGCCCACCCGCCGCGGCCCGGCGCCCGAAGCGCAGGCCTGCTACCGCGCGCTTGACGCATCCCCCGAACTCGCCATAGCACCCCGCGAAACGGCTCCAGCCAGAGGAACGCCTTCGCCATGACTTACGTCGTCACCGACGCGTGTATCCGCTGCAAGTACATGGATTGCGTCGAGGTATGCCCGGTCGACTGCTTCTACGAGGGAGAGAACATGCTGGTGATCAACCCCAGCGAGTGCATCGACTGCGGGGTGTGCGAGCCCGAGTGCCCGGCCGAAGCGATCCTGCCCGACACCGAAAGCGGGCTCGAGCAGTGGCTCGAGCTCAACACGAAGTTTTCCGCCGAGTGGCCCAACATCACCACCAAGAAGGATTCGCCCGCCGACGCGGACGAGCACAAGGGCGAGGAAGGCGAGTTCGACAAGTACTTCTCGGCCGATCCCGGCGAAGGCGACTGACCGCGCAGCCCTGGACTGGCGCATGAGTCCGCCGATTGCAGCTTTCTTCGCCCCTGCGGGAACGCGGGGGTGGAAATTTTGTTGCGGTTGGGTTATATAATCCCACAAGCGGCGGACTCGGGACGACCGGATTCGCGCGATCCACGAACCAGCAAGGCAGGAACCGGCACCACCGATCGATGCGCGCACCGACCGGGCGAGCGGCTTTGGGCAGCCGTTCGCCGATCAAGGCGGCTTGCATTCCCGCATCGCGGCGCCCGAATTCCCGCCCGCGAGGAAAGGAAACACGATGGCAGTCAAGGCTCTCGCCTTCGATGTCGGTGATTACGTCGTCTACCCCAAGCACGGCGTCGGCCGCGTGGTCGAACTGCAGCGCGAGGAAATCGCGGGGATGCAGCTCGAGCTCTACGTCCTGCGCTTCGAGAAGGAGCGGATGACGCTGCGCGTGCCGGTCAACAAGGTCGAATCGATCGGGATGCGCAAGTTGTCGAGCGACAAGACGCTGCGCGAAGCGCTCGATACGCTCAAGGGCAAGCCCAAGGTCAAGCGGACGATGTGGTCGCGCCGTGCCCAGGAGTACGAGGCCAAGATCAACTCCGGCGACCTGGTGTCGATCGCCGAGGTAACCCGCGACCTGTTCCGCGCCGACGACCAGCCCGAGCAGAGCTATTCGGAGCGGCAGATTTTCGAGGCCGCCTCGTCGCGGCTGGCGCGCGAGCTGGC
>JAIVIY010000021.1 GCA_020200285.1 Novosphingobium sp. | reverse complement strand
ACGTGAGCGTCACCAGCGGGACCTCGAGCCGTCTGGTCGGCGACGTGACCTCGGGCCTCAACACCACGGTCAATGCGGGCAGCACCGCGGCCATCGAGCAAAACGTCACCGCGGGCCGCAACTACACGGTCACCGGCGGCACCGGGGTGACCCTGGGCGATGCCATGGCCCGCACCCAGCAAGCCAACGGCTCGGTCGCGCTCACCGCGACCAGCGGCGACGTCGCCAAGGGCGGCGGGCGGCTGACGGTCGTGGCCAACGCCAACCGCACCGCGGCCAACAATGCCGAGGCGCTGACGGTCACCGCGAACAACGGCAACATCGTGCTCGCCAACTCGCAGCTGACCGGCGGTTCGCTTGCCGGGCGCGAGAGCGACATCCGGCTGACCGCGCGCGGGATTACCGTGGGCAAGGTCGACGGCGCGAGCCTGACCGCACGCGCGACCACCGGGTTCACCGCGGGCGAGGCGATCGTCGCGGGCAATGCGGCGCGCGGAGCGGATCCGGTCGCCGGCGCGAGCACCGTGGACATCGCGGTGAGCGGCGGGAACCTGAGCTTCACCGACATCACCGCGACCAACGCCGGCCACGACGTCACGCTTAACGCGGGCGGCGCGGTCTCGGGCGCGAACGTCACCGCGGCGCGGACGGTGCTGATCAACGGCGGCTCGGTTGCGGTCAGCGGGGGGGCCACCGCCAGCGCGGCGAGCGTGACCGTCAACGGCGGCGCTTCGGCGGCGCTCGGCAGCATCTCCGCCGGCACCACCGGCGCGGTGACCGCGGGCACGATCAACGTCGGGGCCTCCACGACCGGGACGACGCTCAACCTCAACGCAACGGGCAGCACCCTCACGCTCGGCTCGGCGACCTCGGGCGGCGACGTGACGCTGGCTGCGGCGACGCGGGCCACGCTGGGCCCGATCACCGCGACCGGGCGTACGGTGACGCTCAGCGCGGTGGACGCCGACGTCAACGGCGACATCGCCGCGACCACGATCAACGTGATCGACCGCGCGAGCGGGGCCAACCCGCTGCGGCTCGGCGACGCCGCGCCGGGCAGCGGCGGGTTCGCGCTGAGCCAGGCCGAAGTGAACCGTTTGAACGCCGCGACGGTGGTGCTCGACGCGGGCACGACCGGCGGCGGCGCGCGCCAGGACGTGGCGATCGGCGCACTCGCCATCGATGCCGACACCGGCTCGACCCGGCTCGACCTTCTCGGCCAGCAGCGCTTCGACGTCACCGGCACGATCTCGGCGATGGGCAACGGTTCGCGCACCTTCCGATTCGGCGGTTCGGCCGCGGACGGCACCCGGGCAACGACGATGCGCTTCGCGACCACCACCGACGCCGGCGGGCGGGTGCTGGTTCCTGGCATTGCCCTCGACTTGCGCGCCGACCGCATTGGGATGGGCTTCGACGCGACCTTCCTCGCCGCGATCGGCCTGACTCCGGGCGGCTCGCCGCTGACCCCCACCGCGGTCGCCGGCCAATACATCGCCAACGGCGCGTCGACGCTCTACAACTCCGACGCCTTCGGAGCGGGGACCTACGGCAATCAGACGACCCTCACCGCCGACACCCTGACGGTGCGCTACGCCGACTACGCACTGTTCCAGAATGCCGGCGGCACCGCCGCGAACGCAGGCGCGATGCTCGCCTCGCTCAGCGATCCCTCGGCTCCGGCGCTGGTCCTCATGGGCCCGAACCCGCCCGACGCGGGCGGCTTCGCGCTGTTCGGAACGATCAACGGAGTGCCCGATTCGGCGGCCGCGGTGCTCGGCGATCAGATCATCACCCTGACCGCGATCGACCGGCTCAACGCGCGGGTCAACGGCTGCCTGATCGGTTCGGGCTCGGGCTGCATCGCCAGCACTACCAGCCAGCCGCCGCTGCCGCCGCTCAACGCGTTCCGCGGCGACATCTTCAGCAGCCAGGGCGATCTGTCGATCCCGTTCGATCCGGTGGTCGGAACCAACAACGAATCGCTGTTCGGCGACGTCGGCTCGTTCGGGCTGAGCGACCTGCCGCTGCAGCCGCTCGAATGCGATCCCGACGCCGAGGGTAGTTGCGCGCGCGAAACCGAGGAAACCGGCCAATGATCCGCACCCCCCAGCGCCTGGCGATGCTTGCGGCGTTGCCGCTGGTCGCGCTCGCCGCCGCGCCCGCGCCCGCCTGGGCGAAGCGCACGACCGCGCCCGACACGTTCGAGCTCGGCCGCGATTCGCGCGGCGAGCCGTGCGTGGCGACCCGCTATTGGGACGATCCGGCCGTCGACGATCACTTCGCGGACAGCTTCGCGATCACCTGCCGCGGGGCGACCGCCAACCGCTTCCTCGGCGTGGTCCGCGCGGTGCGCGACGCCGACGCCGCGAAGATCGACGCGACGCTGCAATGCGGCGCGGCGGCCGAAGTTGCGCTGGCCGCGCTCGGCACGGGGCGGGCGCGGCGCTGCTTCGACAGCCTGCTCGGCTTCCAGACGATCGAGACCGTGATCGACAAGGGCGCGCGGCGCTACAGCGTGAGCGTGATTCCCTCGGCGCAAGGCCCCGGCGAGGAAGCGCTGCGGGTGCTGAGCGGCGAGGCCAAGGTCAACCCCGACCGCAACCGCACCAGCGAGCCCGCGGTCGAGTTCACCGCGCTCGCCGCGGCGCCGGTCGAATCCGGGATGAGCGCGCTCGCCGCCGACAGCGAAAGCGCGCTTCAGCAGGGCTTGCGGCTGATCCGCCAGGGCCTGCACATGGAGGCCTCGCGCGCGCTGAGCGACGCGATCAGCCGCCAGCCCGCCGACGCCCCGGTGGCCGAGACGATCGAGCTGCTGCTGGTCGCCGGCCTCGCCGATTCCAACTTGCGGTTCTTCGATTCGGCGCAGAGCTATTTCGAGCGCGCCGATGCGCTGATCGCGGCCAATCCGAACCTGCCCGGCGCCGCGGTGCTGGTCCGCAAGCGCAACAGCTACGGCGCGCTCGACCTGCTCAACCGCCGCAACTTCGCCAACGCGATCGCCGCGCTCGACCGGCTCGCTTCGTCGCCGATGGATCCGAGCCAGCCGCTGACCGACCCGACCACGGTGCGGATGCTCAACCAGCTGACCGGCGGCAACGCGCGCAGCGGGGTGGTGGCGACGCCCGACATCGCCTCGCTGTCGCAGCTGGTGATCGACGCCCAGGCCAACTGGGCGCGCAGCGTCGCGCTGCTCGCGCAGAGCCAGCGCAGCGAGGCGAGCGCGGCGCTCGACGCCGCCGACCGCAGCATCGCCGCGCTCAAGGGCGAGCCGGTCGACCAGCAGCAAGTCGCCTGGCTGGTCGCGCGGGTCGAGCGCCAGCGCGCGCGGCTGCTCGCGCTCGACAAGAAGTTTCCCGAGGCGCTCGCCGCGCTCGATGGGGCGGTGACCAGCCTCGAAGGCGTGGGCACGGAGGCGGCGACCTTCGGACCGAGCCTGGCCGAGACCCAGCTCGAACGCGCGGCGATGGCGGCGCGCGCCGCGCAGGACCGCGCCACGGTCCTTGCCCAGTTCGACAAAGCGGTCGATTCACTGATCGCCTCGAACGCGGCGGGCTCGATCCTGCCGCCGGCGCTCGAGCAGTACCTCGACCTGCTGATCGTCGAAGCGCGGCGCACGCGTTCGCCCGAGTACGCCGAGAAGTTCTTCCGCGCCATCCAGTCGGTCGGCGATCCCGCGGTGGCGCGGCAGTTCGTCCAGCTCCAGTCGGTGGTCACCGCCAGCGGCGCGCTCGCCGCCAAAGTCCAGGACCGCGAGGAAGTCGAGCGCGCGATCACCAAGCTGCGCTATCAGATCGCCGCGACACCCAACGATCAGTCGGCGGCCGCACAAGCGCTCGACGAGCAGCGCGCGCAGCTCGAAAGCCGGCTGGTTCAGATCGACGGCGAGCTCCAGGCCAACAGCTCGTTTCGCGCGGTCGACGATTCACCGGTGACCGTCGCCGAGGTCCAGAAGGTGCTCCGTTCCGGCGAGGCGTTCTTCAAGCTCACCGAAGTGCGGACTTACGCCTTCGGCATTTTGATCGACGGCGAAGGCGCGCAAATCTATCGCGTCGCGCGCAACAACGAGACGATCGACGCGCTCGCCGCCCGCACCCGCGAATCGATCGACGGCGGCGGCGACAAGTTGCCGATCTTCGACGTCGCCGCGGCGCGCGCGCTGTTCCAGCTGGTCACCGGACCGATCGAGAACCGCCTGCTCGCCGCCAAGACGCTGATCGTCGATCCCTCGGGCCCGCTCGAGCGGCTGCCGCTGGGGGTGCTGGTCACCGACCAGGACAGCGTCGACGCCTTCAAGACCAGCCGTCGCAGCGATCCTTACAACTATACGGGCGTCAATTTCCTCTCGCGTCGACTTGCGCTGTCCTCGGCGCTGAGCCCGCGCTCGCTGCTGGTGGCGCGGAGCCTGACCGAATCGCGCGCGCCGCTGCCGTTCATGGGCTTCGCCGAGCATATGCCGGTGCCGATGGAGGGACAGGCGGGCAATTCGCTGGTCAGTGTTGGCAGCGGCTGCCAGGTCGAGCTCGAGACCATCGCGAACCTCAGTCGCATACTCGCGCCGATCGACAAGAGCGAGCTGGTCCGCGCCGGCAACGCGCTCGGCCTGCCCGAGACGCCGATGCTGACTGACGCGGCGTTCAGCGACAGCGCGGTCTTGAAGCGCGACGACCTCAACCAGTTTCAGGTGCTCCATTTCGCCACCCACGGGGTCACCGAAGGGGAGTGGGGCTGCGCCAAGTCGCCACCCGCGCTGGTCACCAGCATGGGCGAAGAGGGTTCCGACGGGCTCCTCAGCTTCAACGAAATCGCCCGGATGCGGCTCGACGCCAACCTCGTGGTTCTCTCGGCGTGCAATACCGCCAGCGGTTTGAGCCAGGCCGAGGCGCGCGCGGCGGGCCAGGAAGAGGCCGGCAACACGCTCGAAGGGCTGGTCCGCGCGTTCCTTGCCGCCAACGCCCGCGCGGTGTTGACCACCTACTGGCCGATCTCCGACGAAGGCGAGAGCGAGGCGTTGATCGAGGACTTCTACCGCACCGCCCGCAACGGCACGATCGGCGACGCGCTGCGCAGCGCCCAGCTGGGAATCATGAGCCAGCAGGCGAGCTCGCATCCGATCTACTGGGGCGCGTTCTTCATCGTCGGCGACGCCAACAAGCCGTTGCTGTCGGGCACGGCCCAGGCGCTATTGCGCAGCGACGCCGCGGTAGCGGCCGGGGCGCGCTAGCGGGCATGCTCGGCGACGAGCGCATCGCCAGCGGTCCGGCCTCGCCGCGCTCGGCGCTGTTCGGGTGGGTCGCGATGCTGATCGGTCTCGGCGCGGCGCTATTCCTGATCGCGCCGATGGTGCGCGATGCGATCGGCGAGAGGATCACGGTCGAATCGATCGCCACCGCCAATCTCGTCTTCAATCTCGTGCTGTTCGGGCCGTTGATCGTCCTCACCTTGCTGCTCGGCTGGATCGAGCGACGCCGGGTGTTGCGCGCGGGGCGCCGTCCGCTGCGATGGACGTTGATCGGCCTGCTGACCGGCGTCGGCGGCCTCAGCGCATGCGTCGTCTACGTCTGGCTCAACGGCACGCTGCGCGCCGCACCGCTCGATACCGTCCCCGCCGGTTACTTGTGGATCGGACTCGCGATCGCGCTGTTGGGGGTGGTCGCCGAGGAGCTGCTGTTTCGCGGCTGGCTGTTGTCCGCGCTCGAAGATCGGGTCGGGGGATCGCTGGCGGTGCTGCTGTCGGCGCTGGCGTTCTCAGGGTTCCACTTGTGGGCGGGGGGCGCGTCGGATCCGATCAGTCTCGCCAACTTGCTGCTCGGCGGCTTGTGGTTCGGCTTGCTGGCGCAACAAAGCGGCGGCGTGGTTGCGCCGATCGCGGCTCACCTGGGCTGGAACGTCGCCGAGGACCTCGGTTTCGGGCTGTTGCCGAATCCAGGCCTCGGCGACTTCGGCGCGCTGGTGAATTTCGACATGGTCGGCGGGCCGTTGTGGGGCGGAACCGAGGAAGGCCTCAATTCGAGCATCGCGATGACGCTGGTCCTGGCCGCGCTTGTGATCCCCTTGCTGCCGGCATTCGCGCGACAGCCGCCCGCGCCGCGGCCGGCTTGAGCGCTCACCCCGGGGCGGTGCGCTCCGTCGCAACCGGCGAATCGGCGCGCGACGAATAGGCGAGCATCGCTCCCCCGAGCAGCACCGCCGCGCTGAGCGTCAGCGACAACCATGCCGGAGCCGCCGTCCCGCCCGCGTAAACCGGGGGCTGGGCGACTTGGACGAAGGGTGGCCCCGCCGGCGGATCGCCGGGCCGCCAGGTCTTCGGATCGTAGGAATCGCTCGATGCCATGCGCGCCTGCCGTCCCCTGCCGCCGCCGCCCGAAAAAGCCAGCGGTTTCATCCATAACCTGCCTTCCGGATTGGCGGAAGCTGTGCTTAAACGCACAGCGCGGGGGCCCGAGGGGGTGTCCTATCGGCCATGTTCGCCACCGCGATCCGGCGCCGCCCGAACGGCCGCGGCGCGATCGAGGTTCGGGCTGCTCCCGCAAACCGAACACCGGCGCGCAGACGCCGGGGCTGCCGGGTCGTGAGTGCTTCCTGCGGGAACGCGGTGTGACGAAAGGAACGCGAATGAGCGGCGGCGACGATCCCACCGGGGGCGGCAATCGCACCATCTTCCGGCCTTCGCCCTTGTCGGGGCTGGGCCAAACACCGCCGCCCGCGCCGGCCCCCGTTGTCGAGCCGGCGCCCGCGCAGCCCGCAGCGCCTGCCGCTCAGGACGCTTCGACGGCGCCTCCCGCGGCGGCCGCTCCGCCATCGCCCAAACCGAGCGGGCCGCGGCTCGGCGACGAAGGCTTTCCGCTGCCCTCCACCCCGCGCGAGAGCCGCGCCCCGCTGGCGACCGAGGCCGGCCCGCTGCTGGCGCTCGCGGCCAGCGTTCGCTCGGGGCGCGCGCGGATCGCGATGGCCGATTTCCACCGCGAGGCGCGCGAGGCGTTGGTCGCCTACGACCGCGCGATCACTCCGCTCTATCCCGACGAGACCCGCCGCACCGCGCGCGCGCTGCTCGCCGCTACGATCGACGACATCGCCACCAACCTGCCCAACCTCGACGGCTCGGCGCCGTGGAGCGGGCCGGCGCTGGCCGGCGAGTTCGGCGCCGACCGCGACGAGGACGCGGTGTGGACCGCGCTCGACACCGCGCTCAAGGACCCCGAGGACAACGGCGACATCCTCGAGCTCGCTCACGCCTGCATCGCCGCGGGCTATCAGGGCAAGTTCCGCACCGCCGACACCGGCCGCGCGCAGCTGAGCGAGCTGACCACCCGGCTCTACGCCGGGCTCGATCACATCAAGGCGCTGTCGCAGCGCTACGTCTCGCCGCAGTGGGTCGGCTTCGACGCCCCGCTCGGCAAAGTCGGCGTCGGCAACATCGTCGCGCTGGCCGCAGCGGGTGCGCTGGTGCTGGTGCTCGCGGTCTATGCGCTGCTGCGCGTGATGGGAGGTGGCGCATGAGCCGGTTCCTCAACAACTGGGCCGCGGTCACCGGCCTGTTCGCGGTCGCGCTGGCGATCCTGGTGTGGTTCGGGCTGCCGATCCTGCTTCCGGCGGTCGCCTCGGTTGCGGTGCGCGCTGCGCTGGTCGGGGTGATCCTCGGCGCCTGGGCGACGGTCGCGTTCCTCCGCCGGCAGAAGGCCAAGCGCGCCAACGACACCATCGCCAACCAGCTCGCCACCGCTTCGGGCGCGGCCGAGGACGCGGTCGTCACCCAGCGGATGCAGGAGGCGATCCAACAGTTCAAGCGGGCCGCCGGCGGCCAGCGCGACTATCTCTACAGCCGTCCGTGGTACGTGATCATCGGCCCGCCGGGCGCGGGCAAGACCACCGCGCTGCTCAATTCCGGTCTGCGCTTCCCGTTCTCGGACCAGTCGCTCAAGGGCATCGGCGGCACCCGCAACCTCGACTTCTGGTTCGCCGACGAGGCCGCGATCGTCGACACCGCCGGGCGCTACACCAGCCAGGATTCGGACGCTTCGGCCGACAGCCAAGGCTGGGCGAGCCTGCTCGGCCAGCTCCGCGCCAACCGGCCCAAGCAGCCGATCAACGGGGTGATCATCGCGCTCGGGGTCGACGAGCTGCTCAAGACCGATCTGGCGGGGGTCGACCGCCACGCCCAGAGCGTCCGCCGGCGTCTGACCGAGCTGCGCCGCGTGCTCGACATCAACGCGCCGATCTACCTGCTGCTGACCAAGGTCGACCTGCTCGCCGGGTTCATCGAGTTCTACGACGATCTCGATGCGCAAGGGCGCCGCGCGGTGCTCGGGGTGACGCTAAAGGACCCCGACGCGGCGTTCGACCAGAACGAGATCGTCGCCGCGTTCGACCGCTTCGTTACCGCCCAGGGCGCGCGCCAGGCCAAGCGGCTGTCGGAGGAAGGCGACGCCACCCGGCGCAGCCTGATCC
>JAIVIY010000115.1 GCA_020200285.1 Novosphingobium sp. | reverse complement strand
ACGCCTTCGACCAGCGCCGCCATCACCGCGGGGCGCCGCTCCGAACCGCCGCCGCCTCCGCCGCCGCTGGCCATCAGCGCGGCGTAGCTCATAGCGCCGTTGGCCGAAGCGATCGCGCGGTGCTGCTCGACCGGATGCGCGGCGAAATAGAAGCCGAAGAACTCGCGCTCCTTGGCCATCTGCTCGGCGCGCGACCACGGCTCGGCCTCGGCCAGGCGCAGCGCGGGCGCGGCGTGGTCCTGAGCGCCGAACAGCGCCGCCTGGCCGCTGCTGCGCGAACGCTCGGCCTCGTCGGCGGCGGCCAGCAGCATGTCGATGTTGGCGAACACCCGGGCGCGGTTGGGCTCGAGCGAATCGAACGCTCCCGCCGCGGCCAGCCCCTCGACCAGCCGCCGGTTCATCGTTCCTTGGGGGCAGCGACGGAACACGTCCTCGAGGCTGGCGAACCAACCGTGCGCCTCGCGCTCGGCGGCGACGCCCTCCATCGCCTTCTCGCCGACGTTGCGGATGCCCGCGAGCGCATAGCGCACCGCGTAGCCATCGTCGGTGCGCTCGACGGTGAACTCTGCCTCGGAGCGGTTGATGTCGGGCGGCGCGAGCGCGACCCGGTTGCGTCGCAGGTCGTCGACGAACACCGCGAGCTTCTCCGACTGGTGCATGTCGAAGCACATCGAGGCGGCGTAGAACTCCTCCGGATAGTGCGCCTTGAGCCATGCGGTCTGGTAGGCGAGCAGCGCGTAGGCCGCGGCGTGGCTCTTGTTGAAGCCGTAGCCGGCGAACTTGTCGATCAGGTCGAACAGCTCGTTGGCCTTGGCCGGCTCGATCTCGGACACCGCCTTGCAGCCGTCGACGAAGCGCTGGCGCTGCGCGTCCATCTCGGCCTGGACTTTCTTGCCCATCGCCCGGCGCAGCAGGTCGGCCTCGCCCAGCGAGTAGCCGGCGAGGACTTGCGCGGCCTGCATCACCTGTTCCTGGTAGACGATGATGCCGTAAGTCTCGGCCAGGATTTCGGCCAGCTTGGGGTGCGGATAGTCGATCAGCTCCTGGCCGTTCTTGCGGCGCCCGAACAGCGGGATGTTGTCCATCGGGCCGGGCCGGTAGAGTGAGACCAGCGCGACGATGTCGCCGAAAGTGCTCGGCTTGACCGCCGCCAGCGTGCGCCGCATGCCTTCGGATTCGAGCTGGAACACCCCGACCGTGTCGCCCCGCTGGAGCAGCGCGTAGACCGCCGGATCGTCCCAGGCGAGCGCGGCGAGGTCGATCTCCACCCCGCGCTTGGCGAGCAGCTCGACCGCCTTGTCGAGCACCGACAGCGTCTTGAGGCCGAGGAAGTCGAACTTGACCAAGCCGGCGTCCTCGACGTGCTTCATGTCGAACTGGGTGACCGGCATGTCCGAGCGCGGATCGCGGTAGAGCGGAACCAGCTCGGCCAGCGGGCGGTCGCCGATCACCACGCCCGCGGCGTGGGTCGAGGAATTGCGCGGCAGGCCCTCGAGCTGCATCGCCAGGTCGACCAGCCGCCGGACCTCGTCGTCGCGCTCGTACTCGCGCCGGAACTCGGCGACGCCGTTCAAGGTGCGTGGAAGCGTCCACGGGTCGGTCGGATGGCTCGGGACCATCTTGCATAGCCGGTCGACGTGGCCGTAGCTCATTTGCAGGATGCGCCCGGTGTCGCGCAGCACCGCGCGGGCCTTGAGCTTGCCGAAAGTGATGATCTGGGCGACGTGGTCGTGGCCGTACTTCGCCTGGACGTAGCGGATCACCTCGCCGCGGCGGGTTTCGCAGAAGTCGATGTCGAAGTCCGGCATCGACACGCGCTCGGGATTGAGGAAGCGCTCGAACAGCAGGCCGAGCCGGATCGGGTCGAGATCGGTGATGGTCAGCGCCCACGCGACCAGCGAGCCCGCGCCCGAGCCGCGCCCCGGCCCGACCGGGATGCCGCGTTGCTTGGCCCACTTGATGAAATCGGCGACGATCAGGAAGTAGCCGGCGAAGTCCATCCGGTTGATCACGTCGATCTCGAACCCGAGGCGATCCAGGTACTCCATGCGCTGTTCCGCGCTCAGCTCGCCGTACGCCTCGAGCCGCGCCTCCAAGCCAGCGCGCGCGTCCTCGGCGAGCATCTCCGCCTCGCGCGCCTGGTCGCCCGCCAGGCTGGGCAGGATCGGCTGGCGCCGCGGCGGGGCGATCGCGCAGCGCTGGGCGATCACGAGCGTGTTGGCGAGCGCTTCGGGCAGGTCGGCGAACAGCTCCTCCATCATCGGCGCGGACTTGAGCCAGGCCTCGGGCGACGAGCGCTGCCGATCCTCGGCGGCGATGTGGGTCGAACCGGCGATGCACAGCATCGCGTCGTGCGCGGCGTGGAAAGCAGGCTGGTCGTACGCCGCAGGGTTGGTCGCTGCCAGCGGCAGGTCGCGGGCGTAGGCGAGCTCGATCAGCGCGTCCTCGGCGGCTTCCTCGACGCCTTCCCCGCGCCGCGCAAGCTCGAGGTAGAGCCGGCCGGGGAACAACTCTTCGAGCCGCGCAAGGTAGGCGTCGGCGGCCTCGCGCTGGCTTTCGGCAAGCAAGCGCGCGAGCGCGCCGTCCGCCGCCCCGGTCAGCGCGATCAGCCCCCCGGTCCGCCCGACCAGATCGGCGAGCGCGACGTGCGCGGGCAGTTCGGCCGGGCGATCGAGATGCGCGCGGCTGACCAGGTGGCAGAGGTTGCGATAGCCGGCCTCGTCCTGCGCGTAGAGCGGCAGCCAGTCGATCGTCGGCACCGCCGGCCCGTAGCCGGGCGCCGCCCCGGCGCGCTCGGGCCGCGCCACCGCGAGCAGGCAGCCGACGATCGGCTGGACGCCCTTGTCCCTCGCCGCCGCGGCGAACGGCACCACGCCGTACAACCCGTTGCGGTCGGCAATGGCGATGGCCGGAAAGCCGCGCTCGGCCGCCAGCCGCGCGATCGCCTTGGGATCGATCGCGCCCTCGAGCATGGTGTAGGACGAGAGGACGCGAAGGGGGACGAACGGGGCGAATGGCATGGGGGAAAGCTAGGGGCTCGGCGGCGATTCGGGGAGAGCGTTGGCGCGCTTATCCCCTCTCCCTTGATGGGAGAGGATAGCAAAGCTTGCCGCGAAGGCGGCTAGCGGAGCTTGGTGAGGGTGATGCGGCGCGGGACACCCTCACCAACTGCGACTAGCGCCCGCTGCGCGGTCGCAAGTCTGCGTATCCTCTCCCATCAAGGGAGAGGGGAAGGTTACAGCAGCTTCTCGATGTCTCTGGCCAAGCTCTCCGGCTTGTCGGTGGGCGCATACCGCCGCACCACCTTCCCGTCGCGGTCGATCAGGAACTTGGTGAAGTTCCATTTGATCGAGCGGCTGCCCATCAGCCCCGGCGCCTCCTGCTTGAGCCAGTCGTAGAGCGGCGTCGCTCCGGGTCCGTTGACGTCGACCTTGGCCATCAGCGGGAAGGTGACGTCGTAAGTCAGCTTGCAGAAGTTCTGGATTTCCTCGGCGTTGCCGGGCTCCTGCGCGCCGAACTGGTTGGAGGGAAAGGCGACGACCTCGAAGCCCTTGTCCTTGTACTTGCGGTAGAGCGCCTCGAGCCCCTCGTACTGCGGGGTGAACCCGCAGCGCGAGGCGGTGTTGACCACCAAAAGCACCTTGCCCCGTTTGTCGGCCAGGTCGATCTCCTCGCCGTTGGGCAACTTGGCGGTGAAGTCGGCAATCGTCCGGGCGGTCATGGCAGGTCCTCGCGTTGCGCCAGGTCGAGGATTTCCCCGACGCTCAAGGTCGCTCCCCCGGCGACGTCGATCACCACCCGCGCGCGCTCGGCGGTCGGCAGCCCGGCGACTTCGCGGACCAGCGCGCCGAGCGGGCCCTGGCGCAGCGTGCGGAAATGGAAGTGCATGTCCGAGCCGGCGTCGTCGCGCTCGTGGAGCGTCGCCGGCGCGTCCCAGTCGACCGTGTCCATCGCGAGCCGTCCCCTGTGATCCTGCAAGCTCCGACATTCGCACGTGGCGCCGGGGGCCGCAAGCGGTGGGCTATTCCAGCACCCCCTCGTGCAGGCGCTCCACCCGGTCCATCTTCTGCGCCAGCCGCTCGTTGTGCGTGGCGACCAGCGCGGCGCTGCCCTCCTCGCGGACAAGGCGGAGGAATTCGGCGAGCACGCGGTCGGCGGTGTGCTCGTCGAGGTTGCCGGTGGGCTCGTCGGCGAGCACCAGCAGCGGTTTGTTGGCGAGCGCGCGGGCGACCGCGACGCGCTGCTGCTCGCCGCCCGAGAGCTGGCTGGGGCGATGCGTCAGGCGCTCGCCGAGGCCGAGCGCGCCGAGCAGCTCGCTCGCCCTCGCCCGCGCCTCGGGTTCGGCTTTCGCCGCGACCAGCTGCGGCAGGATGACGTTCTCGATCGCGCTGAAATCGGGCAGCAGGTGATGGAACTGGTAGACGAAGCCGAGCTTGTCGCGGCGCAGCGTGGTGCGGTCGTCGCCGTCGAGCGCGCTGGCGTCGACCCCGTCGATGTCGATCCGCCCCTCGAACCCGCCCTCGAGCAGCCCGACCGCCTGGAGCATCGTCGACTTGCCCGAGCCCGACGGCCCGAGCAGCGCGACGATCTCGCCCGGCGCGATCGCCAGGTCGATCCCGCGCAGCACGTCGATCCGCACCCCGCCCTGCTCGAAGCTGCGCTTCAGTCCGGTCAGCCGGACCACTGGCTCACTCATAACGCAGCACCTGCACCGGGTCGGTGCTCGCCGCCTTGAACGCCGGGTAGAGCGTGAACAGGAAGCTCAGGACCAGCGCCATCACCGCGATCACCGTGATCTCCACCGGATCGCTGCGGCTGGGCAGCTCGGTGAGGAAGCGGATCGACGGGTCCCACAGGTTCTGGCCGGTGACCAGCTCGATCCCGCGAACCACCGACTGGCGGAAGAACAGGAAGATCGCGCCGAGGATCAGCCCCGCGACCGTACCCAGGGCGCCGATCACGAAGCCGATGGTGACGAAGATCTTGAGCAGCGAGGCCCGCGTCGCGCCCATCGTCCGCAGGATCGCGATGTCGCGGGTCTTGGCCCGGACCAGCATGATCAGCGACGACAGGATGTTGAACACCGCGACCAGCACGATCAGCGACAGCACCACGAACATCGCCACTCGCTCGACCGCGAGCGCCTCGAACAGGCTGGCGTTGATCGTCCGCCAGTCCTGGACCACCGCTTGTCCGCCGAGCTTCGCCTTCAATGGCGCGAGCGTTTCGTTGACGGTTTCGGGGTCCTCGGTCTTGACCTCGATCATCCCGATCGTGTCGCCGGTCAGCAGCAGGGTCTGCGCGTCGGGGATCGGCATCACCACGAAGCCTTCGTCGTAGTCGTAGATGCCGATCTCGAAGATCGCCGCGACGCGGTACCCGACCTGGCGCGGGACCGTGCCGAACGGGGTCGAGCGGCCCTGCGGGTTGATGATCGTGATCGTCTCGCCGAGCCGCGCGCCGAGGTTCTCGGCGAGCCGCGCGCCGATCGCGACCTCGCCCGCCCCGGGGACGAGCGGGTCGACCGAGCCGGCGATCACCTTGTCGCCGAGGCGGCGAATGTCCTCCTGGGTGTTGCCGCGCGCGAGCACCGCCTCGACCCGGCCGTTGTAGGTGGCGAGCAGCGGCTGCTCGATCAGCGGGCTGGCGCGGACCACGCCCGGCGTCCTGCGGACCTCGGCGAGGATCTGCTCCCAGTTTTCCAGCCGCCCGCCGTAGGCCTGGATGATCGCGTGGCCGTTCAAGCCGACGATCTTGTCGAGCAGCTCGCCGCGAAAGCCGTTCATCACGCTCATCACGATAACCAGCGCGGCGACGCCGAGCATCACCGCGGCGAGGCTGATCCCGGCGACAAGCGCGATGAACGCCTCGCCGCGGCCAGGCAGCATGTAGCGCTTGGCGATGGTCCATTCGAACGGGGTGAGGATCAAGCGGGAGCTCGCGGCATAAGACAGCGGCCCTTTAGGGTGCGGCGTCGCACCCGGCAATGGCGATGGTATCAGGCGGCGATTGCCAGCCTGTCCCTGCCGCGCGCCTTGGCGTCGTAGAGCGCGGCGTCGGCGCGGCGCCGTGGCACAGCGCGCGGCGCAAGGTGCGGTGCGATCCCATCGCGCCCTTCTCGGGCAGCATAGTTAAGCGCGTTCACGATGGGTTTCGGGTGATACCCCTATGCCCGCGCCCCCGACCGCGCTTGCCATGGGGGGCGAATCTCGCCAAAGCGGCGCGGTCTCCGCAAAGAGGCCGGCTCGCACTCCCGATGAACCTTACCGACCCATACCGTGACCGCGACGGCGACAAGCTGCGCGAGGAATGCGGCGTGTTCGGCGTGATCGGCGCTCGCGACGCCGCGCCGATCGTCGCGCTGGGCCTGCACGCGCTCCAGCATCGCGGCCAGGAAGCGGTCGGCATCACCAGCTTCGACGGGCAAGAATTCTTCTCGCGCCGCGGCATCGGCCACGTCGCCGCGAACTTTTCCGACGCCTCGGCGCTGGCCGAGCTGCCTGGCCCGATGGCGGCAGGCCACGTGCGCTATTCGACCACCGGCGGCTCGGGCTTGCGCAACGTCCAGCCGCTGTTCGCCGACCTCGCCTCGGGCGGGTTCGCGATCGCGCACAACGGCAACATTTCCAACGCGATGGCGCTCAGGCGCGAGCTCGTCTCGAAGGGCTCGATCTTCCAGTCGACTTCGGACACCGAAGTCATCATCCATCTCGTCGCGACCAGCCGTTATCCGACGCTGCTCGACCGCTTCGTCGATGCGCTGCGGCTGGTCGAGGGCGCCTATTCGCTGATTTGTATGACTTCGGCCGGGATGATCGCCTGCCGCGACCCGCTCGGCATCCGCCCGCTGGTCATGGGCAAGCTAGGCGATGCGACGGTCTTCGCCAGCGAGACCGTCGCGCTCGACGTGGTCGGGGCCGACTTCGTCCGCCAGGTCGACCCCGGCGAGCTGATCGAGGTCGACTTGGCCGGCAAAGTCGTCAGCCATCGCCCGTTTGGCCCCTGCCGCCCACGGCCGTGCATTTTCGAGCACGTCTATTTCAGCCGCCCGGATTCGCTGATGGACGAACGCTCGGTCTACGAGGTGCGCAAGGCGATCGGCCAGGAGCTGGCGATCGAAGCGCCGGTCGAAGCCGACCTGGTCGTGCCCGTTCCCGACAGCGGCGTGCCCGCGGCGATCGGCTACGCGGCGCAAAGCGGTATCCCGTTCGAGCTCGGGATCATCCGCTCGCACTACGTCGGGCGGACCTTCATCCAGCCCAGCGACGGCGCGCGCAACGCCGACGTGCGGCGCAAGCACAACGCCAACCGCGCGCTGGTCGCGGGCAAGCGGGTGGTGCTTATCGACGATTCGATCGTCCGCGGCACCACCAGCCTCAAGATCGTCCAGATGATGCGCGACGCGGGCGCGGCCGAAGTCCACTTTCGCGTCGCGAGCCCGCCGACCGAGCATTCGTGCTTCTACGGGGTTGACACGCCCGAGCGCTCGAAGCTGCTCGCCGCGCGGATGGACGTGGCGGCGATGGCCGAGTTCATCGCGGCCGACAGCCTGGCCTTCGTCTCAATCGACGGTCTCTACCGCGCGGTCGGCGAGGCGCGGCGCGAGGCAGGCCGGCCGCAATACTGCGACGCCTGCTTCAGCGGCGACTACCCGACCCGGCTGACCGACCTCGCCGAACGCGACAACCCCGACCAGCTCAGCCTGCTTGCCGTCGGCGCGAACTAGGCCTATTTCGCGCTACCGTGCCGAAGATCGATATTCTTTCCCCCGCTCTGTTCGCCGGTCTGATTGGATACTCGGTCAGCGAAACCGCGGCCGGATTCTGGATCGGCGCCGCATCGGTTTGGTTGGCGCTGACCGGCATCATCGTCATTGCGGCGGCGTTGGCGCGACCTTCGGATCAGTCGCATGAAGGCAGAAAGCTCGCGCTAGAACCGGCCGAATAGATGATCGGCGACCTGCGTGAAGTTCTCAAAAGCCTGAATTCGGCGTCGGATTGGGCAGTGGTGGGCGCAGCCGCAATCGCGGGCTTCGTGACCGATGCTGCAATCAACATCGTGCCGCTTCCGGTCTTTTCGCCCGGTGTCTGCGCAGTCACCGCAGCGGGAGCCGCGCTGACCGCCAAGCGCGCTCTGGAAGCGCGCGTGCAGTCAACCCGCGAAGAGAAGACTCTTGGGCTGTACGTTGCGGAAGCGGGGCGGATCGCCGATCTCCTCGAAGCTCGGAAGAAGCTCGCGGCCGCCGAAGCCCTAAGATTCGAGATCGCGATCGCGAAGGCGCAACAGACACCCGAAGATTTGCGCGCGGCCTTGGAGCGAGCGCGGGCACAGCTGTGACGGCGGGGGCTTTCGCAGGCCAGGTCGCGCTCGTCACCGGGGCGAGCCGGGGGATCGGCGCGGCCACCGCCAAGGCGCTGGCGGCGGCGGGCGCGCACGTGATCCTGACGGCACGCGACGCCAAGGCGCTCGAGGCGGTCGAGGAAGCGA
>JAIVIY010000114.1:16505-27936 GCA_020200285.1 Novosphingobium sp. | reverse complement strand
TTCCTTCTCGGCGTTGCGGTAGCGCTGGAGCTGCGCGATCCAGCGGACCTTGCCGGTGGCGCGCGCCAGGCACAGCAGGCGGGCGTCGTCGGTCAGCACGAAAATCCACTCGCCGGCGACCGCCGGGGTCGAGATGCCGGCGAGGTTCAGCTCCCAGATGCGCTGCCCGGTGACCAGCTCGTATGCGGCCATGCGCCCGCCCTGGCCGAGCGCATAGACCCGGCCGCGGTCGATGATCGGGTCGGCGTCGATGTCGGTCAGGGTCGCGACCGAGGTGGCGATGCTGGTCCGCGCCAGCGCGTCGGACCACAGCTGGCGGCCGTTCTCGTAACGGTAGGCGGTCAGCTCGCCCGAGCTGTAGCCGGCGATCACCGTGCCCTGCCCGGCCGCCGGCGCGGCGACGCCGAACACCCCGGCTTGCGCGGTCGCGCCGCTCTCGTTCCATAGCGGCGCGCCGTCGGCGGCGTTGAGCGCGATCACCTGGTTGTCCTGGGTCATCACGTAGATCGCGCCGAAGTTGATCGTCGGCGAGCCGCGCAGCGGGCCGGCCGGCTTGACCCGCCAGACGGTCGCGCCGTTCGAAGCGTCGAGCGCGGCGACCTCGCCCAGCCCGGTGGTCACGTAGACGCGGTTGTCGGCAAAGCTCGCGCCGCCGCCGAACAGCGACGACCGGTTCTCCTCCATCCGCAGCACGGTGCGCCAGTTCGCGCGACCGGTCGCCGCGTCGAAGGCGTGGACCGCGCCGTCGGTGTCGAACACGAACAACTGGCCGCCGCCGATCACCGGCGCGGCGGCGAGCCGCTCGCTCGGCTTCGAGCCGGGAATGCCCGCGGTCCAGGCGCGCTGCGGCGCCGCCGCCAGCGCGAGGTGGCCATAGCTCTTGGCGGCGTTGCCCCCCGGCTGCGTCCACTCGGCGTTGGTCTCGGCCGGCGGCAGCACCACCGCGACGCTGGCCAGCGCGGGATCGACTTGCGCCCCGCTCTCGATCCGGCTCAGCACCGGGACGCGGTTGCCCACGGACGGCGTGGTCTTGGGCCCCTTGTCCCCGCCGAGCACGCCGCAGGCGGCGAGCGAGACGGCCAGCGCGGCGGCGAGCGGCAGGGCCGCGAGGCGGCGGGCGTCGATACGGGTCATTCGGGAAATCCTCATTCCTGGGGCGGCGCGGGCGCCTGCGGCGGCCCCCCCGGCGCTTGGGCGACCGGCGAATCGGCGAGCGCGGCTCGTACGTCCTCGACCGCGTCGACCCCGAGCAGCCCGGCGAGCTGGCGGGCGCGCGAGCGCAGCGTATCGGGGACGGTCCTGTCCTTGGCGATCTGGGCGAACAGCGGTCCCGCGAGCTCCGCGCGGCCCTGCTTGAGATAGGCCGCGCCGACCAGCTCGCCCGCCGCGCCGAACCAGGCGTTGCCGGGCGTCGCCAGCGGCTTGAGCCGCGCGATCACCGTCGCCGGCGGCAATGTGTCGAACCGGACCGCGACCTCGCGGATCGTCGCGAGATCGCGATAGGGCCGCGGCGCATCGCCATCGGCGGCGACCGCGGCATAGAGCGTGCCGGCTTGCGCCGCGTTGCCCTGCTCGAGCGCGATCCCCGCCTGCATCAGCTTGGCCGCGGCGCGCGCGCCGTCGGGGCCGTCCTGCGCCAGCGGCTCGAGGTCGGCGTAAGCGGTGGTCAGGCGCGCCGCCTCGACCTGGTCGAGCGCGACCATGAACTTCTCGCCCGCCTCGCCCGCGGCCGAGCGCTGGTTCTCGCGCCACCACAGCCATCCGCCGAACGCCAGCAGCAGCGCGACCAGGGCCAGTCCGATGGTCCAGCCGTGGCGCTGGACGACGTCCTTGAGCTGGTCTTCGCGCAGCGCGTCGTCGACCTCGCGCATGAACACGTCCTGCTGGGCGAGCGCGCGCTTGTCGGCGGCCGATGGCGTGGTCTTGTCGGGGGGGAGGGCCAAGTGTGTTTCCGTCGCAGGCTGGATCAGGCGCGCTCATTACCCGAAGGCGGCGTCATTTCAATTCTCTTCGCGGGCGCGCGGTGAACCGCGGGTGAAGGTCATGGAAACCGCTCGCGGCCCATGACCCGCGCGTAGAGCGCGGCGTGGCGCGCGACCATCGTTGCTTCGTCGTACTCGGCGCGGGCTTTGGCGCGGTTCTCGATCCCGATCCGGTGGCGCAGCGCCGGCGCCTCGACGAGCTCGAGCAGCGCCCGCGCGAGCGCCGCCTCGTCGGCGGGATCGGTCACGTAGGCGCGGTTGGCCTCGCCGATCATCGCCGCGACGTCGCCCACCGCCGGGCTCGCCACCGCCAGCCCCGCGGCCATCGCCTCGACCACCGAGATCGGGAACTGCTCGCTGTCAGAGGACAGCGCGTAAAGGTCGAACAGCCCGATCAGCGACGCGGGATCGGCGACGAACCCCGGCAGGTGCACGCGGTGGGCGACCCCCTGGCGCTCGGCCTCGGCGAGGATCGCCGCGCGCTCGGGCCCCTCGCCGGCGATCACCAGGTGCCACGGCTCGGGCAGCGGGGCGAACGCACGGACCAGCCGCGGCAGGTTCTTGACCGCGCGCAAGCCGGCGAAAGTGCCGAGCCACAGCTCGCCCTTGTGCTTGACCAGCCGCGGCAGGACGTCGCGCCGGGGCTTGGCGGCGAAGCGCGCGGTTGCCACCCCGTTGGGGATGCGGTGGACCTTGCCCGGCGGCTGGCGCCAGGTCTCGATCGCGATGTTGCGCAGCACCGTCGAGGGCACCACCAGCGCCTGGGCCCGCGCCAGCGCGAGGATGCGGAAGGCGTTGCGCGACGGCTTGAGCCGCGTCGCCTCGTCGGCGTTGAAGCCGTCCTCGTGGTGGATCAGCCCGGCCAGGCCGAGCGACGGCCCGAACGCTGAATGCGCGAGCGCGGCGTTGATCGCGCCCCAGTTGTAAGTGAGAATCAGGTCGTAAGGCTTCATCGCCTGGGCCAGCGCGCGCAGCTTGAGCGGGCCGGGCCTGCCGCCGAGGCCGGGAAGGTTGATCTGCAGCACCGGAATCCCGCGCGCGACGTGGCGCATCGCCCCGGTGGCCCCGGGCACCGCCGAGGCCACGGTGTGCATCACCCCCTTGCCGAAGGCGTTGATCAGCTGGACCGTGCGCAGCTCCTTCCCGCCGGGATCGAAGCTCGAATGGATGTGGAGCAGGCGCAGCGGCCCGCTGCGGGTCGTGCCGGTCATCGCCAGGTCACCCGGCGCGGTCGAGCAACCGCTCGATCGCCGCGACCGCCGCCGGCTCGTCGAGCGTCGGGGCGTGGCCGACCCGCGGCACGGTGACCAGCTCCGCGCCCGGCGCCTCGCGCAGCATCCGCGCGGCGATCTCGGGCGAGAGGATGTCCGAGTTCTCCCCGCGCAGGACCAGCAGCGGTCGTCCCGCCAGCGCCCGCCAGCACGGCCACAAGTCGGGCGGCGCGGCGTTGTCCGGGGTCGCGAACGGCTCGGCGATCTTCATGTCGTAATCGAACACGATGCGCCCGTTCGAGCCCAGCGTCATCGTCCGCTTGGCCATCATCAGCCAGTCGGCGACGGCGAAATCGGGGAACACCGGACCGTGCAGCTCCTGCAGCGCGCGCGCGGCGTGCATCCAGGTCTCGAAGCTACGCCCCTGGCCGACGTATCCGCGGATGCGGGAAATGCCGTCGGCCGAAACCTCGGGGCCGATGTCGACCAGAACCGCGCCGGCCAGGCGCCCAGCGTGGCGCGCCGCGTAGAGCAGCGTGACAAGCCCGCCCAGCGAAGTGCCGAGCGGCACGAACCGTTCGATGCGCGCCTGTTCGAGGAACGCCTCGAGATCGGCGAGATAGACCGGCGGGACATACGTCGTCGGGTCCTTGGCGTAATCGCTGTCGCCTCGCCCGCGGAAATCGAGGCATAGGACCCGGCGTTGACCGGCGAGCCGGGTCGCCAGCGCTTCGTAGTCGCGCGCGTTGCGCGTGAGTCCGGGCAGGCAGACCAGCGGCGGCTTCCCCGCCGGGCCGGGGTAGTCGCGATAGTGCAGCCGCAGCCCGTCCTCGCTCGTCCAGTGGCGATCCTCAAACTCGGCCATCGTCGACGCGTGACGTCCCCCTAGAGCTTGCGCGCAGCGCAGCCGCCGCCCACTATCGCCGGATGCGCGCCGAACCGCAACCCGCCCCGTACCGCGCGGACCCGCGGATTCTGGGGCTGGCGGAGTGGATCGGCGACCCGGTCGCGGCCGCGGAATTTCCGCAGACCTTGTTGCGCTTCCGCAACGACGCCCATGCGGCGACAGTGGGCCTGGACGAGCTTTCCGACGCGCGGTGGATCGCCCATTTCGGGCGCTTCGAACCCCTGCCGGACAACCTGCAGACGCCGCTCGCGCTGCGCTATCACGGCCACCAGTTCCGCGTCTACAACCCCGAGATCGGCGACGGCCGGGGGTTCCTGTTCGCGCAACTGCGCGACGGCGCGGATCGCCTGCTCGACCTTGGCACCAAAGGCTCGGGGCAGACCCCGTGGAGCCGCGACGGCGACGGACGGCTGACGCTCAAGGGCGCGGTGCGCGAGATCCTCGCCACCGCGATGCTCGAGGCGCAGGGCGTCTACACCAGCAAGACCTTCTCGGTGATAGAGACCGGCGAGGCGTTGTTTCGCGGCGACGAGCCTTCGCCCACCCGCTCGGCGGTGCTGGTGCGGCTGAGCCACGGCCACATCCGCATCGGCACGTTCCAGCGCCTGGCAGCGCTGGGCGAGCGCGAGCACATGGCGGAACTGGTCGACTTCTGCCTCGAGACCTACTCCGGCCCGCTCGCGTCCGAAGCCGGCGACAACCGCGCCGCGGCGCTGCTCCACCAGGTGGTCGAGCGCCTCGCCGACCTCGCCGCCTCATACATGGCCGCGGGCTTCGTCCACGGCGTGCTCAATTCGGACAACATGAACGTCGCCGGCGAGAGCTTCGATTACGGCCCATGGCGCTGGGCGCCCAAACGGGACGCGGGCTTCACCGCCGCCTATTTCGACCACGCCGGGCTTTACGCGTTCGGCCGCCAGCCCGAGGCGCTGCACTGGAACTGCGGCCAGCTCGCGGTGGCCTTGCGTGCACTCAGTGAGGCCGAGCCGCTGGTCGCGGCGCTCGAGCGGTTTCCCGAGCTCTACCGCGCCAACCTCGCGCGGCGCTTCGCGTGGCGGCTGGGGGTCGCCCCGCGCGGCCTCGATCGCGACCTTCAGCTCGTCGTCGCGGTGGAAAAGGCGCTCCGCGAAAGCGGGGCGGGGGTGGACGAGTTCTTCTTCCGCCATCGCGGCGGGCGAAACGCCGAGGGCGAGCTGGCGGCCGCGCTGGCGGGGTACGAGGGCGAGGCCGAACACGGTCACTGGAGCGACGACGCGCCGCAGGCGATGCTGATCGACGAGGTCGAGACGATCTGGGCGGCGATCGCCGAGCGCGACGACTGGGCCCCGCTCCACGCCAAGCTCGCCGCGTTGAAACGCATGGGCGAGGCGCTCGGCGAGCCGCCCGCGCCTGCCGCTCACGCCGGCCCTTCGCGTTGAGCTAGTTGCGGCGGCGTCCCGGCTGGGCGGCGGCCGGCTGCTGCGCCGGCGCGGCGGGCTGCGCGATCGGGGCCATCGTCCCGGGCTGGACGCTGATCCCGAACAGCTTCCACCGGCCCTGCTCCCACTGGAAGTAGAGGTCGAAGAAGATCGCGGTCGGGCGCAAGGGGAAGTAGCCCTTGACCTGGAACACGTCCGCCTGGAGCAGCCTGGGCGCTTCGGTGTAGCGCGGCTCGACCACCAGCGCGTTGCCGAGGTCGACCCGCAGCGCGCGGATCGGGGCGAAGATTTCGGCGAGGCGGGCGGGGTCGTTCTGCACCTGGAAGCCGGTCGCGCTGGTGTCGCGCAGCACCGAATAGTTGCCCGAGCGGTTGGCGTGATCGACCATCGCCATCGTCGACCACACCAGCTTGGCCAGCTCGAGCTCGCTCGGCACCGGCTGGCTCGAGATCATCGGCCGGCTGGGCGCGGTCTGCGCATGCGCAAGCGCGGGCGATGCGGCGAGCGCCGCCACGGCCAAAAAAACGGCCGGGGCGCGAAGCCCCGGCCGCATTGCGAACACCATCGAATTAATTCCCATGGGTTCCTTGTGCCGGATTACCAGGCGACCTGGAAGCCGCCGCGTGCGCCGACCTCGCCGCTGTCGAAGCCAAAGCCGATGCCGGCGCCGACCGAAGCGTTGTCGCCGACGCGGGCCGAGAACGCCGCGCTCGCCGCGCCCTTCTCCTGGTAGTAGCCGACCCCGCCCGAGAGCGCGAAGTTGGTTCCCGCGGGCAGCGACGGCGTTTCCATCGCCAGGCCCAGCGCGACGCCTTCGTAGGCCTTGTCGAGCCCGTCGAACAGCGAATCGATCTGGAGCCCTTGCGCGGCGGTGAGCGTCTGCAGCGTCGCGACGTTGGTGTTCGTCGTGGCAACGCTAGTCTGCAAGGCGGCGACGCTCGACGCGGTGGCGAGCGAAGCCACCGTCGGGCCGGAGCCGAGCGTGCCCGACGCATCGACCGTGGCGACGGAGATCGTGCCGGTCTGCGCCGCGGTGCTGCTGGCGAGCGCGCCGATGGTCACCGAGCTGCCCGCGCCGCCGAGCACGACCTGGTTGGCGCGCGTCGTCGTTGCGCCGGTGCCGACCGCGGTCGCGCCGGCGTGGGCGGCGGTCGCGGCGAAGCCGACCGCGGTGGAGTTCATCGCGCTGGCGTTGGCGTTCTTGCCCACCGCGGTCGCCTGGACCCCGCCGGCCACGGCCTGGTGCCCGGCGGCGAGGCTGAGGTTGCCGGTCGCCGCGGACTGCCAGCCGAAGGCTTGGGCGCCGCGGCCCGAAGCGACCGCCTCGCCGCCGACCGCGGTCGCGTGGAACCCGCTGGCCTGGGCGAGGTCACCGATCGCGACCGCATCCTCGTCGGTCGCCGCGGCCCCGTTGCCGATCGCGGTCGAGGTCAGGCCGGTGGCGAACGCCGCGCGTCCAACCGCGACGCTATTGGCCCCGCTGGCGACCGAGCTGTCGCCGGCCGCGACCGAGCTGGCCCCCGAAGCGTTGGCGGCAAAGCCGAGCGCGGTGGCGTTGGCGCCGCCCGAATTGGCGTTCTTACCGACCGCCGTCGCCTGCACGCCGGTGGCGACCGCCTGGTGGCCCGCGGCGAGGCTGAGGTTGCCGGTCGCCCGCGCCTGCCAGCCGAACGCCTGCGCGCCGCGGCCCGAGGCGACCGATTCACCGCCGACCGCGGTCGCGTGGAAGCCCGAAGCGAGCGCCCGATCGCCGACCGCGACCGCGTCCTCGTCGGACGCCACCGCGAGATTGCCGACCGCGACCGCCGCGCCAAGCGAGGCGGCGTTTGTCGTGACGGTGGTCGCGCCCGTGCCGATCGCGGTCGACAAGGGCTGCGCCGCGACCGCACCGGTGCCGCAGGCGAGCGTGTCGGCCGTACCGTCCGACGTCGCGCCGCCGTCGGTGTCGCCGACGTCGGCCGCGCCGTTGTCGTTGGTGTCGAGCAAGCACTCGGTCGCCGACGACGACGAGGCACCGATCCCGCCCAGGGCGACGAGAGCGGCGAGCGAAGCCGCGGTGCCGAACAGCGCTGCGCGAATATGATTGTCGGTGGTCGTGGACATGAGGTTCCCCTTTGTTGCCCCGGCGAGATGACGAAGCGGCCGGAATTGTTTCGCTCGCGGGCCGTGGCCGGCCCGAACTTGCGCAACCCTTATGTCGTGTTTTTCGGGAGCATCTTGGAAGGTGAAACCAGCTGAGTCAAACCCCTGTTTCCCTGGCCGTTTACCACTTGGCGCGACTGTTAATGCTAGGAATCGCTGGACCCGAGAGACAGGGAGATTCCCTTTGGCTACCCTCGGCGGGTGTGGCATTGGCCGCGTCCAGCATCGAGGGACCGGGTCGGGGTTAGCGGGTTTGGCCAGCGCGGAAATCGTTTCGATCGAGCCGGCCACCGGCGCCGAGCTGTGGCGCGGAGTTCCGGGCGATGTCGACGCGGCCGTGGCCCGGGCTGTGGGAAGCGCGCACCGAAGTCGACAGCGTGGTCAACAAGGTCGAGATCTCGATCGGCGCCTACGCCGAGCGGACCTCGCAGCGAAAGCTCGATTCGGCGCTCCAGGGGACCGCCGCGCTGCGCCACAAGCCGCACGGGGTGATGGCGGTGCTGGGCCCGTACAACTTCCCCGCGCACCTCCCCAACGGCCACATCGTGCCGGCGCTGATCGCGGGCAACGCGGTGGTGTTCAAGCCGTCGGAGAAGACCCCGGCGGTGGCCGAGGCGCTGGTCGCGTGCTTCCACCGCGCGGGCCTCCCCGCGGACGTGGTCCAGCTGCTGATCGGCGGGCCGGAGGAAGGCAAGGCGCTGGTCGCGCACGACGGCGTCGACGGTGTGCTGTTCACCGGCTCGGCCACCGCGGGAATCGCGATCAACCGCAAGCTCGCCGCCGACCCGGGCAAGATCATCGCGCTGGAGATGGGCGGCAACAACCCGATCGTGGTCTGGGACACCCCCAAGATCGGCGACGCCGCGACGCTGATCGTCCAGTCCGCCTTCACCAGCGCCGGGCAGCGCTGCACCGCGGGCCGGCGGCTGATCGTCAAGGCCGGGCTCTACGATGCGGTGGTGAGCGAGGTGAAGAAGCTCGCCGACCGGATCATCGTCGGCGGCCCGTTCGATGATCCCGCGCCGTTCATGGGCCCGGTGATCGACAACCGCGCCGCCGACGGGCTGACCGACAGCTTCCTCTATCTGCTGACCCACGGCGGCAAGGCGATCAAGCACATGGTCCGCGGCGACGAGGCCCGGCCGTTCCTGTCGCCCGCGATCATCGACACCACCGCGATGGCCGAGCGCCCCGACGTCGAGCTGTTCGGGCCGCTGCTCCAGGTGATCCGGGTCGACGACTTCGACCAGGCGATCGCCGAGGCTAACGCCACCCGCTTCGGGCTGTCCGCCTCGCTGATCGGCGGCAGCCCGCAGGACTACAACCGCTTCTGGGCCAACGTCCGCGCCGGCGTGATCAACTGGAACCGTCCGACCAACGGGGCGTCGTCGGCGGCGCCGTTCGGGGGGGTGGGCCTATCCGGCAACCATCGCCCGAGCGCTTACTACGCGGCCGACTATTGCGCCTATCCGGTGGCCTCGACCGAGATGGACCAGCCGCGCGCCAGCATCGGGGTCGGCTTGCGCGAGGGTTGAACGCGAAAAGGCCCCGGATTTCTCCGGGGCCTCGCTTCCGCGCGCGGTGAAGGGGAGCCGCGCCGGAAAGACCTCAGCGGCAGCGCCGCTGCGAGCCGTCGCGATCGATCTTGCGGCCGAGCAGCGCGCCGCCGGCGGCGCCGAGGATCGTGCCGATCATGCGGTCGCCGCGGCCGGCGATCTCGCGGCCGATCAGCGCGCCTGCCGCCCCGCCGATGATCAGCCCGGTGGTGCCGTTCTTCTTGCGGCAGTAGTAGCGGCCGTCGTCGCCGCGCCACACCGGGGTGCTGGCATAGACCGGCTCGGCATAGGAGCTGCGGCTGTACGAGTTGTAGCGATAGTCGCGCTCGCGGCCGTGCTGCCAGCTGTCGGACTGCGCATACGTCGACGCGCCGTGGAAGGCGGGGTGCGCGGCCGCCGGGGCGGCAGTGAACATCACCGCGGGCAGCGCGAGGCCGAGGGCGGCGGTCCGAAGGGCGGTTCTCATGCGAATTCTCCTTGTCGAGGCCGAGCCGACCCGAGCGAGAGGAATCGGCTTCGGTTCAGGCTTACGCCCGCGAAGCTGAACGGACCGCAACTCCATCGTCAGAAACGACGAATGCGACGAAGCGCGCCTCGACAGCGACGGAGCGACCTGCCAAGCGGCCCCGCGATGAGCCCCGCGAGCGTGCGCAAGAGCGGCCTGCCGATGGCCTTGGCCGCCTACACGCTGTGGGGCTTCCTGCCGCTGTACATCGCGCTGATACGCCACGTCCCGGCGTTCGAGCTGGTCGCGTGGCGGATCGTCTTCACCTTGCCGCTGTGCCTGGCGATCGCGGCGTTCCGCCGGCAGCTCGGCGAGATCGCGCGCGCGCTGGCGGATTGGAAGGTCGTGCGGCTGCTGGTGGCGAGCGCGTTGCTGGTGGCGGTCAACTGGGTGGTCTACATCGCCGCGGTCAACGGCGGGCACGTCATCGCCGCGAGCCTCGGCTACTACATCAATCCCCTGGTCAACGTGCTGCTCGGCACGCTTTTCCTCGGCGAGCGGCTCAGCCGGGCGCAGTGGCTTGCGGTGGCGCTGGCCGGCGCGGGCGTCGCGGTGCTGCTCTACGGCGCGACCGACACGCTGGCGATCAGCCTGACCTTGGGCGTGAGCTTCGGGCTCTACGGGGTCCAAGCCAGTCGTCGTTCGGGCATGACGCGGCAACCAGCCTGCTGCTGGTCGGCGCGGGAGTGCTGACCGCGATTCCCTTGCTGCTGTTCGCGGTCGCGGCGCGGCGGATGGACTATTCGACGCTGGGCTTCGTCCAGTTCCTCGCCCCGACGATCGCATTCGTGCTCGGCCTGACCGTGTTCGAAGAGCCGCTGCGGCCGGTCCAACTGGCCAGCTTCGTGCTGATCTGGACTGCGATCGCGCTGTTCAGCTGGGACCTGCTGCGCCGCCACGCGGCCTCAGCAAAGCCGCCAGCCTAGTCTCTCGCCGGCGTGGAACGGCACGAGGGTCGTGCCGTTGGCGTCGATGGAAGCCGGTACGATCGTTTCTGCGCGCTCGAGCGTGACGGTCCCGTCGTTCCAAGGCACGCCGTAGAACCGCGGGCCGTGCTCGCTGGCAAACGCCTCGAATTTGTCGAGCGCTCCTTCCTCCTCGAACACCGCGAGGTAGCTCTCCAGCGCGTAGGGCGCATTGAAGATGCCGGCGCAGCCGCAATCGGCCTCCTTGGCGCTCTGCGCGTGCGGGGCGCTATCGGTGCCGAGGAAGAACTTGGACGAGCCGGAGGTGGCGGCCTTGCGCAGCGCGAGTCGGTGCCGCTCGCGCTTGACCACCGGCAGGCAATAGGCGTGCGGGCGCAGGCCGCCGGCGAACAGCGCGTTGCGGTTGAGGTGGAGGTGCTGCGGGGTGATCGTCGCGGCGACGTTGGGCCCGGCGCTTTCGACGAACTCGACGGCCTGCGCGGTGGTGACGTGCTCGAACACCACCTTGAGCGCCGGCATGTCGCGGACCAGCGGCGCGAGCACGCGGTCGATGAACACCGCCTCGCGGTCGAACACGTCGACCGCTGGATCGGTGACTTCGCCATGGACCAGCAAAGGCATCCCGATCGCCTGCATCGCCTCGAGCTCGCCGCGGATATTCGCGACGTCGTTCACCCCCTGTGCCGAGTTGGTGGTCGCGTGCGCGGGGTAGAGCTTGGCCGCGGTGTAGACGCCCTCGGCGAAGCCCCGGCGCAAGTCCGCGGGATCGGTGGCGTCGGTCAGG
>JAIVIY010000114.1:0-16460 GCA_020200285.1 Novosphingobium sp. | reverse complement strand
GGTTGGGCATCACGATCGCGCGCGCGAACTGCCGCGCGGTGTGACCGACCACCCCCGCCAGCATCGCCCCGTCGCGCAAGTGGACGTGCCAGTCGTCGGGGCGGCGGATGGTGAGAACCTCACTCATTGCCAAAACCCTAACCGTTCGCCCTGAGCTTGTCGAAGGGCTGTCCTTTTCTTCGGAACCTGGCGCCTGGCCCGAAGAAAAGTGCGGTGCTTCGACAAGCTCAGCACGAACGGGGTTTGTGTGATGGCCAGTGCGGCCTATCTGTCACCCATGCCCGCGACCCGCCTGTTCGAGCGCGCGATCATCCGCGTCTCGCCGCTGGATGCCGAAGAGGACGTCGCCGGGTTCCTCCAGGGCCTCGTCACCAACGACGTGACCGGAGCGCTGCCGGTCTGGGCGGGCTTGCTCACGGCGCAAGGCAAGGCGCTGTTCGATTTCATCGTCTGGCCAAGCGGCGGCGATTTGCTGCTCGACTGCGAGGCCGTGGCGGCCCAGGCGCTGGTCAAGCGGCTGTCGCTCTACCGGCTGCGGCGCAAGATCGGGATCGCGGTCGATCCGTCGCTCGGCGTGCATTGGGCCGGTCATCTCGGTGACGGCGCGGCGGCCGACCCGCGACTGCCCGCGCTGGGCGAGCGGTGGGTCGCCCCCGTCGTCAAGGAGGACGAGGCCGCCGACGCCGAATGGCGGGCGCATCGGCTCGAGCTGGGCGTGACCGAGGGCCGCGCCGAACTGGGCAGCGACGCCACGCTGTGGCTCGAGTGCAGCGCCGCCGAGCTCAACGGGGTGTCGTTCGACAAGGGCTGCTACGTCGGCCAGGAAAACCCCGCGCGGATGAACTGGCGGCAGAAGGTCAACCGCCGGCTGGTGGTGGTGCCGCTGGCGAGAAGCGATCCCAAGCGGCAGCGGGTGGCTTATCCCGAGCTTGGACTGGCGGTCGACCACCGCCGGGTCGAGGACATCGATCCGGCTTGGGCGCCGGGGTGGATGGGACCAGGCTGACGTGGGTGCGTGGCCTTCGACAAGCTCAGGCTGAGCGGATGTTGGTAGGCAGTTGCAAAAAAAATCCCGCTCAGGCTGAGCGTGTCGAAGCCCACGCTCTGCCCTCGCCTCTAGTCCGCCTTGGCGTGCGCCCGGACGATCGACTCGGTGACCAGCCGCTCGGCGGTCAGGCGCGCGGATTCGCGGGGCAGGTCGAGCGCCTTGGCCATCGGCCCGCCGAGCAGCGCGTCGCCGAGCGCCATCAGCACCAGCGTCAGCGTGGTCTCGTGCATCGTCTCGACGTTCGACAGCCCCGGCCCGAGCCGGTCGACGAGGTCGTGGACCGCCTCGACGATCGGGTCGAGCGCGTCCTCGTTGCCCGACAGCAGCATCCACGAGGCGAGCGCGCCGGCGCCCTCCTTGTCGAACGCGTCGAAGGTCAGGTCGACAATCTCGCGCGCCGAGCCGAGCCCCGCGCGCTGGGCGAACACCGCGTCGGCGATCGTCGCGCAGACGGTGTTGGCGAGGTGTCGCGCCAGCGCCTTCTGCAGCCCCGAGGCCGAGCCGAAATGGTGCAGCAGGTTGGCGTGGGTGCGGCCGATCCGCCCGGCGACGGCCTTCAACGTCACCGCCTGCGGGCCGAGCTCGATCAGCAAAGCGCGCGCGGCCTCGAGCGCCGCGGTGCGGCTTTCTTCCGGCGGGAGGCGTTTCCTTATTGACACTGGTGTAAGTTGCGTTATTGCGACCTTCATGAACGCGCCCTTCAAACCCGACTCAGCCCTAGAGTCCGTAGCCCACCAAGGCAAGAAGGGGGCCCGCAAGGCCCCGACGCCCGCGGACCTGACGATCACCGTCCGCGACCGCCGCTTCGGCCGCGGCTCGAGGCCCCAACGCTGGTGGCTCAACGGCGATCCGGTCGGCTCCGCCTGGCACAACGCGCTTTCCGCCACCTTCCCGCGCGGCGAGGCGTTTTTCATCGAGGCGGTCAAGGCCAACCGCGCCGGCGCCCCGCCCAGGCTCGAGGCCGAGATCCGCGCGTTCGTCCGCCAAGAGATCAACCATACCCGCGAGCACATCGCGTTCAACCGGATCGCCAAGGACGCCGGCTACGATCTCGACGCGATCGACCGCCGCGTCGCCGCGCGCTTGCAGGAAATCAACGACCGCGCGCCGATCCTCAACCTCGCCGCGACGATGGCGCTCGAGCACTTCACGGCGATGCTCGCCAACGAATTCCTGTCCAACCCCAGGCACATGGCCGGCGGCGGCGAGGTCTCGGAGATGTGGCGCTGGCACTCGGTCGAGGAGATCGAGCACAAGGGCGTCGCCTACGACACCTGGCTTCACGCGACGCGCGGCTGGACCCGGTGGAAGCGGTGGAAGGTCAAGAGCCTGATGATGCTGGTCGTCACCAAGACCTTCCTCGGCCACCGCTTCGACGACACGCTCAACCTGCTCGCGCAGGACGGGCTGAGCGGGGCGAAGTGGAAGGCGCGGTTGCTGTGGTACCTGGTCGGCGATCCCGGCATGCTGCGCCGCATCTTCCCCGCGTGGTGCGCGTTTTTCCTGCCCGGCTTCCACCCCTGGAACCACGACGACCGCGCGCTGATCGGCAAGCACGACAGCGAGTTCGCCGACGCCGTGATGGGCTGACCGGGCCTCCAGCGGACGACTTGTCCGTGCGCGCGCCGCTCGCTAGGGCCGCGCGCACGACAGGAGGGTCCCGCATGTCCGAACAGCTCGCCGCCGCCATCGACCAGGCCTGGGAGCGGCGCGAGGGCGTGACCCCGGCCAGCGCCGAGGTGCGCGAGGCGGTCGAGGCCGCGATCGAGCTGCTCGACAGCGGCCGGGCGCGGGTCGCCGAGCCCGACGGCGCCGGCGGGTGGCGGGTCAACCAGTGGCTCAAGAAGGCGGTGCTGCTGTCGTTCCGGCTCAACGACAACGCGGTGGTCGAGCACGGCGCGGGCGGCGCTCCGGCGTTCGACAAGGTCCCCTCGAAGTTCGCCGGATGGGGCGAGAACCGCTTCCGCGCGGCGGGCTTTCGCGTCGTCCCCGGCGCGGTGGCGCGGCGCGGCAGCCACATCGGCAAGGGCGTGGTGCTGATGCCGAGCTTCGTCAACATCGGCGCCTACATCGACGAAGGGACGATGGTCGACACCTGGGCCACCGTGGGGAGCTGCGCGCAGATCGGCCGCAACGTCCACATCTCGGGCGGGGCGGGGATCGGCGGGGTGCTCGAGCCGATGCAGGCCGGCCCGGTGATCATCGGCGACGGCGCGTTCATCGGCGCGCGCAGCGAGGTCGCCGAGGGCGTGGTCGTCGGCGAAGGCGCGGTGCTGTCGATGGGGGTCTACCTCGGCGCCTCGACCAAGATCGTCGACCGCGCGAGCGGCGAAGTGCACCTCGGCGAGGTCCCGGCTTACGCGGTGGTCGTGCCCGGCGCCATGCCCGGCGAGCCCTTGCCCGACGGCAGCCCGGGCCCCTCGCTCTACTGTGCGGTGATCGTCAAGACGGTCGACGCCCGGACCCGCAGCAAGACCGCGATCAACGAGCTGCTGCGCGATTAGAGCTTGGCGGCCGCCAGGATCGGCCCGCCGGCGCCCTTCTGCAGCAGGACCGCGCGGCGCAGCGCGGGATCCTTGGCCCCGGGCGCTGCGACGCGCAGCGGCTTGCCGGTCCACACGCCCGCCTCGCGCAAGTCGACGACGATGTTGCGGTGGGGCAGCGTCCGCCCGGTGTTCTCGCCGGCCTTGACCGGAACCCGGCGTTCGCGCGGGTCGTAAGTGACCACCAGCACGCTCGCCGGGCCGCCCGATCCCGCCGCGATGCTCACGCCGTCGCCGTCGCGGGCGATAGCCGGTCCGCCGCGCAGCGGGCCGGCGCGCGCGACCGCCCGGCGCAGGCCGGCGCGGTTGGCCCCGACCAGCGCCTTGGCGCCGTTGATCACCACTTGCGGGGTGTAGACCCCGTCGCTCCGCCCGCTGCGGTGATAAGCGCGTTGGCGCTCGGTGTAGGCGGCCCGGGCGAAGGTGTCCTTCCACCCGAGGTAGTCCCAGTAGGTGACCGCGTAGCTCAGCGCGATCACCTCCGGCCGCGACGCCAGCGCGTTGAGGTTGGCGTTGGCCGGCGGGCACGACGAGCAGCCCTGGCTCTGGAACAGCTCGACCACGATCGGGCCGCCTCCGGCGGGCGCCGCGCGCGCTTCGGCGGCGGCTTCGGGCGTGTCTGAGCAGGACGTGGCGATCGCCACGGCTACGACGAGGGCAAAGGTGCGCATAGCTGTCGGATTCGTCGCCTGGCGCCTCGAGGTTACTCTCTGGCATGAAATTTTTGAAGTGGAACGTAGCATGCATCGACGCGTAGGATCGTCCAAGGTTTTGCGCTATGAGCGCAGCACACGGAGGGCAAGCGCATGGAACGCCAAGGCGATGAAGTTCACGTCGAGACCACCGAAGCCCGCGGCGGCTCGACCCCGCACATCGTCCGTTACGTACTGGTCATCAGCCTGCTGCTGGCGATCGGCGCGCTGACGCTGATCTGGGTGACCGGGGCGGTGACCAGCGACCAGCCGCAGCAAGGCGGCCCGGTCAGCGGCCAGAGGACCCCCGCGCCGCAATAGCCCTGGCGATGAGCCTGGAGCGGTTCCGCACGGCGCTGGACGAAACGGGGACCTGGGCCCGCGCGCTGGCCGAACTAAAGGCCGGCCGGAAGCGCACCCACTGGATGTGGTTCGTGTTCCCGCAGCTCGCCGGGCTCGGCACTAGCCCGACCGCGCAGTTGTACGCGATCCGAGACCTGGCCGAGGCGCGCGAATATCTCGCCGATCCGGTCCTGCGCGACAAGCTCCTTCAGGCGACCGCGGCGACGGCGGAATGGAGTGGACTGCGCGGCTTGGAGGCGATCTTCGGCGGCCTTGATGCGCTCAAGTTCGTCAGCTCGATGACCTTGTTCGAGCAGGCGGCCGAAGGCGCCGACCGCGGCATATTCGCTGACGCGCTGGATGGCCTGGGCGGCGGCAAGCGGGACGCGCGGACGCTGGCGTTGCTCAGGGCTGCTTCGCCGTCGTGAACGCCTTGTTTTCGATAGGCGGATCGTTGCGGTGCGCCGCGGCATAGGCTTCGGCGGCGCGCATCACCCGCATCATGTTTCGACTGGCGATCTTCTCGAGATCGGCCTGCGAATAGCCGCGCCGAGCCAGCTCGGCGAACAGCGCCGGATAGTCGGCGACGTCGTCGAAGCCTTGCGGCAGCTCGCTGGTCCCGTCGAAGTCGCCGCCGATGCCGACGTGGTCGACCCCGATCCGCTTGGCGATGTAGTCGATGTGCTCGGCCAGCTGGGCGAGCGTCGCGACGGGCTTTGGATGGGCCGCGATCCAGGCGTCGAGCCCCACCTTCACCGCGTCGGGAGAGCCGGGGTTGAGCGATTTGAGCCGTGCTTCCTCGCCCGCCTTGGCCGCGTTCCATTCGCGCGCCTCGGGGCTGACGAAGCCGCTGACCGCGGTGACCATGACGATCCCGCCGTTGCCCTTGAGCCGGTCGAGCGCGCTGTCGGGAACGTTGCGCGGATGGCCGTCGACCGCCCGCGCGCTCGAGTGCGAGAAGATCACCGGCGCGCGCGCGACCTCGAAGACGTCGAGCATCGTCGCCTCGGACACGTGGCTCAAGTCGACCAGCATCCCGATCCGCTGCATTTCCCGGACCACGTCGCGGCCGAAATCCGTGAGCCCATCATGTTTGGGCGCGTCGGTCGCAGAATCGGCCCAGGCCAGCGTCTTCGAGTGGGTCAGCGTCATGTAGCGTGCCCCGAGCGCGTGCATCTGGCGCAGGACCGCCAGCGAGCCGCCGATCGAGCCGCCGCCCTCGATCCCGATGAGCGAAGCGATCCTGCCCGCCTTCCACGCCCGTTCGACCTCGGCGCTGCTGGTGGCGAGCTGGAGCTGCCCGGGATTGGCCGCGACGAGCCGCTTGACCACGTCGATCTGCTCGATCGTCTGGCGCACGCCTTGGCGCAGCCGATCGAGATCGGTCTGCATCGCCGCCTTGGCCTCGGTCTTGGTATCGAGCGTGTCGGCGAAATCGAAGCCCGCGAGGATGTTCTCGCGGCGGTCGCGAATCTGCTCGGGCGCGTCGTTGTGCCCGTCCCAGACCGGCGCGGCGCGCAGCGCGGCCTCGGCGATCTGCTCGGGCGTGCGCGCGGGTGCGGCGATGGCGGAACCGGTGAAGACCAGGGCGAGCGAGATAAGCGCGAGCGATTTCATGGCGCTTTCGTTGCCATGCCCGCGCCGCTTAAGCCAGCGCTTACGAAGCCGCTATCCGGGCCGGCTCAGGCGACCGCGAGCAGATCGTTCACCACCGTGCCGATCTGGTCGAACTTCAGCGGCAGCGCGGTGAAGGTCTGGTCGTAGCCCTTGAGCTCGACCTGGACCATGTTCTCGGGCACGTAATAGGCGTCGGACAGCGCCTCGAACACTTCCTTGGCCATCAGCACGTCGCAGCCGTGCTCCTTGGTCGCGGTCTCGAGCCGGAAGGCGATGTTGACCGCCTCGCCCATCGCGGTGAAATCGGCCGAGCCTTCGCTGCCGATGTTGCCGATCGAGGCCATCCCGGCGTTGAACCCCGCGCCGAAGCGCAGCGGGTCGGCAACCTTGAACTGGCGCTGCGCCATCAGGAAGATCTCCTGGTAGCCGCTCAGGACGTCGAACGCGTTGACGATGTCCGAGCGCGCCAGCGAGTTCGACGGATGGACCCACACCGCCATCACCGCGTCGCCGATGAACTTGGTCGACCACGCGCCGTGCTCCTTGAGCAAGGCCCCCGACTGGCGGAAGATCTCGCCCATCAGCTCGGCCATCTGCGGGCCGAGCTTGGCCGACAGCGGGGTATAGCCGCGCAAGTCGATCACCAGCACGCTGACCAGCTGCTGCTCGACCAGGAACTGGGTGCGCCCGGCGTTGGGATCGACCATCTTCTCGGGCGCGTTGGTCTGGACGAAGACGATCGACTGCCGCCCGATCTGGATCACGTCGCCCGAGTTCAAGGGCGTCGGCACCGAGACCGGGCGGCCGTTGAGCCGCGTGCCGTTGGTGCTGCCGAGATCGTTGAGCACGCAGCTGCCGGTGGCGTTGCGGCGGATGATCGCGTGCTCGCGGCTGGCCATGGTGTCGGTGAGGACCACGGTGTTGGACAGCGACCGCCCGAAGCCGCACACCCCGAGGCGCTCGATCGGCACCTCGAAGCACTGGCCGTCGCTTTCGAAACGGACGAAGGTATCGCCCAGATCCTTGCCCAAGGGCCCCCCAGGATTAATCAGGTTCGCACTGCGATGCCGCGGACCCTAACGAATTGTCGGGTCCGCGCAACCCCGCCATGGCGAATCCGGCGAGCGTTCGCAGTGCGTTGCGTCACCCCTTGCCGCGGCGCGCGCGATGGCCGATGCTGGCGCGCATGACCACCGGTTGGAAGCTCGATCGGGACTCGCGAGCCGCGCTGCTGGAGCGCTATCCGCCGGCCTATCCGCATGCGGTCGCCGACCACGTCACCTTCAAGAGCGGCGACGAGGCGCGCGACGAGGAAATTCCCGACGCGGTCGCGCGCGCCGAAATCGTCGGCCGCGGCGACGACGGCGAGGGAGTCGAGGCCTACGTCGTGGCGATCGACGGCGACACCGCGCGGCCCGACGGCAGCACCTGGCACGTCACCTGGTCGCTCGGCCAGGGCCGCGAGGCGAAAGAAAGCAACGACGTCCTCGCCCAAGGCTGGAAGGCGATCGAGCCGCAGCCGATCGCGCTGGTTGCGGCGCGCTGGTAGCGGGAATGGCGCGGCGCACGCGCGCCAGGGTCCGCTCCGCGCTGCGCTGGCTGCTGGCGCTGTTCTACCTCGTCGCAGGAACCTTCCACCTGCTTCGCCCCGACCCGTTCCTGGCGGTCACCCCGGACTGGGTTCCCGCGCCCGAATCGGTGATCCTGCTGACCGGCCTGGCCGAGCTCGGCGCGGCGCCCGCGCTGCTCCAGCCGTGGTCGAAGCGCCTGCGCGGCGCGGCCGGGATCGGCCTCGCGCTCTACGCGGTCTGCGTCTACCCGGCCAACGTCAACCATATGCTGATCGACCTCGCCCGCTCCGATCTTGGCCTCGGCCTCGTTTATCACGTCCCCCGCCTGCTCGCGCAGCCGCTGCTGGTGTGGCTGGCGCTGTGGTGCGGCGAGGTGATCGATTGGCCGTTCGCCGAGAAGCGAGTGGACCGCGGAACGCGTTGAGCGCGTGGGGATTGAGGGAGGGAATCTGTGCGCAAACGCATCGCCACCGACGCGCGCATGGACTAAAAGCTTCGCCGTTCAGGTATCGTTCGTAATCATTCCGCCAAAGCGTGCGACCTTCGCAAGTCATTGCGATTTTTGGAGATTTCCCTGATGCGCCTTCGCCGTTTCCCGCTGATGGTCAGCCTCGTCGCCGTGCTCGCTTCGTGCGGCGGCGGAGGCGGCTCGGGCGGCTCGAACCCGATCGCGGTCGCCCCCGCTCCGACGCCCGGCGCGACGCCCACCCCGACGCCGACCACCGCCGGCTGCTCGCTGAGCGAGCGCAAGGCCTGGGTGCTCGGCCAGCTCCAGGAATGGTACCTGTTCCCCGAGCTGCTCGACACTTCGGTCAATCCGGACAGCCATTCTACACTGCGCTCCTACGTCGATGCGCTGGTGGCGCCGGCGCGCGCGCAGTCGCGCGACCGCTTCTTCACCCACGTCGCCTCGATCGCCGAGGAGAACGCGTTCTTCAATTCGGGCTCGAGCGCCGGCTTCGGCGTGCGCCTCAGCTATGACACCACCGCCAACCGGGTGTTCGTGATCGAAGCGTTCGAAGGCGCGCCGGCGCTGGCCGCGGGGATCGACCGCGGCACCGAGATCATCGCCATCGGGACCAGCTCCGGCAGCCTCCAGACCGTCTCCTCGCTGATGCAATCGGGCGGCGCCCAGGCGGTGGTCAACGCGCTCGGCCCGGGCATCACCCAGGTGATCGTCGACGTGCGCTACAACGGCGGCGGGCTGGTCTCGATCGCCGAGCTGTTCGGCGATCTCCTCGCGGCGAACAAGGTCGGGCAGGTGTTCAGTCACACCACCTTCCGCGCCTCCAAGGCCAGCAACAACGACACCGACAACTTCGGCGCGCAAAGCCAGGCGATCGCCGCGACCAAGCTCGCGTTCATCGGCACGACCGGCACGGCATCGGCAAGCGAGCTGCTGATCAACGCGTTCACGCCCTATCTGGGCGCGAACAATGCGCTGATCGGGACCAATACCTTCGGCAAGCCGGTCGGCCAGATCGCGCTCGACCGCGCGGCCTGCGACGACCGCCTCCGCCCCGTCGCGTTCCGCACCGAGAACGCCGCGCGCCAGGGCGACTACTACACCGGCCTCGCCCCGCGGATGCAGGCTACCTGCAGCGCCGGCGACGATTTCACCAAGCCGCTGGGCGACCCGGCCGAGGCCTCGATAAAGGTCGCGCTCGACTTCCTCGCCGGGCGCAGCTGCACCGCGATCGCCGACGGCGGACAGACCACGCAGGCCGCCGGCCGGCGCAATCTGCTCCAGCCCGATGTGCCGACCACCGTCCAGCGCGAGGTGCCGGGGGCGTTCTAGGCCGCGCCTTTAGGCGATCCGCAGCGGCGGCTCCGCGGCCGGAACGAGCCGGGTCGCGATTTCGACCTGCTCGACCACCCGGTCGATCACCGCGCGCACGTGCGGCTGGCGGCGCGCGGCGTCGGTGGTGACGAGCCAGCAGCGCGACTTGGGCGGGATCGGCGGCAGCAGCCGGACCAGGTTCTTGAGCGCGTCGCCCATGATGCTCGGCAAAACCGCCGCGCCCAGCCCGGCGCGGACCGCGGCGATGATGCTCGACAAGGCGTTGGCGCGCTGGACGACCTTGGCCTCGGGGATGTTCGCGGCGATCCACTCGCCGATCTCGCCCAAACGGTCGTCGCCGTAGGCGACCATCGGGTAGCGCGCGAGCTCGGCGAAGTTGGCCGGCCGGCCGAGCCGCATCACCAGTTCGCGCGAGGCGTAGAAGCATTCGTCGAGATCGGCGAGGTGGCGGACGATCAAGCTTTCCTGCGTCGGCTTGCGGCCGAAGCGGATCGCGACGTCGGCGTCGCCGCGGGTCAGGTCGAGGAGGCCGTCGGTGGTGACCAGCTCGACCGAGATCTCGGGATGATCCTCGCGCAGCCGGGCGAGCGCGGGGATGACCCACGCGGTCGCGGCCGATTCGACCGTGGTCAGCAGCACCCGGCCCGAGAGGCGGCGGCCTTCGGCCTTGACCCCCTCCTCAAAGGCGACCGCCGCGGCCTCGATCGCCTCGGCCGAGGCCAGCACCGCGCGGCCGCGCTCGGACAGCGCGTAGCCGCTCGCCCCGCGGACGAACAGCTGCACCCCCAGCGCCTCCTCGAGCACCGTGATCCGCCGCGATACCGTCGCCTGGCTGACCCTCAGCGCGCGCGACGCGGCGAGCGTGCTGCCGTGGCGCGCGACCGCGAGGAAACAGCGGATGTCGTTCCAGTCGAACATGGCCGTGCGCGGTTATGCATCGCTGCATAACCGGACGGCAACAACAGTGTTCACACTCGCCCCCCAAGCGCGACTATCTCCGGTCCATCGGAAGGGCGGCAGGATCGCCGACCCGCCGCAAGATGGAGTACCGATCATGGCCACCAACCGCCTCAACGCCGCCTTCGCCGCCACGCTCGCCACCGCGTTCAGCTTCGCCTTCGTCATCGCGACGATGCCGGTCAGCGCGCTGATCGCGACGGGGACGATGGCTTGAAACCCCGATCCTCCGCGGCCCGCCCCAGCCGCACCCCGAGAAGCCCGGCAGCGCCCCCTGCCGGGCTCCTTTGCATTGGGAAAGCGCTGACGCTCGACCGGCTGGCGATACATTGCCTTGACTAATAATAAGCATCGTTAGTAATTTGTCGGGATGGACAATCTCGGATCGCTGCTCGGCGACGCCTCGCGGCTGATGCGGCGCTCGTTCGACGCGCGCGCGCGGCGGATCGGGGTCACCCGCCAGCAATGGCAGGTGCTGACCACCTTGCGTCGTCACGAGGGCATCAACCAGGGCCGGCTGGCCGAGCTGCTCGACGTCGAGCCGATCACCGTGTGCCGGATGGTCGACCGGCTGCAGGAGGCCGAGCTGGTCGAGCGCCGCGCCGACCCCGCCGACCGCCGCTCGTGGCGGCTGTTCCTCACCGCCAAGGCCGACGACCTGCTCGCCCAGCTGCGCCCCCTCGCCGACGGCCTGTTCGCCGAGGCGCTCGACGGGGTGAGCGAAGCCGACCAGGCCGCGCTGCGGGTCATGCTCGAGCGCATCCGCCACAACCTTTCGCGCCGCGGCGCGGAGGCGATGGCCGCCGATGGCTGAGCGCGATCCGCAGCTCGCCATCGACCCCGTCGAAGCGCTCGCCCGGGACGAGGGCGAAGCACCCGCCGCGGCTGCGCCGTCGCGGCCGTGGAAGAAGCTGCTGCTGATGGGCGGGGTGCCGCTGCTGGTGGTCGCCGGCAGCCTGATCTACTGGCAGGGACTGCAGGGCAAAGTCTCGACCGACAACGCCTATGTCCAGCAGGACAAGGTCTCGGTCAGCGCCGAGGTCGGCGGCGAGATCGTCGCGGTCGCGGTGCGCGAGAACCAGCAAGTCGCAGCCGGCGACTTGCTGTTCCGGATCGACCCCGAGCCCTATCGCATCCAGATCGCGCAAGCCGACGCGGCGATCGCCGCGGCCCAGGCCGAGGCGGTCGCGCTCGGACAATCCGCGGCGTTGTCGGGCGCCGAGATCGCCGGCGCGCGCGAGGACATCGGCTTCGCCCAGGCCAACTTCGAGCGCCAGGCGGCGCTGTGGCGCAAGGGCTTCACCACCAAGGCCGCCTACGAGGCGGCGCAGCACCAGGTCGCCCAGGCGCGCGAGGAGCTGCGCCTCGCCGAAGCCGAGCGGGCCGAGGCGGCGGCGCGGCTGGCGACCGGCGCGCAAGTCCCCGGCGTGCTCCCGGCGCTGGCCGCGGCGCGCGCCCAGCGCCGGGCGGCCGAGCTCAACCTGAGCCGGACCGAGGTGCGCGCGCCGATGGCCGGGCGGATCAGCCAGACCGACCGGCTGCTGATGGGGCAGCACGTGGTCAGCGGACTGCCGGTGCTGACCCTCGTCGCCAGCGGCGCGAGCTACGTCGAGGCCAACTTCAAGGAGACCGACCTCGCCGAGATGGCGGTCGGCCAGCCCGCGCGGATCGAGTTCGACGCCTACCCGGGGGTCACGCTCAAGGGCCGCGTCGCTTCCATCGGCGCGGGCACCGGCAGCGAGTTCTCGGTGCTGCCGGCGCAGAACGCCACCGGCAACTGGGTCAAGGTGACCCAGCGCGTGCCGGTGCGCATCGCGATTGGCGAGCGCAGCCCGCGGCAACTGATCGCCGGGCTGTCGAGCGAAGTCACCGTCTTCACCGACGGCCGCAGGCGCTAGGCCGCAGCAGTGGCGAGCGCCGCCCCGCCGCTCGAACGCGACCCGCGGCCCGCGGTCCCCGCGCCCGGGGACGACGTCGCGCTGCTCCCGGTCGAGAACAACGTGCTGCTGACGATCGGGGTGATGACCGCGTCGCTGCTGCAGATCCTCGACACGACCATCGCCAACGTCGCGATCCCGCACATGCAGTCGGCGCTCGGGGCGACGCCCGAGGAGATCAGCTGGGTCCTGACCAGCTACATCATCGCCACCGCGGTGGCGATGCCGATCACCGGCTGGCTCGCCGACCGGATCGGCTCGCGGCGCTTGTTCATCCTCTCGACCGCGGGCTTCGTGGTCGCCTCGATGCTCTGCGGGATGGCCCAGGACATCACCCAGATGGTGCTGTTCCGCGCGCTCCAGGGGGTCAGCGGGGCGTTCATCATCCCGCTCAGCCAGGCCGCGATGGTCGACACCAACAAGCCCTCGGTTCAGCCGCAGATGATGGCGCTGTGGGGGATGGGGATCATGATCGGTCCGATCCTCGGCCCGATCCTCGGCGGCTGGCTGACCGAGAACTGGAACTGGCGCGCGGTGTTCTACGTCAACCTGCCGCTGGGCGCGCTCGCGCTGTTCCTGCTGGTCACGCTGCTGCCCTCGCGCCGGATCACGCGGCGGCGCTTCGATCTCGCCGGGTTCGCGCTGCTGGCGATCGCGCTGACCTCGATCCAGCTGCTGCTCGACCGCGGCAACCGCATCGACTGGTTCGCCTCGGCCGAGGCGTGGGTCTATGCCGGGCTGGCGGTTTCGGCGGGGTGGATGGCCGCGGTCCATTTCTTCACCGCCGAACGCCCGCTGTTCGACCGCGACTTGTTCGCCGACCCCAACTTCATCGTCGCGATCGCGATCTCGCTGGCGCTCGGGGTGGTGATGCTCGCGACGATGGCGCTGCTGCCGCCGATGCTCCAGCATCTGTTCGGGTATTCGGTGATCGACACCGGGATGGTGCTGATGCCGCGCGGGGTCGGCACGTTGATCTCGATGCAGCTCTCGGGGATGCTGGTGCGCCGCGGGGTCGACGCGCGCTACATCATGGCGCTGGGCTTCGCGCTCACCGCCTACTCGCTTTACGACATGGCCGGATGGTCGCTCGTCGCCGACCGCGAGGCGATCGTCTGGGCGTCGATCGTCCAGGGGCTCGGCATCGGACTGGTGTTCATTCCGATGAACTCGATGGCCTTCGCCACGCTCGCCCCGGCGTTGCGCACCGAGGGCTCGAGCGTGCTCAACCTGGCGCGCTCGATGGGGGGATCGGTCGGGATCGCGATCGTCACGTCGCTGCTCGCGGTGAACATCCAGGTCAGCCACCAGGATCTGGGCGCGCACGTCACCTCGTCGGCGAGCGGGGTGATCGACGTTTCGACGGTCGACCGCTTCCAGGCGGCCGGCACCGCGATCCTCGCGCTGATCGACGGCGAGGTGAACCGCCAGGCGGCGATGATCGCCTACGTCAACGACTTCTGGCTGATGATGTGGCTGAGCCTGGCGGCGGTCCCGCTGATCCTGGCGATGCGCAAGGCCGACTTGCGGCTGCCGCCGCTCAAGCCCGAGCCGCAGTGATGGCAACGCGACCCTTGCCCCGGCAAAGTTTGTCTTGATTGCCCGCGCCGGCAAAGCTGCATAGGCCGCGACGCCGATGCCATGCCCGACCACGCCGTGACCCCGCTCACCCACCTCCAGCGCCTCGAGGCCGAGGCGATCCACATCATGCGCGAGGTCGTCGCCGAGGCCGAGCGGCCGGTGATGCTCTACTCGGTGGGCAAGGACAGCGCGGTGATGCTGCACCTGGCGCGCAAGGCGTTCTTCCCCGCGCCGCCGCCGTTCCCGCTGCTCCACGTCGACACCACCTGGAAGTTTCGGGCGATGTACGAGCTGCGCGACCGGATGGCGCGCGAGAGCGGCATGGAGCTGCTGGTCTATCGCAATCCCGCGGCCGAGGCGAAGGGCATCAACCCGTTCGACCACGGCGCGCTGCACACCGACATGTGGAAGACCGAGGGGCTCAAGCAGGCGCTCGACAAGTGGGGGTTCGACGCGGCGTTCGGCGGGGCGCGGCGCGACGAAGAGAAGAGCCGGGCCAAGGAGCGCATCTTCTCCTTCCGCACCGCCTCGCATGGCTGGGACCCTAAGAACCAGCGCCCCGAGCTATGGAACCTTTACAACGCGAGGAAGCACAAGGGCGAGAGCATCCGGGTGTTCCCGATCTCCAACTGGACCGAACTCGACGTGTGGCAGTACATCCAGCTCAACGACGTGCCGATCGTCCCGCTCTATTTCGCCGCCAGGCGCCCGACCGTAGAGCGCGACGGATTGCTGCTGATGGTCGACGACGAGCGCTTCCCGCTTCGGCCGGGCGAAGTCCCGGTCGAGCGCTCGATCCGCTTCCGCACGCTGGGCTGCTACCCGCTGACCGGCGCGGTCGAGAGCGGCGCGGCGACGCTGAACGAGGTCGTCCAGGAGACATTGCTCACCACCACCAGCGAGCGCCAGGGCCGCGCGATCGACAAGGACGCGGGCGGCGCGGGGATGGAGAAGAAGAAGCAGGAAGGCTATTTCTGATGGCCGACGGCTCCGCCTACCAAACCGACGTGCTGATCGCCGAGGACATCGACGCCTACCTCGCCACGCACCAGCGCAAGACGATGCTGCGGTTCATCACCTGCGGCAGCGTCGACGACGGCAAGTCGACGCTGATCGGGCGGCTGCTCTACGACAGCAAGATGATCTTCGAGGACCAGCTCGCCGCGCTCGAGAGCGACAGCCGCCGGATCGGCACCCAAGGCCAGGAGATCGACTTCGCGCTGCTGGTCGACGGCCTCGCCGCCGAGCGCGAGCAGGGGATCACGATCGACGTCGCCTATCGCTTCTTCGCCACCGAGAAGCGCAAGTTCATCGTCGCCGACTGCCCCGGCCACGAGCAGTACACCCGCAACATGGTCACCGGCGCGAGCACCGCCGAGCTCGCGGTGATCCTGGTCGACGCGCGCAAGGGGGTGCTCGTCCAGACCCGGCGGCACAGCTACCTCTGCCACCTGATCGGAATCAGGAACGTCGTGCTCGCAGTCAACAAGATGGATCTTGTCGACTACGGCCGCGAGGTGTTCGACGGCATTGTCGCCGACTACGCCGCGTTCGCTGAGAGTATCGGGATCGAGCGCTTTACGGCGCTGCCGATCTCGGGGTTCAGGGGCGACAACATCACCGCCGCGCCCTCGCCCAACACGCCGTGGTACGGCGGTCCCAGCCTGGTCGAGCTCCTCGAGACGGTTGAGGTCGAGGCGGCGCGCGGCGCCAAGAAGCCGTTCCGGATGCCGGTGCAATGGGTCAACCGCCCCAACCTCGACTTTCGGGGCTTCGCCGGGCTGATCGCTGGGGGCAGCGTGCGGCCGGGCGACGCTGTGCGCGTGCTGCCGTCGGGCAAGACCAGCACGGTCGCGCGGATCGTCACACTCGAGCGCGATCTCGATGAGGCCGCCGCGGGCCAGTCGGTGACGCTGACGCTGGCCGACGAGATCGACTGCAGCCGCGGCGACGTGATCGCCGCGGCCGACGCCCCGCCCGAAACCTCGAACCAGTTCGAGGCGACGATCGTATGGATGGACGACGATCCGCTTCACGTCGGTCGCGGCTATTGGCTCAAGCTGGCGACCCAGACCGTCACCGCCACGGTCCACGCGCCCAAGTACGAGGTCAATGTCAACACGCTCGAGCACTTGGCGGCCAAGACCCTCGAACTGAACGCGATCGGCGTCGCCGAGATCGCCACCGACAAGCCCATCGTGTTCGAGCCTTACGCCGAGAGCCGCGCGCGAGCCAATAAGGCGCTTGGGGGCTTCATCCTGATCGACAAGGTGACCAACCGCACGGTCGCTGCGGGGATGCTCCACTTCAGCTTGCGCCGCGCCCAGAACGTCCATTGGCAGGCGCTCGACGTGACCCGCGAGGAGCACGC
>JAIVIY010000020.1 GCA_020200285.1 Novosphingobium sp. | reverse complement strand
CTTCGGCGGCGCCGAGCCGATGCCCGAGCCGATCGTCGCTCCGCCGCCCCCGCCCCCGCCGCCTCCGCCGCCTCCGCCGATCGTGGCGCCGGTGTGCAACAAGGGGCCGTATATCGTGTTCTTCGACTGGGACCGGTCGGACATCACGCCCGAGGCCGCGACGATCCTCGACAACGCGGTTTCGGCTTACGGCAACTGCGCCAACGTTCCGATCATGCTGGCCGGCCATGCCGACCGGTCGGGCTCGGTCCAGTACAACGTCGGTTTGTCCGAGCGCCGCAACGCCTCGGTCCGGGGCTACCTCACCTCGCGCGGGATTCCCGACGGGGCGATCACCTCGCAAGGGTTTGGCGAAAGCCAGCCGCGGGTGCCGACCGCCGACGGGGTGCGCGAGCTGCAGAACCGTCGCGTCGAGATCACTTACGGTCCGGGTTCGGGCATGTAAGCTTCTCGGCTACGGTCGAAAGAAAAAGGGGCCGGAGCGATCCGGCCCCTTTTTCCTTGCCCGATCGGATAGCCTGGGTCGCTACCAATAGCTGGCTCAGCCTGGCCCAAGTCATGATGATACGGACTGGAGCGCCGGCCGCAGCGACCGGTCCGTCAAGCCTCGCCGGAACGCTCGCGGATCGTGGCTTCGGCGGCGGGGACCGCGCGATAGGCATAGAACAGCAGCACGAGCGCGATCGGCGCCACGGCGATCAGCGATAGGATGCCCGTGCGCAAGTCGCCGACCAGGCGGCCATCGACGCGCGAGCCCGCCATGTCCGAAATCTGCCCGACCATGTACGGGCCGAACGCGAGGCCGACGAGCGTGGCGCCGAGGAAGAACGCAGCGGTCGCGGTTCCGCGCATCCGTGGCAGAACGAGGTCCTGGGTGGTCGCCGCCGCCGCGCCGAGCGCCGCGGCTCCGAACATGCCGGCGAGGAAGTTCATCGCGTAGAACAGCGTCGCGTTGGGGGTGGTGTAGCCGATCCAGATCGGCACGATCGGCGCGACGACGCCGAACACGATCACCAGAATGCGGCCCGACGGATAGCGCGCGCGTAGCGCGTCGGCCACGCGTCCGCCGATGATCACCCCGAGGAACCCGGCGATCGCGCCGTTGGCTCCGAGCACGAAGGCCAGTTGCTGCTTGGGCAGCCCCAGCACGACTTCGGCGTAAGGGGCCGACCAGAACGCCAACGCGTAGGCCGCCAGTGACACCAGGCTATAGCCCAGCGTCGTGCAGAGGAACGCGGGGGTGCCCCAGATCAGGCGAAACGTCGCGGGATCGCGCGCGCGCAAGGTCGAGGCCCACGAGAACACGGCGTAGTAGCCCAGCGCAACCGACGACCATTGCGGCAGGTTGCCGGTCGCGCCGACCATCGCCCAGGCGATCGCCGCCATCACCCCGGCGAAGGCAAGGTTGACCGCCAGCGCCGCCGGCCCGCGCCGCCACGCCCCGATCAGCGTGAACGGCGGGACGATCGTCGACAGGTCGACCAGAAATTCGCGAAACGGTTGCGGCGATCGCTTTGCCCCGCCCTCGCGCGGCGGCTCGCGCAAGCTCGCCACCCACAGCGCCACGAGCAGTCCGGGCAGGCCGACGGCGAGGAACGCCGCCTGCCATCCGACCAGCCCGAGCGGCCCGCCGCCGGGGTAGGCTCGGTTCCACGCCTCGACGATCGAGGCGCCGATCAGCAGCGAGACCCCGCCGCCGAGGTAGAGCCCCGACGAATAGATCGCGAGTGCGGTCGCCCGCTGTCGCTTGGGGAAATAGTCGGAGATCAGCGAATAGGCGGTCGGGCCGGCGGTCGCTTCGCCGATGCCGACCCCCATCCGCGCGAACGACAGCGTCACCTGGTTGCGCGCAAAGCCCGACAACGCGGTCATCGCCGACCACAGCGCCAAACCGATGCTGAGCAGCCGCACCCGGTGCCAGTTGTCCGCGAGCCGGCCGAGCGGAACCCCGAACAGGGCATAGAACACCGCGAAGGCGGCGCCGCCGAGAAAGCCCATCTGGCTATCGTTGAGCTGGAGGTCGGCCTTGATGTCGACCGCGAGGATGCTGATGATCTGGCGGTCGATGAAGTTGAGGATGTAGACGACGACCAGCACGCCGAGCACGTACCAGCTGTAGCCGGAGGCCGGTCGCTCGTCGGGGTGGATCGGTCCGTCGCTCATCCTCGTCCTTTCGTGCTCACGCGGCGTAAGCGGTCGCGTCCGCGACCCCGGCTTCGGCCATGCCTGCGCGGCGCAGCCGGCAGCTGTCGCACAGGCCGCAGGCGCGGCCGCCGGGCAGCGGGTCGTAGCACGACCAGCTCAACGCCGGATCGAGGCCCAGGCGATGCGCCTCGCGGGCGATCTGGGCTTTGCCGAGCGCCTGCAGCGGGGCGTGGATGCGGAAGCGCTCGCCGCGGTCGCCGGCGCGGGTCGCCAGCTCGGCGAGCGCGGCGAAGCCGGCGATGAACTCGGGCCGGCAATCGGGATAGCCCGAGTAATCCAGCGAATTTACCCCGATGAAGATATCGCGGGCGCCGATCGCCTCGGCCCAGGCGAGCGTCAGCGACAGGAACACGAGATTGCGCGCCGGGACGTAGGTCACCGGGATGCCGGGGCTATAGACCCGCCCATCGCCGCGCAAGCGCGCTTACGAGGTCGTGCAGCTGCCCACGCGGCGCGCCTCGGCGGTGAAATCGAACGGCAAGCGGGTGACGGCGATGCCCTGGCTCTCGATCTGCACCAGCCGCGACGATTCGAGCCGCAAATGAGTGCGGCCCGAGCCCTGACCGTTGCAGGTGTAGTGAACAGTGACCGCGTCGGCCCCGTCCTCGACCACGAACTGGCGGCAGGTCAGGTTGGGATGGCGCAGCTGGATCAGGCGGCGGCCGTCATCGAGGCAGACGCGCTCGGGCCGCCCGCCGTCGCGCGCGCGCAGTTCCCACATTCCCGGCTCGATCCGGTCGAGCATGGCGAGCTGAACGCCCTGCGCCAGCGCCGCGCCCCCGGCGACGCAGCCGAGCCCGGCCAAAGCCGCCAGAACCATTCTCGAAACTGTTTTGGGCATCGTTTGCATCTGGACGTCGACAATCAGCACGGCTGTGAATGCCGGCATAGCATTGACTCGACAGTGCGATAAAGCGTTCTTTGCGCGCGACGAAACCAGGCTCAAGCCAGGATCTCGAACTGCTTCGAGCAGAACGCGCAGTCGACCACGATCGCCCCGGCGTCGTTTCGCATCGCCGCGCGCTCACCCTCGGGAAAACGCGCGACGACCTCGCGGTAATGCGCGATGCTGCAGCGGCAGCCGCGCGCGACCGGGCGGCCGGCCTCGACCCGCACCTCGGGCTCATCGTGGAACAGCCGCCAGACCAGGCTTTCGAGCCCGAGGGCGGGGTCGACCAGCTCGTCGTGGCGGACGCTCACCGCAAGCGAGGCGACGTGCCCCCACTCGGGATGATCCAAGCGGACGTGGAGCCGCTCGCGCCCTTCCTCGCCCTCGGCGAGGTGCTGGACCAGCAGGCCGCCGGCCACGCAACCCTGCGATCCCGACCGGACCCCGACCCGGATCAGCGTCGGCACTTGCTCGGATTGGGCGAAATAGGCCTCGCAGGCCTCGGCCAGCGAGCTTCCTTCGAGCGGAACGATACCCTGGTAGCGCCGCTTGGTCGCCGCGACATCGGCTCTGCGTCGTGCTGCACGTAACCGCGCAGCTCGCCCCCGCGATAGTCGCACACCAGCAGCCTAACCGCGCCCGCCTCGGTCTGCGCCTGCAGGGTGAGCTGGCCGCCCGGGCCATCGTCGTCGCCGTGCTTGAGCAGGCTGCCGAGCAGCGCGGCCAGCGCCAGCGCTTCGGCCAGCAAGTGCCTGATCGGCGGCGGATAGGCGTGCGCCGAGAGGATCTCATCGAGCACCGGCCCCAGCCTGACCACGCGTCCGCGGGCGTGCCGCGCGGGCAGGGTGAAGCGCAGGACGCGGTCGAAGCCGGTCTCGGCGCTGGTCTCGCTCACAGCTGGCCGAACACCCAGCGCAGGATCGACTTCTGGGCGTGGATGCGGTTCTCGGCCTCGTCCCACACCGCCGATTGCTCGCCGTCGATCACCGCGTCGACCACCTCCTCGCCGCGGTGCGCGGGCAGGCAGTGGAGGAAGGTGGCGCCGGGCGCCGCCGCCGCCATCAGGGCTTCGTCGACCTGGTAGGGCTGCATCGCCACGACCTGGGCGTTGGTCTCGTGCTGGCCCATCGAGACCCAGCAGTCGGTGACCACGGCCTGCGCCCCGGCGACCGCATTGCGCGCATTCTGGGTCAGCACCACCTCGCCGCCGGCGGCGCGCGCGCGCTCGACGTAGCCGCGGTCGGGCTCGTAGCCCGACGGCCCGCCGACGCGCACGGTGAACTTCATCAGCCCGGCCGCCTCGATCAGCGAGTTGAGCACGTTGTTGCCGTCGCCGAGCCAGGCGAGCTGCAAGCCCGGCAGCGCGTGGCCGCGCTCGATCAGGGTGAGCAGGTCGGCGACGATCTGGCACGGGTGCGAGCGGTCGGTCAGCCCGTTGATCACCGGCACGCTGGCGTGGCGCGCCAGCTCCTCGACCTTGGCGTGGTCGTCGGTGCGGATCATGATCGCGTCGGCCATCCGGCTGAGCACGCGCGCGGTGTCGGGAATCGTCTCGCCGCGCCCGAGCTGCATCGATCCGGCGTCCATCACCAAGGCGCTGCCGCCGAGCTGGCGCATGGCGATGTCGAAGCTGACCCGGGTGCGGGTCGAGGCCTTCTCGAAGATCATCGCGAGGACGTGCCCGGCAAGCGGCGCATCGGCGTCGGGCTTGCCCTTCGGCCACGCGGCACGCGCCGCCTTGCGGTCGATCGCGTCGTTGATCATCGCAGCGATCGCGTCGCCGCCCGCGTCCGCCAGGTCGAGGAAGTGCCGAGTCACGCGGGGACCGCTTCGGGCTGGTAGCTCGCCGCGCCGGCCGAGAGCTTCTCCATGAACTCGTCGATGTGCGCGTCGTCGATCACCAGCGGCGGGATCACCCTGACGGTGTTGTCGCCCGCGGCCACGGTCAGCAGCCGGTGGTTGTCGCGCAAGTGAGCGACGAACGGGCGACTTTCGGATTTCAACTTGAGCCCGAGCATCAAGCCTTTGCCGCGGACCAGCTCGAACAGCTCGGGATAGTTGCCGATGAACTGCTCGAGCCGCGAGCGCAGGCGCTCGCCCTTGGCGACGACATCGGCGAGAAAGCCATCGCCCGCGACGACCTCGAGCACCGCCTCGCCCGCGGCCATCGCCAGCGGATTGCCGCCGTAAGTCGAGCCGTGGCTGCCCAGCCCCATCCCCCGCGCCGCCTTCTCGGTCGCCAGGCACGCGCCGAGCGGGAAGCCGCCGCCGATGCCCTTGGCGGTGGCCATGATGTCGGGCGCGACGCCGTAGTGCTCGTAGGCGTAAAGCTTCCCCGAGCGCGCCACGCCGCACTGGACCTCGTCGAAGATCAGCATCAGGTCGTGCTCGTCGGCGAGCGCGCGAAGACCGCGGATGAATTCGTCCGACGCCGCGCGGATGCCGCCTTCGCCCTGGATCGGTTCGACCAGGAAGCCCGCGGTGTTCGGCCCCATCGCCGCCCGGGCGCCGTCGAGGTCGTCGAACTCGACGTACTTGAAGCCCTGGAGCAGCGGGTGAAAACCCTTGTGCATCTTGTCCTGGTTCGAGGCGCTGATCGTCGCCATCGTCCGCCCGTGGAAGGCGTTGGCGAAAGTGATCAGCTCGTACTTGCGGTCGTTGCCGGCGCTCTGGTGATAGGCGCGCGCGGTCTTGATCGCGCATTCGACCGCTTCCGCGCCCGAGTTGGTGAAGAACACGGTGTCGGCGAAAGTCAGCTCGACCAGGCGCTGGGCGAGGCGCTCGCCTTGCGGGCTGCCGTAGAGATTGGAGACGTGCATCAGCGTCTCGGCCTGGCGCTGGATCGCGCCGATCAAACCGGCGTGCGAATGGCCGAGCAGGTTGACCGCGATGCCGCTGGCGAAATCGAGGTAGCGCGCGCCGTCCTCGGAGATAAGATGGCAATGCTCGCCGCGCACCGGGCGCACGCCGCACCGGGGATAGACGGGCATCAGCGGGGTGATCGGCATCGGTCGGCTCCTTCGCATGTCGGCGGCGCAAGGGGAAAATCGCGAACGACAAATGGCGGCGCCCGAACCCCGGGGCCGCCATTCGCGCGCGTCTAGAATTGTGCGGGCGTCCGGTCAAACCCGGACGGCAGCGCCGGTGATCAGTCCTGGCGCGGCACCAGGTTGACCGCCGAGTACTTGCCTCGTCGGTCGACCTCGAGGTCGAACTCGAGCTTGTCGCCTTCGTTGAGGCCTTGCAGCCCCGAGCGCTCGACCGCGCTGATGTGGACGAACGCGTCGGGCTGGCCGTCGTCGCGGGTGATGAAGCCGAAGCCCTTCATGCTGTTGAAGAACTTGACCGTTCCGCTCGCCTTCTCGCCGGTCAGCTGGCGCTGCGGCGCGGCCGCGCGCTGCTCGACCGGAATCACGTCGCCGACCACCTGGAGGTCGCTCGCCGAGATCTTGCCGCCGCGGTCGACCAGGTTGAACTGGAGTTCCTGGTTTTCGGCCAGGCCCTCGAGCCCGGCGCGCTCGACCGCGCTGATGTGAACGAACACGTCCTCGCCGCCGTCGTCGCGGGCGATGAAGCCGAAGCCCTTCTGCGAGTTGAAGAACTTGACCTTGCCGCTGCCGGTCCCGACGACTTGCGCGGGCATCCCGCCGCCGCCGCCGCCGCCACGCGGTCCACTGCCGCCGAAGCGGCTGCCGCCGCCTCCGCCGCTGAACCCTCCGCGGTCGCCTCCGCCGCTGAAGCCGCCGCCGCCACTACGGCCGCCATAGTCGCCGCCACCGCCCCGGTCGCCGCCGCCAAACCCGCCGCGGTCGCCGCCGAAGCCGCCGCCGCCGCCATAGGGATCGAAACCGCCGCCGCCTTCTTCGCCGAAACCGTCGCGCTTGTCGCGGCCACGGCCGCGACGTCCTCTATCGAAACCCATTCCCCGAACGCACCTTGATCATCGTCCCTGCCAAATCCTGCGGGCGGGACCGGACGATTGCCCCCACCGCGCGACAAGCAAACCCACGCCGGGAAACGGCTGGCCCACACCTTCGCGGGCGGGCTTATAGCCGCGAATCGAACGACAGGCGAACGGATTCAGGCGCTTGTGCGGACGCCTGCCGCAATTGTGTGACATTTCTGCACTCGGCCTGCGGCTTGTCAGCTGGAGCGCTATTCGGCAAAGCTCGCGCACGATGTTCCGGCAACTCACCGCGACGGTCTACGCCAGCCCGCAGATCGGGGTCGCCCAGGTCGCCGAGGCCAAGGCGCTCGGCGTCGCGCTGATCGTCAACAACCGGCCCGAAGGCGAGTCGGCGGATCAGACGCCCGGCCCCGAGATCGCCGACGCGGCGCGATCCGCGGGGATCGACTATGTGGCCATCCCGGTGGGTCATTCCGGCTTTTCCGAAGCGCAAGTTGCCGCGATGCGCGCGGCGCTCGACCGAGCGGGCAAAGCGCCGGTGCTCGCCTATTGCCGCTCGGGCACGCGCTCGACCCTGCTGTGGGCGTTGGCGGAAGCCGACGCCGGGCGCGACCCAGCGGAGCTCGGCGAATGCGCGGCCGGCGCCGGCTACGACCTCGCTCCGATCGCTCCGCTCTTCGATCGGCTCGCCGCCCGCGCCCGATGAGCGCGCTGGCGCTCCAGTTCGGCGGTTCGCTCGTCGCGGTGCTGCTGCTCGCCTGGCTGGCGCGGCGGCTCGGGCTCGGCGGCGATGTCCGCCTGCGCGACGCCGATGAGGCCAGGCGCCTCGCCGACGACGCACTGTGCGGGTTCGAGGCCGAGGACGTGGCGCTCGACCGCGCGGGGATCGGCGCGCTGCTGCGCGACCGCGGCGGCCGGATCATGTTGCTGCGCCGTCACGGCGCGCGCTGGGTGGCGCGGCTGCTCGACGGCCACGACGGCGTCCGGCTCGACCGCCAGTTCCTGACCGTGTCGACGCGCGAGCGCGGCTTCGGCGCGTTCACGCTCGATCTTGGAGACCAGGCGCAGGCCTGGGCGGGAAGCCTGGGGCGCGTTAGATAGGGTCGCGATGGAGCCGCGCTTCGATCCGGTCGACTTCGCCGTCCCGGCGTTCGTCTTGCTGGTCCTGATCGAGATGATCTGGGCCAAGCGCCGCGCCCCCGACGCCTACGAGCCGCGCGACACGCTGGTCAGCCTCGCCTTCGGGCTGGGCTCGACCGTCGCCGGGCTGCTGACCGGCGGGCTGGTCCTCGCGCTCGCGCTGTGGCTCTATCAGCACCGCCTGTTCGAGATCGGCTGGGCGTGGTGGGCCTGGCCGTTGTGCTTCGTGCTCGACGATTTCGGCTATTACTGGCAACACCGCCTCGGCCACCGGGTGCGCTGGTTCTGGGCGAGCCACGTCAACCACCACTCGAGCCAGCACTACAACCTGTCGACCGCGCTGCGTCAGAGCTGGACCGGGTTCGTCGCGCTGAGCTTCGTGTTCCGCATTCCGCTCGCGCTGGTCGGGTTCCACCCGGCGATGATCGCGATCGTCGGCGGATTCAACCTGATCTACCAGTTCTGGATCCACACCGAGGCCATCCGGCGCATGCCCAAGTGGTTCGAGGCGGTGATGAACACGCCCAGCCACCACCGCGTCCATCACGCGACCAACCCGGTCTATCTCGACCGCAACTACGCCGGGACCTTCATCATCTGGGACAAATGGTTCGGGACCTTCCAGCCCGAGCTCGACGGCGAGCGGATTCGCTACGGCATCGTCAAGCAGCTCGGCAGCTTCAACCTGCTGTGGAGCGTGTTCCACGAATGGATCGGCATCGCCCGCGACGTGTGGTCCGCGCCGTGGCGGCACAAGCTTGCGTATTTGTGGCGCGCGCCGGGCTGGAGGCATGACGGCAGCGGCGATACCTCGGACGCGATCCGCGAGCAGTGGACGCGGCGGATGAAAGAGCCGGCTACTCAGGACGGATAGCGCGCCACACCTGGGCGCGCGTCAGCCCGGGCTGTCCGGCCCGCCGCTGCTACCCCCGGCGCTGGCGGCGAGCAGGATGCCGAGCAGCAGCAGGACCAGCCCGACGATCAGCCCGGTCGAGTCGTCGTCGTCGTCGTTCGCCAGCGCGCTCGCTTGCACCATCGGTTGGGAGGCGCGCGCCGGTGAGGCCGCGTCGGCTTGCGCGGTGATCGCGGGAAGCGCCTGCGCCGCGCGGGTCGCCGCGGCGGCCGGGGCGGCCGAGACCAGACCCAGCGCGGCCATCGCCGCCAGTCCGTTGCGGAGCTTGACCATCGTGACTCCCTTGCTCGACCGCGTGCTCTTACCCGCGAAACGCGTCAGCGCCTAGATGGTTTAAGGCGGCGCGAGATTTCCTAGCCGCGATTCCCTTGCGAATTGGTCACCGGACCGCGCGACGATCGTCAGTACGCCTTACGGTGGATCACCACGCGCAGCGTCGCCAGCAGGATCGCAAGGTCGCGCCAGATCGTCCAGCCGTCGAGGTACTCGAGATCGGCCTGGAGCCGGTCGACGAGGTCGTCCTCGTGGACCGTCGCGCCGCGCAGGCCGCGCACTTGCGCCAGCCCGGTCATCCCCGGCTTGAGCGCGTGGCGCTGCCAATAGCGCCGGTCGACCTGCCAGAACAGCTTCTCGCCGGCTTGCGAGCCGAGCGCGTGCGGACGCGGGCCGACCACGCTCATCTCGCCTAGCAGGACGTTGGCGAGCTGGGGTAGCTCGTCGATGCTGGTCGCGCGGATGAAGCGGCCGACGCGGGTCGCGCGAGCATCTCCAGGCGAGGCCGAGACCGCGCCTTCGCGGTCGTTAGCCGTGACCCGCATCGAACGGAACTTGTAGATGTCGAAGAAGTCGTTGCTGCGGCCCAGCCGGCGCTGGACGAAGAACACCGGGCCGCCGTCCTCGAGCTTGATCGCCAGCGCGACGATCACGAACAGCGGCGCCAGCAAGACCAGCGCGGGCGCGGCGATCGCCAGGTCGAGCCCGCGCTTGAGCATCCGGTTGGTCAGCCGCAGCGGCCCGCGGGCGATCACCAGCGAGGCGTAGTCGGGGGTGCGGAACGCGCCGACCGCGCCGAGCTCGTGGATGTCGTCGTCGACGATCTCGCCGAGGACCGCCGCGCCCTTGAGCACCAGCGCCCAGGCCTGGCGGCGCTCGGGCGCGCACGTCACCACCACCCGGTCCATGTTGCGCAAGTAGCGCGCGATCAGGTGAAGCGCGTGGGGATCGGCGATGTCGGGCGAGAGCCCGCAGGCCCGGGCGTCGATCGCCAGCGCGTGGGGGATGGCGAGCTCGCGACCGCCGTCGTTGATCACCAGGGTATTGGTCGCGGTCGGGCCGCAGCGCCATCGCGCCAGTCCGCTCAGCAGGTCGCGGGCGACCGCCAGCCCGAGCGCGGCGGCGAGCGTCCCGAAGCCCGAGACCACGCGCGAGAAGTTGTCCGCGGCCTTGAGGTAGAACGCCAGCAGCACCACCGCGACGACCGCGAGGACGATCGCGACCGTCGCCCGCCACGCTCCGGTCCGCGGATCGAGCGCGGCGCCCGCGGAATAGGCGTTGTTGGCGATGGCGATGGTCCAGTAGACCGGCAGCACCAGCTGCGCCTCGAGCATCACCGTGCGCTCGAGCCACTCGCCGAAATAGAGGTATCCGACCAGGTTGAACGCGGTGAGGATGACCGCGGCGTCGGCCAGCAGCAGCAGGATGTAGATCTGCAGCCGCCGGCGCTCGAGCGACGGCGCGAGCGGCGGGAACGACCGGCCGGCCCGCGGCTCGCAGCCGCCTGCCTCGCCCGCGCCGGGCGCGGCGTCCGGTTGCGGCGGATGCTGCAAGTCCAATCGGCTGGCCATTCGCATGTGCGCTCGAGAACTCCCCCGAAGCGAGGGATACCCGCGTGCGGTCCGGAGTAAATCAAAACCTGACTCCAGCGCGGTCGATAGCGCGACCGACTTGCGATCGCGTCAGGCCGCGCGGCGGCGGGCCGACACCGAGGCGGCGCGGGCGATCTCGGTCAGTCCGTGCGCCAATAGCAGCTCGGCGTTCTGGCTGTTGGCGAGCAGCTCGCGATGGAGCGCGATCAAGCGCTCGACCAGCCGCTCGAGCCGGCGTTCGCGCCAGCGCGAAAGCTGCGCGGCGAGGTCGGGAGCGTCGCGGAAGAAAATCCGCCGCGCCTGGCGTTCGCCCTCGACGAAGCGCTGGACGTCGCCGCGCGGGCCCATCCGCGCCGCCAGCTGGGCGAGTTGCGCCGCGCGCCGCTCGAACGCGAGCAGCAGTCCGACCGGGTTGAGCGCCAGCTCGCGCACCCGCGACAGCTCGCCCGACAGCCGCCCGAGGTCGCCCCCGAGCACGCAGTTGACCACCGCCGCGAAGCCGTCGTCCTCAGTCTTCGCGCCGATCGCGTCGAGCGCCTGGGCGTCGGCGGTCTTGGGCGCTTGCGGGGTCGCATCGAGAAAGAGCGCGAGCTTGTCGATCTCGGCCCGGGCCATCCGGGTGTCGAGCGAGCAGGCCTTGGCGATGCGCTCGGCCAGCGCGGTGTCGAGGCGCAGCCCCGCGGCGTCGGCCACCGAGCGCACCGTGCCCGCGACCGCCTTGAGGTCGGGCGGATGGAACATCGCCACCAGCGCGTCGCCGCGCTCGCCGAGCAACTTGGCGATGCGCGACTTGTCGGTCGCCGCGCTCGCGACGATCAGCACCGGGCAGGGCTCCACGGGCGAGTCGAGCAGCGTCTCGACCGCCTCGCAGGCTTCGTCGCCGGCGGTCCGGACGAAGATGTAGCGCGCGCCGCCGAACAGCGAGGTCGAGCGCGCCTCGTCGGCGAGGCGGACGGGATCGCGGCGAAGATCGGCGCCGGCCAGCTCGATCCGCTCGCTCCCCGGCGGAAGTAGCGCGACGATCGCCTGCGCGGCGTCGTGCGCGCCGGCCTCGTCGGGCCCGCAGAAGTAGAACACCCGGGCCTCGCGCGCGGCGCCCGGTGCGCTGGCGGCGAAGTTCGCCTGAGTCAGCTTCACCGCGCGAGCTTCACCGCCCCGCGGCGCCGCCGGGCGAGCGCAATTCGAGCGAGACTTTGGTGACGATCTGGTCGGCGACGAGCCTGGCGAGGTTCTCGAGCGCGGTCTGCTCGGCCGCGATCACCGCGTATTCGGAAGAGACCACGTCGATCCCCGCGTCCGAGCCG
>JAIVIY010000019.1 GCA_020200285.1 Novosphingobium sp. | reverse complement strand
GTAGAAATGCGCTCCGGAATCGAGCAGATTGACCCCGCGCTCGTCCTTCCACACCCCGTTGCCGAACAGGCTGTAAGTCATCGCCGAGAGGATCGCGGCGCCGTCGACCATCGCGCAGTCGACCACCTGGCCCTTGCCGGTGGTCCGCGCCGAGAGGATCGCGGCGACCACGCCGAACGCCATCATCATCCCGCCGCCGCCGAAATCGCCGACCGCGTTGACCGGGAACGACGGCTTCTCACCCTTGCGGCCATAAGTGTGGAGCGCACCGGACAGCGCGATGTAGTTGATGTCGTGTCCGGCGAGCGGCGCCATCGGCCCGTCCTGGCCCCATCCGGTCATGCGTCCGTAGGCCAGCCTGGGGTTGTCGCCGAGCAGAACCTCGGGGCCGAGGCCCAGCCGCTCCATCACCCCCGGCCGGAACCCCTCGACGACCGCGTCGGCGGTCTTCACCAGCTCGCGGATTTGCGCGATCGCTGCGGGATCCTTCATGTCGAGCTCGATCCGCTCGCGCGAGCGGTTGAGGATGTCGCGGTGGCGGCCGACGCCGTGGCGGGCGTTCGCACCCGGCCGCTCGATCCGGATCACCCGCGCGCCGTGATCGGCGAGCATCATGCACGCGAACGGGCCCGGCCCGATGCCGGCGAATTCGATCACCGTGATCCCGTCGAGCACTCCCGCCATCGCGCGCATCTCCGCTGCTGCCAATCCGCGCCGCCTTGCCGCGACGCGCCGCGCCTGTCGAGAATTTTAACCGCGCGATTAGGAGCCGTCAGGTAGCGATGCCGTACTGCTTGAGCAGGTCGTAGAGCGTCGGCCGGCTGATCCCCAGCAGACGCGCGGTGCTCGAGATGTTGCCTTCGCTGCGGGCCAGGGCATGCCGGATGACCTTGCGGTCGGCCTGCTCGCGCGCCGCCTTGAGGTTGAGCGGGGCCTCGTCGCGGTCGCCGGCCTCGAGATCGAGGTCTTCGGCGTTGACCAGTTTGCCGTCCGCCATGATCACCGCGCGCTTGACCCGGTTCTCGAGCTCGCGGACGTTGCCCGGCCAGCCCCAGGCGTCGATCGACGCCAGCGCATCGGGCGCGAAGCCTTTGACCTGCGGGTTCATCTCGCGCGCGAAGCGGGCGAGGAACGCCTTGGCGAGCAGCGCGGAGTCGCCCGGCCGCTCGGCCAGGCTGGGGATCTTCACCACGATCTCGGCGAGGCGATAGAACAAGTCCTCGCGGAACCGGCCCTCGCCGATCATCGTCTCGAGATCCTGGTGCGTGGCGCAGACGATGCGGGTGTCGACCGCGATCGACCGCCGGCCGCCGATCCGCTCGATCGTCCGCTCCTGGAGGAAGCGCAGCAACTTGACCTGGAGCGCGAGCGGGATGTCGCCGACCTCGTCGAGAAACAGCGTGCCGCCGTCGGCCAGCTCGATCTTGCCTTCGGTGGTCTTGACCGCGCCGGTGAACGCGCCCTTTTCGTGGCCGAACAGCTCGCTTTCGAGCAGGTTCTCGGGGATCGCGGCGCAGTTGATCGCCACGAAGTTGCCCTGGGCGCGGTCGCTGGCGTCGTGCAGCCCGCGCGCGAGCAGCTCCTTGCCGGTCCCGCTCGCCCCCAGCAGCATGACCGAGACGTTGGTGTTGGCGACGCGCTCGATCGTGCGCGCGACCTTGACCATCTCCGGAGCGGCGGTGATCAGCCCGCCCAGCACGCGGTTGCCCTCGTCGCTCTTGCTGGCGAGCGCGCGGTTCTCGCCTTCGAGCCGCTGGAGGTGGAGCGCGCGGCGCACGATCAGGCCCAGCGCCTCGATGTCGATCGGCTTCTGATAGAAATCGTAGGCGCCCTTGGCGATCGCGGTCAGCGCGCTTTCGCGCGCGCCGTGCCCCGAGGCGACGACGACCTTGGTATCGGGTTTCAGCGCCATGATCGCGTCGAGCACGGCGAAGCCCTCGCTGGTCCCGTCGGGATCGGGCGGCAGCCCGAGATCGAGCGTGACCACCGCGGGCTCCTCGGCGCGCAGCGCGGTCAGCGCACTCGCCCGGTCGCCCGCGACGACGACCTCGAAGTCCTCGTAGGCCCACTTGAGCTGCGCCTGCAGCCCGGGGTCGTCCTCGACGATCAGCAGCTTGGGAAGCAGCTTGTTCGGGAAATCAGCCATTACGCCACCTTTGCCTGTTGCGACCCGTCCGGCGAGGCGCCGGCGGTGTTCCTCTTCAGCTTCTCGAATAGCCCCGCCGCTTCCGCGAGCGGCAGGCGGACGACGAAACGGCTGCCCAAGCCTTCGCGCGATTCGACATCGAGCCGGCCCTGCATCGCCCGGACCAGCTCTCGCGCCTCGAACGCGCCGATCCCGAAGCCGCCGGGCTTGGTCGAGACGAACGGCTTGAACAGGCGGTTGCGGACGAAGTCCGCCGACATCCCCGCGCCGGAATCGACCACCTCGATCGCCGCTTGCATCCCGTCGCTGCGCACGCCGAGTGAGACCGGCGAGTCCTGGGGGCTGGCGTCGATGGCGTTCTGGACGAGATGGACGAGGACCTGCTCGAGCGAATCGCGATTGCCGATCACCCGCAGGCCCGCCGGGGCCGTGGCCACGGTGATCGCGTGGGCTTGGCCCAAGGAGCCCGCGACCGCGCGCACGATCTCGCCCGGGTCAATCTCCTCCATGCGCTCGAGCGAGCCGGCGCTGTAGCGCGAGAGCCGGGCGATCAGCGCGTTGAGCTTGTCCGCGGCGTTGCGCACGGTGACCAGCATGTCGGCGCGGAAGGCCGGGTTCTCGCCATGGCGCTCGGCGTTGCGGCAGAGCAGGGTCAGCTGGCTCGCGAGGTTCTTGACGTCGTGCATGACGAAGGCGATCCGGCGGTTGAACTCGTCGAACCGGCTGGCGTCGAGCAGCGCTTCCTGCCCGGAATGCTCGGCCAGATAGCTGGCGAGCTGGCGCGCGACGACGCGCAGCAGGTCGAAGTCCTCCCAGTCGAGCTCGCGCGGGTGCGGTGGACGGCTCAGCACGACTACGCCGACCAGGCGCTCGAAGTGCAGCAACGGCACCATCGCCCAAGCGCGCTGTTCGGCCCGCAGCCATTCGGGGGCGATCTCGCATTCGCCGCGGCGATCCTTGCCCGCCCGGACTTCGTCGAGCGCGACGATGAAGCCCTCGCGCTCGAAGAAGTCGCGCCCGGCCTGGTTAAGCGCTTGCGCCGGAACTTCCAGCGTCCGCCATTGCCAGCGCGCGGCCAGCGCCAGCTCGCCGTGCTCGGCGGGGACCAGCAACAGGCCGGCGTTGCTGTCGGTGATGTCGGCGAGCGCCTGGACCACGCGCTCCTGCAGGCTCGCTCCGCCGTCGCTGCGGCCGATCGTGCGAGTGAAGCGCAGCCACTCGGCGCGGTAGTCGTAGCGGTGCTGGAACAAGTGCTTGGCGACCGTGACCTTCATCCACCCGCGCAACCGCGCCGAAGGGAGCACGACCAGCGCCAGCACCGCGCTGGTGAAGACGAAGCCGATCTGCGCGAGCGGCGGCGCGGCGTCGCCGAACCAGGCGAGCGCGTGCGCCGCCCCGATCATCACGATCAGGTAGGCCGCGATCACCAGCAGGGACAGCGACTGGAACGCGACCGCGCGCGACGGCCGGATCCTGAGCTCGGACGCACGGGTCCGGCCGATCGCGAGAAGCGCCGCGACGAGCACGGGAACCGCGCCGCGCAGCGCGCTCAACGCTTCGGGCTGCCGCTCGCCGAGGTAGGCGACGGTGTAGAAGTTGAGGTCGCAGACCCACAGCACGGCCAACGCCGCCGCGCTCCAGCGCAGCGCCGGCCGCCCGCCCGCGACGCTGTTGCCGTAAAGATTGTGCGCGAGCACGAGCGCGCCGACGACGAACGCCAGCCGCAGGATCACCGCGAGGTGGAAGGCCGCGGCCTGGGCTGGATGGCTCGAAGCGACCTGAGCCATCGCGACCAGAATCGCGGGATGGAGCAGCTCGACTCCGACCAGCGCGACGAGCACCGGGCGCACAGCCGCGATGCCCGCCTCGGCTCCGTTGTGCGCGAACAACCGGTAGGCGAAGCCCAGCCAGGCCAGGTTGCGCATCGTCTCGGCGATCGCCGAGCTGGCGCTTTCCGCGCCGGTCGCGGCCGCGACCAGGCCCCACAGCGAGGTCGCGCCGAGCGCCAGGGCCATCGCATCGCCATCGGGGCGATCGTCGCCGCGCTGGATGATCCACGCGCACAGCACCGCGCAGGCGAACGCCCCGGCGAGAAAGCTCCAGAAGGCGGCGCTCGCCCAGCTCACCGCGCGCCCTCGTGCCACAGGATCACCCGCAGCGTCTGGAGCAGGATCAGCAGGTCGAGAAACGGCGTATAGTTCTTGGCGTAGTAGAGATCGTACTCGAGCTTGTGGCGCGAATCTTCGAGATTGGCGCCATAGGGAAAATTGATCTGGGCCCAGCCGGTGATGCCGGGCTTCACCATGTGGCGCTCGGCGTAATAGGGCAGGCGGTCTTCGAGATCGGCGACGAACTCGGGCCGTTCGGGGCGCGGCCCGACGAAGCTCATCTCCCCCTTGAGCACGCTCCACGCCTGCGGCAGCTCGTCGATCCGCAGCTTGCGGATCACGCGGCCGATGCGGGTCACGCGCGGATCATCGGCTTGCGCGAACTGGGCCTTGCCGTCGGCCTCGGCGTCGCTGCGCATCGAGCGCAGCTTGATCAGATCGAAGGGCTGGCCGTAGAGCCCGACCCGGGTCTGGCGGAAGAAGGCGGGCCCGCGGCTATCGAGCTTAACCAGCGCCGCGAACAGCGCGATGACCGGGACCGTGAACAGCAGCAGCGACAGGCTGACTACGACGTCGAACAGCCGCTTGGCCGCGCTCGACACCATCCGGCCCGACGAGAAGCCATCGGAGAAGATCAGCCAGCTGGGATTGAGCGTGTCGAGATCGACGCGCCCGGTCTCGCGCTCCATGAAGGTCGAGAAGTCGTTGACGTGAACCCCGGCGGTCTTGATCCGCAGCAGATCCTGGAGCGGGAGCGCGTTGCGCCGTTCCTCCAGGGCCAGCACGACCTCGCTGACCCCGAGGTTCTCGACATGCCGCGCGAGGTTCTTGAGCACGCCGCGCGGGATCGCTTCCTCGACCACCGGGCGGCTGTCGCTCATCCCGACGAAGCCGACGATCGCGAACCCGGCCTCGGGCCGCTCGCCCAACAGGCGCAAGCGCTCGGCGCGCTCGCCCGCGCCCAGCACCAGCACCCGCCGCCGGAACGCCGCGGCGCCGAGCAGCGAGCCGAGCAGCAGCCGGTTGGCGAACAGCAGCGCGATCGCGGCGAGCATCGCGTAGAACAAGTTCGAGCGCCACAGCGTCGTCGCGGGGACCAGGAAATAAAACGCCGAAAGCGCGATGATCCCGATGCTGACCGCGACCAGCAGCCGCGCCGCGGCATAGCGCATCGAGCGCAGGGCGTCGGGCCCGTAAACTCCCACCGCGACCATCGCCAATTGGATCAGCAGCGCAAAGCTGCCGAGCTGGAACCAGCGCGTGGTGAAATGACCGAGCTCCATTCCGATCTGGCTTGCGCGGATCAGCCAGCCGAGCTCGCCGGCGAGCAGCAGCAAGGCGAAGTCGACCATGCCCAGCAGGAGCACCGCATGCGGCACGTAGTGCTTGAACAGGCGGATCATCGCCGGTGCGGACCTCGCGTTCGCCCGCGGACGGTCCGCGGGTTCTCGCCGGTCTAAGGGCGACCCGTAAAATGTCGGTAAACTTTACACCTGGGCGGTTGCCCGGGCTGTAAGAAAAAGCGTCACCCCCGCGCCGGCGGGAGCGACGCCCTTGCGACCCGAATGCTCGGGTTATTCCTTGGTGACCGCGTCCTCGGCGGCGTCGCCGACCTTCTGCGCGGCGTCGCCAACGTCGCCCGCGGCCTCGGCGACCGCATTGTCGCGCGCTACCTCGCTGTCGGTCCCCCGCATCAGGAAGTAGCCGCCGATCAGCAGCGCCAGGATCAGGATGATGGCGATCAGCCAGCCCGACCCGCCGCCACGATCGCGATCGACCACGGTGTGCGATGTGTGGGTATTGCCCGAGGGCGTCTCGACTTCGGTAATCCGTTCTTCGGTCATGGCGCTTCCCCTTGTGCCGGGTATTGCGGGAACAACGCGCGCCACGCCGCGCCGGTTCCGCGCTCAGCTCGCGAAGTCGAACGGGGTCAGCCCGCGGCTGCGGTCGTCGAAGCGCAAAGCCGCGCCGCGCGGCGGCAGCGAGCGCTGCATGCAGTCGATGCGGTGGCACTGCGCGCAGCCCGGCCCGATCGGGGTGGCGTTCTCGCCCCGCAGCGACCGCCCTCGCGCCGCGGCGAGCGGGCCGGCGAGAGCAGCGTCGAGCCCGAGCCCGACCACGAACTCGCCCTGCCCGCCGCGGATCGCGCCGCTGCCCTGGACCGTGCGGGCGAGCGTGAACCAGCTGGTCCCGTCCTCGAGCGCGACCCGATCGGAAAGCAGCCGCCCGGCGTGCTCGAAAGCGGCGTGGAGGTTCCACAGCGGGCACGTCTCCGCGCTCTCGAGGAACAGCGCGCCGCTCGCCCCGGCGAAACGCTTGGAAACCTGGCCCGCGCGATCGATCCGCAGCATGAAGAACGGCAGCCCGCGCTGGCCGACGCGCTGGAGCGTGGTCAGGCGATGCGCGAGCTGCTCGAAGCCGACGCCGAAGCGGCGCTGGAGCACCGGCAGATCATATCCGGTGGCCTCGCAGGCGCGCAGAAAGCGGCCGTAAGGCATGATCAGCGCCGCGGCGAAGTAGGCGTAGAGGTGGCGCTGGAACAGCCGTTGCGCCGCGCGGTCGGCCAGGTTCGCGCCCTCGACGAGCGCGCGGATCGCTTCGCGTTGCTCGAGCTGGGCGAGCTGGACCGCGATCTCGAAGGTGCGCGAGGCCGGATCGAGCATCTCGGCGAGCTGGAGCTGGCGCGCGTGGAGGTCGAGCCGGCGCAAGTGATCGGGCATCACTTCGACCGGAAGTATCCGGACGCTCAACTGGTGGCGCCGGCGCAGCCTCTCCGACATCGCGGCGCCGATCTCGCCTTCGGACAGGCGCAGCTCGTCGGCGAGCTCTTCGGCCGCGGCGTCGAGATCGGCGAAGTGGTTGCGCCAGCGCTCGATCTCGCGCCGCGCAAGCAGCGTCGCATCGGTCGGGTCGCTGCCCGGCCGGCTTCCCGCGGTGTCGTAGAGCCTGGCGAACGCCAGGGCCGCTTGCGGCGCGGCGTTGAGCCATTCGACCACTTCCTCGCGGTCGATCCCGAGGTCGGCGAACAGCTCGTCGCCAAGCCGGCGGCGCAGTCCGTCGACCCCGCCGATCTCGTCGTGGCTGCCCAGCGTGCGCGGATCGAAGTCGAAGCGCTGCGCCATCAGCAGCATCAGGCGGGCGGATAACGGGCGCTGGTTGCGCTCGATCAGGTTGAGGTAGCTTGCAGATATGCCCAGCGCCGCGGCCATCGCCGCCTGGGTCAAGCCCTCGCGGCGGCGGATGCGGCGGACGCTCGGCCCGGCGAAGACGGATTGCTCGGCCATTGTAAACTTTCATACAACGTTACAGCGCGCATACGCCAGTGCGCTGCATTAGCACATCAAATTCTGTGGGAAGTGTTACACCGCGAGCATGCCTCAATGGTAACACGCCGGAAGGCTTCCACGAGGTTCCCATGACTTACGCCACCGATATCGCCCAGACCGATCAGCTGATCCGCGGCCATAACGGCGCGTGGGACGGGATCAGCGCCGAGGCGGTGGCGCGGATGCGCGCGCAGAACCGCTTCCGCACCGGGCTCGACATCGCCCGCTACACCGCGAAGATCATGCGCGAGGACATGGCCGCCTACGACGCCGATCCGGCCGCCTACACCCAGTCGCTCGGCTGCTGGCACGGCTTCATCGCCCAGCAGAAGATGATCGCGGTCAAGAAGCATTTCGGCGCCACCAAGGGCCGTTACCTCTACCTTTCGGGGTGGATGATCGCCGCGCTGCGCAGCGAGTTCGGCCCGCTCCCCGACCAGTCGATGCACGAGAAGACCAGCGTTCCCGCGCTGATCGAGGAGATTTACACCTTCCTCCGCCAGGCCGACGCGCGCGAGCTCGGGATGCTGTTCCGCGAGCTCGACAAGGCCCGCGAGGCCGGCAACGAAGTCGAGGCTGCGCGCCTTCAGCAAGCCATCGACAACCACGAGACGCACGTCGTGCCGATCATCGCCGACATCGACGCCGGCTTCGGCAACGCCGAGGCGACCTACCTGCTCGCCCGCAAGATGATCGAGGCCGGGGCCTGCGCGCTGCAGATCGAGAACCAGGTCAGCGACGAGAAGCAGTGCGGCCACCAGGACGGCAAGGTCACCGTTCCGCACGAGGACTTCCTCGCCAAGATCCGCGCCTGCCGCTACGCCTTCCTCGAGCTCGGGGTCGACGACGGGATCATCGTCGCGCGCACCGACAGCCTCGGCGCGGGGCTGACCAAGCAGATCGCCTTCTCCAAGGAGCCGGGCGACCTAGGCGACCAGTACAACGCCTTCCTCGATTGCGAGGAGGTAACTCCCGCGCAAATCCGCAACGGCGACGTCGTGCTCAATCGCGACGGCTGGCTGATGCGGCCCAAGCGGCTGCCCTCGAACCTTTACCAGTTCCGTCCCGGCAC
>JAIVIY010000113.1 GCA_020200285.1 Novosphingobium sp. | reverse complement strand
ACCGGCATGTCCTTGACCCGGAATTCGTAGATCGCCTCCATTCCGAGGTCCTCGAACGCCACCACCCTGGCTTCCTTGATCGCCCGCGCGACCAAATAGGCCGCGCCGCCGACCGCCATCAGGTAGGCGACCTTGTGCTTGGCGATGCACTGCACCGCGCCTTGCCCGCGCTCGGCTTTGCCGATCATCACCAGCAGCCCGAGCCCGACCATCATGTCGGTGAACTTGTCCATCCGCGTCGCGGTTGTCGGTCCGGCGGGGCCGACGACTTCGCCCATCACCGGGTCGACCGGCCCCACGTAGTAGATCGCGCGGCCCCTGAAATCGACCGGCAGCGGCTCGCCCTTGGCCAGCATGTCCTGGATCCGCTTGTGCGCGGCGTCGCGCCCGGTGAGCATCGCGCCGTTCAAGAGCAGCCGGTCGCCGTGCTTCCAGCTCTGCACTTCCGCGGGCGTGAGGTGGTCGAGATCGACCCGCCGCGCGGCCTGGTCGGGCGCCCACTCGACCTTCGGCCAATCGTCGAGGTTGGGTTGCTCGAGGAAGCTCGGCCCCGAGCCGTCGAGCGTGAAGTGGGCGTGGCGGGTGGCCGAGCAGTTGGGGATCATCGCCACCGGCTTGCCCGCGGCGTGGCACGGCCATTCCTTGATCTTGACATCGAGCACGGTGGTCAGCCCGCCGAGCCCCTGCGCGCCGATCCCGAGCGCGTTGATCTTGTCGTGGAGCTCGACCCGAAGCTTCTCGGTGTCGGTCGCCGGGCCGCGCGCCTTCAGCTCGTGGATGTCGATCTCCTCCATTAGCGATTCCTTGGCGAGCAGGAGCGCCTTTTCGGCGGTGCCGCCGATGCCGAGCCCGATCTGACCCGGCGGGCACCATCCGGCGCCCATCGTCGGGATCGTCTCGAGCACCCAGTCGACGATCGAATCCGAAGGGTTCATCATCTTGAACTTGGACTTGTTCTCGCTGCCGCCGCCCTTGGCCGCGACGTCGACGCTCACGGTGTTCCCCGGCACGAATTCGACGTTCAGGACGCACGGGGTGTTGTCGCGGGTGTTGCGGCGGGTGAACGCAGGGTCGGCGACGATCGAGGCGCGAAGCTTGTTCTCGGGGTGGTTGTAGGCGCGGCGCACGCCTTCATCGACGACCTCCTGCATCGACTTGTCGCTTTCCAGCCGGCAGTTCTGGCCCCACTTGAGGAACACGTTGACGATACCGGTGTCCTGGCAGATCGGGCGGTGGCCTTCTGCGCACATCCGGCTGTTGGCGAGCACTTGCGCCATCGCGTCCTTGGCCGCGGGATTCTGCTCGCGCTCCCACGCCGCGCCCAGAGCGCGGATATAGTCCATCGGGTGGAAGTAGGAGATGTACTGGAGCGCATCGGCGACGCTGTCGATGAGGTCAGCCTCGCGGATCGTGACCATCTCACCGTTCGCACCGGTCATGCCGCCCCTCCTGTTCCGCTATCGACCAACCGCATACGCCCGCCGTCAGGCGCTGCCAAGAAGCGCTTGGCGCGCATCGGCGCTTCCCCTAGATACTTGGCGATTGCCCGGGTGTGTTGTTCGTGCAATACAGTGTTCGAGACGGGCGGAGCGAGGGTCTTTCGTCAATGACGGTGCTGAGCGAACCTGCGCTGGACGCGAGCGCGGCGCGGCGGGCGATGATCGACAGCCAATTGCGCCCTAGCGGGGTGACCGACGTGCAGGTGCTCGCTGCGTTCGCCCGCGTGCTGCGCGAGGATTTCGTGCGATCGAGGAGCTTCCCGCCAAGCTGGCGGCCGCGCTCGCCGATGACGCCCGGGTCGTCACCGGGCTGCTCGAGCGCGGGGTTTCACGCCTCGCGGTCGGCCGCAAGGCCGCCGGCACGGTCGGTTTCCTGACGCTGGGCGAGGCCGATTTCGCATCCCTTCCCGGCTTCGCGCGCCCGCGCAAGTGGAGCTTCTGACCCGATGATGCGTCACCTCCTGAAGGCGGCGCTGCTCGCCGGCGCCTCGCTCGCCGCCGCGCCCGCCGCGGCCGAGCCCGACACGCTGAGGGAAGCGCTCGCCAGCGCCTACCGGACCAACCCGACGCTGCTCGGCGCGCGGGCCCAGCAGCGCGCGGTCGACGAAGGCGTGCCGATCGCCCGCGCCGAGGGGCTGCCCTCGGTCAACGGCGACGCCCAGTATGTCGAGTTCCTCAAGCAGAGCTCGACCAACTTCACCGCGCCCGAGCGGGTGGTCAGCACCGGGGTCGACCTCGGCGTGCCGATCTACTCGGGCGGCGCGGTCAGGAATTCGGTCCGCGCGGCCCGGCGCCGGGTCGAGGCCGGGCAGAACGACCTGCGCGCGACCGAGGCTTCGATCTTCACCCAGGTGGTCGCCGCGTACATGGACGTGATCCGCGACCAGGCCGTGGTCGGGTTGACCGGCAGCAACGTCCGCGTGCTCGAGGTCAACTTGCGCGCGACCGGCGACCGCTTCGAGATCGGCGACCTCACCCGCACCGACGTCGCGCAGTCGCGCTCGCGCCTCGCGCTCGCCAGCGGCGACTTCCGCAGCGCCCAAGCCAACCTTATCGCCAGCCGCGAGCGCTACATCCAGGTGGTCGGCAAGCCGCCGGTCGATCTCCAGCCGCCGCCGCCGCTGCCCAACCTTCCGGGATCGGTCGAGGGGGCCGAGGCGATCGCGCTGGCCGACAACCCCGACCTGCTCGCCGCGCGCGAACGCAGCAAGGCCGCGGGCTACGACATCGACGTCGCCGGCGCCGGGCGGCTGCCGCGGGTCAGCATCTTCACCGCGGGCGACTACTCCAACTTTCTCGGCACGCTCGGCGGCAACATCGGGGCCGGGGTCGACCAGGTCTCGACCACCGCGCAAGCCGGCGTGCGCGCGACGATCCCGATCTTCCAGGGCGGCCGACCGGCCGCGCAGGAGCGCCGCGCCCAGGCCGAGGCCGCGGCGACTTACGAGACCGAGATCGCGGTCGAGCGCGACGTCATCGCCCAGGTCCGCAGCGCGTGGTCGTCGTGGCAGGCGGCGAGCGAGATCATCGCGACCAATCAGACCGCGGTGAACGCCGCGATGCTGAGCCTCGAGGGGGTCCGCGCCGAGAACACCGTCGGCAACCGCACCATTCTCGACATCCTCGACGCGGAGCAAGAATTGCTGCGCGCCCAGGTCCAGCTGGTGACCGCGAGACGCAACGCCTACGTCGCCGGGTTCAGCCTGCTCGCCGCGATGGGCAAGGCCGAGGCCGAGGATCTCGGGCTCGACGCCGGTCCGCTCTACGACCCCGAGATCAACTACCGCCGGGTAAAGGGAAAGATCTGGGACTGGGCGATGGATCCCGACCCCAGGCCGCAGGCCACGCGCACCGTTGACACCCCGGCGCAGGACGCGTCTATTCCGCCCGAATGATCAGCTGCCCACCGGGGGGAACGGGGTGCGAAGTGACGTCAATGCGCCAGGTCGGTGAGCCTTCGGTCGAGGAAATCCTCGAATCGATCAAGAAGGTGATCGCGCGCGACAACCGCGCCGAGGCCGAGCAGGTCCGCCGCCGCCGCGAGGGCGACGGGGTGGTGACCGTCCGCGGTGCCGCGGCGCCGTCGGCCGATCCCAACTATGACCGTCTCGACGAGCCCGCCCCGGTGCTCGAGCTGACCGACGCCGAAGTCGCGCCGCCCGAGGACGAGGCGACCGCGTTCATCGAAAATGAGGCCGAGCACGCGATGGACGAACTCCAGCAAGAGCCGGAAGCCCCGGCCCCGCCGACGGACGAGCCGTTGCTCGCCGCCAACTCGCGATCTTCGGTGCGCGAATCGCTGACCGCGCTGGCGATGCTCGCCGAGCCCGGGGCGCGGCCGCAGATCGTCCGCTCGGGGGAGACCTCGCTCGAAGGCCTGGTCCGCGAGATGCTCCGCCCGATGCTCGCCGAATGGCTGGACAAGAATCTGCCGGGAATGGTCGATCAGCTCGTCGCCGCGGAAATCTCCCGGATCGTCGGCAAGCGCACATAGCCGTCCCGCTGGAGAACCCGCCCGAATCGGTCGCGCTCGCGGCGCGGGTGGTCGACAATCTCGGGGGGTTCGACACCCGCCGGCACATCTTCCTGTGCTGCGACCAGACCACCCCCAAGTGCTGCACGCGCGAGCGCGGCCTGGCGGCGTGGGAGTTCCTCAAAACACGCCTGCGCGAGCTCGGCCTGGCCGAGCGCGGCGGAATCCAGCGGACCAAGGCCAACTGCCTGCGGGTCTGCGAAGCAGGCCCGATCGCGATCGTCTGGCCCGACAACGTCTGGTACCATTCGTGCGACCCGTCGGTGCTCGAACGGATCATTCACGAGCATCTGATCGGCGGCCGGCCGGTAGTCGAATACCGGCTGGTGCCGCCCACCGCGGCGGATTAGCGCTCGCGCTCGTCCTCGAGCGGATCGCCGATCGATTCGTCGTGTCCGGTGCCGCTCGACAGGAACACCAGGCCCATCAGCGCCGCCGTCAGCATCATCGCCGCGCCGATGCCGAGCGCGGTGGCGATAAAGAAGTGGATCGAGACCAAGGCGTCCTGGCTGTGGAGCAGCGCCAGCGCGGCGATCACCACTACCAGCGTGACGCTTCCCATCAGCTTCATCAGCCGCCGGAAGCGCGCCCAGGCGAAGCCGGAGTTGCGAGCATCGTCGAGCGGAGAACGGGGAACCATGCGCGCGGAGATGGGCTTCGCGGGCCCGGCTGGCAAGGCCGGACGATTCGTGGCATCATCGCGGGCGAGCGGAAGGAGGCAGCGAATGACCATAGCCAGGCTGATCGCGGGCCGATCGGGCGAGATCTGGTCGTGCCGCGCCGACGACAGCTTCGCCGAGGCGGTGGCGACGCTGGCCTCGCGACGGATCGGCGCGCTTCCGGTGCTCGACGCCGACGACCGCGTCGCGGGGATCTTTTCGGAGCGCGACGTGCTCTATTGCCTCGATCGGCACGGTGCCGCGGCGATGGCGCTCAAGGTCCGCGAGGTGATGACCGCCCCGGCGATCACCATCCAGGCCGATACCCAGGTCGACGAGGCGCTGGGGCTGATGACCCGGCGGCGTATCCGCCATCTCCCTGTCGAGCACGACGGGCGCATAGTCGCCTTCGTCTCCATCGGCGATCTGGTCAAATACCGCATCGAACGGATCGAATCCGAAGCCGAAGCGATGCGCAGCTATATCCAGACCGCTTGAGCGAGGGGCCGGTCGTCCCTATCTCGGCACCCATGGACGCTCCCGCCGTCATGCTTGCCCCCAACGCCGCCAAGCGCGTCGCCGCGATCGCGGCGCGTCAAGGCAAGCCGGCGTTGCTGCGGCTTTCGGTCGAGGGCGGCGGCTGTTCGGGCTTTCAGTACAAGTTCGACCTCGCCGACGCGCCCGATGGCGACGACACCGTGGCCGAGACCGAGGGCGTCCGCCTGGTGGTCGATCCGGTCAGCCTCGATCTCGTCGCCGGCTGCACCGTCGATTTCGTCGAGTCGCTCGGCGGCGCGTCGTTCCAGGTGACCAACCCTAACGCCGCGAGCGGCTGCGGCTGCGGGACCAGCTTCAGCGTCTGAGATTCCCGCGGCTACGCACTTGACCCGCTCATTCTGAGCTTGTCGAAGGACACGCGGAGAGCCCGCCCGTGAGCGTGCTTCGACAAGTTCAGCACGAGCGGATGTGGGTGTATGCGGATCGCTTCGTTCAACATCAACGGGATCAAGGCCCGGCTGCCGCGGCTGCTCGAATGGCTGCAGGAAACCCGGCCCGCGGTCGCCTGCCTGCAGGAGATCAAGAGCCAGGACGAAGGGTTTCCCGCGCACGAGTTCGCGGCGATCGGCTATCAGGCCATCTGGCACGGCCAGAAGGGCTTCAACGGCGTCGCCATACTTGCCGACGGACTGCAGCCGGTCGAAGCCCACCGCGGGCTGCCCGGCGACCCTACCGACGAGCACGCGCGCTATATCGAGGCCGACGTGTTCGGGGTCCGCGTCGCCTGCCTCTACCTGCCCAACGGCAATCCCGTTCCCGGGCCCAAGTTCGACTACAAGCTGGCGTGGTTCGAGCGCCTGCGCGCGCGGATGCGCGAGCTGCGCCGGACCGAGCTGCCGACCGTGGTGCTCGGCGACTTCAACGTCATCCCCGAGGACAAGGACGTGTGGTCGCCCCGGGCGATGGCCGCCGATGCGCTGATGCAGCCCGAATCGCGCGATGCCTACGCCCGGCTGCTCGGCGACGGCTGGACCGACGCGATCGACCTGCTCAACCCGCGCGGCGGGGTCTGGACCTTCTGGGACTACCAGGCCGGCGCGTGGCAGCGGGACCACGGCTTCCGCATCGATCACGCCTTGCTCTCGCCCGAGCTCGCCGACCGGCTGATCGCGGCCGGGGTCGACAAGGACCATCGCGGCCGCGAGCGCGCCAGCGATCACGCGCCGGTGTGGGTCGAGCTGCGGGACTAGGCAGACAGGGAGGGGACTTTCAGCCTGGCGTGGGGTTACGCGCGGCCGAAAGTCCCCTCGGTGACCTCCCGAGCCGGGAGGGCGCTTAGCTCAGCGATAGAAAATGTGGTTGTCGATCCGCGCGAGGCGGGTCAGGCGCCAGCCGGGCGAGACCCGCGCGGCGTGGAAGAACAGCGCGCCTTCGACCGGGCTCTTCCAGCTGCCCTCGTGCGCGATCTCGGCGATCCGCGCGGCCTCGCTCCAGGCACGGCCGGACTTGTTGATCGCGGGCATCGACTGCCCGCGGACGAATGAAAATTGCGAGCGCTGGTAGACCACGCCGCAGTAGCTGGTCGGGAAGCGGCCCGACTTGGAGCGGGCGATGATCACCCGCCCGACCGCGAGCTGGCCGGCGAGCGTCTCGCCCTTGGACTCGAAATAGATTGCGCCGGCGAGACAGGCGAGCTCGCTGGAGAGCTGGGTTGGGGTCGGGGTCTGCGCGACGAGCTGCGCCAGCGATTGGGCGTCGACCGGCGCGGACGGGCTGGCGGGATCCTCGGCGGCCTCGACCGCGGGCGCGGGAAGCGGCTGAATCACCGGCTCGGCGGTGAATTGGGGAACCGGTTCTGCGATTTGCGCGGGCGACGCTTCGAGCGTCTGAGCCGCAACGCCGGAACCCTCGGCGCTGAACAGGGTTGTGATCAAACTCGCAGCCACGGCAAGCGTGCTGGCGTAACGAAGCTTACGGCTCATCGGTCATCTGCAATGGGCGGTGAGCAGCCCGACGCACGGTGCGGATCGGGACCCTTGGCGCACGTTTACCGTGCGGGCTCCCGCCGAGACCTTGCCGGCGACTCCCCGTCTGCGTGCCAGCCCCCTCCCGTCATGGTCGCGAGCCGCCTGCGCTGAACTGGTGCCTCACCGCATTATTGTGCAGTGCAGCAGAGTCAACGCCGTTAACCAGTCTCTCCGATGAACCGTTCGGGATTCGGGATGTCCAGTTCCACGATCCACAAGTCGCGGTCCTGAGTCGCGCGCCGCGTCAAGTAATCGTTGAATTCCTGCGGGTTCTCAGGATCTTGACTGCGTCCCGCGATCCACCGACGGGTTCCGTCAAGTTGCGGCATCCGCTCCCATAGCCTTGGATTCGTGCGTGAGTCGCGGCTGACCAGCAAGATCGTTCCACCATCGCGCTCGCCCTTGGCGATGACCGTGGCGAACCCGCCGGCCGCCGCGACTCGGCGGATCAGCCCCGTGACCTCGAGATGCGCGGGCAGCCGCGTGGCGTCGCTCAACTCGCGTACCCGGCCAGCGCCGACAGCGCGATGTGCGAGCGCATGAAGGTGCCGGTGCCGCGGCCGATCATCTCGCCCTCCTCGTCGGTCAGCCAAGCCTCGGCGACGAGCACCCGCCGCCGCCCGCTGATCCAGCGGCCTTCGGCGATCACCGGTCCCTCGCGGATCGGCCGGGTGAAGTGGAGGTTGAACGAGGTGGTCAGCAGGAAGCGGTCGGTGACCAGGGTGTTGGCGGCATAGAACGCCGCGTCGTCGAGCATCTTGAAATAGATCGTGCCGTGCGCTGCGCCCGCCGCGTGGTGCGTGTCCGGAGTGACCGCGAAAGCGATCCGGCTGCGGCCCTCGCTTCCGATCGTCAAAGTCGAATCGAACAGTCGGTTGACTGGGGCAGAGGCGTAGAGCCGTTCGAGAGCGCGGTAGTGGAATTCGGCGCCCCCATCGTCCTTGGCGCTGCCCGCGGCCGCCCCCTCAGGCGGCGTCGCGGTCGATGACATTGCACAGCAGGCCGTAGAGCGCCTCGGCGTCGGGGGCGGCCTCGAGGTTGGCGCGCATCCGCTCGTCGCGCATCATCCGCGAGATCGCGGCGAGCGCCTGAAGGTGCGCCGCGCCGCCCTGCTCGGGCGAGAGCAGCCCGAACACCAGCCCGACCGGCATCGCGTCGGCGGCATCGAACGCCACCGGGGTCTCGAGACGCAGGAAAGCGGCGATCGGCGCCGACACGCCGGAGATCCGCGCGTGAGGGCTCGCCACCCCGCGGCCGAAGCCGGTGCTGCCGAGCCGCTCGCGCTCCTCGATCCGCTCGAGCACTTCGCTGCGCTCGAGCCCGTAGACCTCGGCGAAACGGTCGGCGAGCGCGCCGAGGACCTGGGTCTTTTCGGCGGCGCGGACGGTGGCGACGGCTTCGGGTTCGAGATGGAAGAGCTGTGTCATGGCAGTCCGCTTCGATCAATCCGCGGCCAGAGCCCGCCACATGCGCCCGAGCCGCGGCAATCGGCTGCGCGCTCGATGAGTCCGGTCTGGTGCGGGCTCCGGCGGCGATCCCGCCGGGTCAGCGCGGTTCGACCCAGCCGATCGACCCGTCGCCGCGGCGATAGACCATATTATGCCGCCCGGTTCCAGCGTTTTTGAAAAGCAGCGCGTTGGTGTTGCGCAAGTCGAGCATCATCACCGCGTCGGCCACGGTGGTCTCGGGCACATCGATCCGCGTCTCGGCGATGACCAGCGGCGAATCGCCCGGCTCCTCGGCTTCCTCGGCCGCGTCGAACACGGTGTAGGCGGCCTCTTCCTCGCGCGCGGCGTGCGCCGTGGCGTCGCTGCGGTCCTTCAGGCGCCGCTTGTAGCGCCGTAGCTGCTTCTCGATCTTCTCGGCCGCCTGGTCGAGCGCGACGTGCGCGTCCTGGGCGACGCCGTGGCCCTTGAGGATCAGACCTTGCATGACGTGGGTGACGATGTCGCAGCGGAACGCGCCTTGCGGGGCCTTGCCGAGCGTCACCGTCGACGACAATGCGCGGGCGAAGTACTTCTCGACAATTCCGGACAGGCGTTCCTCGGCGTGGGTCTGAAGCGCGGCCCCGGTGGCGACCTGGTGGCCCGAAACGCGGATGTCCATCGTTGTCGTCTCCATGGCGGCCCTTTCCTGGTTGCCTGAGCTCTAACGCGCCTGGGCCCAGATCGGGTCCACGAGCGTGGCGACGAACGCGGCGTGGCGGGCGAGCTCCCGCTCGCTGGGAGCATGAGGGCGGGGCTCGCGATAGGGGCGTTCGCGCACGATGACGATTCCGGCCTGGGCATCGTTGGCCGCGCTCGCGACCAGCCCGAGCCCGATCTGGCGGCCGCCGGTCAGCTCGACGTAGAGCTGGGCGAGCAGCTCGGCGTCGAGCAGAGCGCCGTGCTTGACGCGGTGGCTGCGGTCGATCCCGTAGCGCGTGCACAAGGCATCGAGGCTCAGCTTCGCGCCGGGATGACGGGTCTTGGCCAACGCGACGGTATCGATCATCCGGCTGCGGCAGACTGGATCGCGGAGGCACTGGCCGAGCTCCATGTTGAGGAAGCCGAAGTCGAACCCGGCATTGTGCGCGATCAGCGCCGCATCGCCGATGAACTCGAGCAATTCCTCGGCCTTGTCGGCGAAGGCGGGCTTGTCCGAGAGGAACGCGTCGGACAGGCCGTGGACCGCCTCGGCCCCCGATGGCATCGCCCGGCCGGGATTGAAATAGGCGTGGAAGGTGCGCCCCGTGGGCACCCGGTTGATGATCTCGATGCAGCCGATCTCGACCATCCGGTCGCCGCTTTGCGGGTCGAGCCCGGTGGTTTCGGTGTCGAAGACGATCTCACGCATCGGTGGGTTCTATCTGCGCCGCGAAGGGTGCGCTGGCAAGGGTGGCCAAGGGGCATTTTCGCGCAAATGCGCGACCAGCGCGGCGACTTGCGCGCCTTCTGGGTGAATGATCGATTCGAGCCGCCGGAGCTTCTCGGGATCGCCGAACACCGCCGCGCCAAGCTTCGCGCGATCGACCCCCTGCGGACCGGTCGAGCCGGGAAACGCGCGCTCGATAGGGCCAAGCAGCGCACCGCCCCCGGGCCCCTGCAGCTCATGCACCGCCGCGTCGGCGTCGAACACCGGCACGCTCAACTCCTCAAACATCGCCGCTACCGCCGACTTGCCCATCCCGATCGAGCCGGTCAGGCCGAGGATGAAAGGCTTGGTCATGACGCCAGCAAGGCGCGCAGCTCGGCGTCGTGCTCGCGCGGAGGGTAGCAGCCGAAAAACTGCCGGAATGCGAGGTCCGCCTGCCCAACGAGCATGATCAAACCGTCAATTGTTTCGCGACCACACATTTGGGCACTTTTGAGCAGTTCGGTTTCCAGGGGCGCGTAGACCATGTCGAAGACATAGGCGCGAGGATCGGTGCAGCTCAGGGCAGCAAGAACATCAGTCGGGAGCGGAGGTTGGTCCTGCATTCCGAGAGGACTAGCGTTGATCACGCCGCCAACCGCAAGCATTGCAACGGCTGCCTCCGAGAACTGGAAAAATCGGAGATCGTAATCGAGGTCCGCAAGCGATCGGGCAGCCTTGGCTGGGTCCCTGACTAATACGCGGATGTCTGGCGCGAAAAGATCGATAGACGGGATCGCAGCACGCGCCGCCCCACCAGCACCTATTAAACAGACCGAATCATGAGTCCTTGGTAATGCAGCACTCACGCCGGCCGTATCAGTGTTGAATGCCACCAATTTGTTATCGCTGCGGATGACGCAATTGGCCGCACCTATCTCCTTAACGGCACGCTGGTCATCGACCAGTTCGAGGATTGCAGTCTTGTGCGGGATGGTGACATTGCAGCCGCGCCACTCCGCGTCTCCGCGCCTCCGCGTGAAATACTCGGTCAACTCGTCCGGACGCACACGGCAAGCCAGGTACTCGGCGTCGATGCCGAGCTTCTCCAGCCAGAAGTTGTGGATCACGGGCGATTTCGAGTGCGCGATCGGGTCGCCGATCACTTCGGCGTACGGCCGGCCCATCAGGCGAGCTCGCCCTGCTCGCGCAGCGCGGCGAGGAGCGGCAGCAGCGGCATTCCGAGAACGGTGAAGTGGCTGCCTTCGACGGTTTCGAACAATTGCACCCC
>JAIVIY010000077.1 GCA_020200285.1 Novosphingobium sp. | reverse complement strand
CTCCAGCTCACCGCCAACGTCACCGTGCTCTACGAGCTGTCGCCCTAAGCGGGGCCCTTTTACCAATCCCGCTCGTGCTGAGCCTGTCGAAGCACGCGCGCCGGGCCGGCCTTGCGAGTGGCCTTCGACAAGCTCAGGCTGAGCGGAGGTTGGTATCTGCGGCCGAAGACGTTAAGCGCCCGCGATGCCCGGACCGGCGATCAAGATCTGCGGGATCAACGCCGCGAGCGCGCTCGACGCGGCGGTCGCGGCGCGCGCGGACTACGCCGGGCTGGTGTTCTACCCGCCCAGCCCGCGCCATCTGACCTTCCCGGAAGCGCGGGCGCTGGCGGGGCGCGCGGCCGGGCGGATCGCGACCGTCGGCCTCTTCGTCGATGCGGACGATGCAGCAATCGGCGACGCAATTGCAGCGGGCAGGATGAGCGCGCTCCAGCTTCACGGCAACGAAACCCCGCGTCGCGTGGCGGACCTGCGCGCCCGCTTCGGCCTGCCGGTGTGGAAGGCGGTGCCTGTCTCGGCAAAGGCCGATCTCGCCCGCGCGGGCGATTACGCCGGGGCCGCCGACCTGATCGTGTTCGATGCCAAGACCCCCAAGGGCGGCCTGCCCGGCGGGATGGGGCTGGCGTTCGATTGGTCGCTGCTCGCCGGCTATCGCGGCGCGCTGCCGTGGGGGCTGGCGGGGGGGCTTTCGCCCGAGAACGTCGCCGAGGCGCTAAGCATCACGCAGGCGCCGCTGGTCGACACCTCGTCGGGCGTGGAGAGCGCGCCCGGGGTCAAGGACGTGGACAGAATCGCGGCCTTCTGCAAAGCGGCGCGGCGATGACCGCCGCCGCCAATTCGTTCCGCAACCAGCCTGACGAGCGCGGGCATTTCGGCCAGTTCGGCGGGCGCTACGTCGCCGAGACGCTGATGCCGCTGATCCTCGAGCTCGAGCGCGAGTATCGCGCGGCCAAGGCCGACCCGGCGTTCCAGCGCGAGTTCGACGACCTGCTCGAGCATTACGTCGGCCGGCCGAGCCCGCTCTATTTCGCGCCGCGGCTGACGGAGGAGCTCCGTTCGCTCTCGCTGCCCGGGAAGGGGGCGCAAGTCTGGTTCAAGCGCGACGAGCTCAACCACACCGGCGCGCACAAGATCAACAACTGCGTCGGCCAGATCCTGCTGGCGATCCGGATGGGCAAGACCCGGATCATCGCCGAGACCGGCGCCGGCCAGCACGGCGTCGCCACCGCCACCGTTTGCGCACGCTTCGGGCTGCCGTGCGTCATCTACATGGGGGCCAAGGACGTCGCGCGGCAGCAGCCCAACGTGTTCCGGATGAAGCTGCTCGGGGCCGAAGTCGTCCCGGTGACCAGCGGCGCCAACACGCTCAAGGACGCGATGAACGAGGCGCTGCGCGACTGGGTCGCCAACGTCCACGACACCTTCTACATCATCGGCACCGCCGCCGGCCCGCACCCCTACCCCGAGCTGGTCCGCGACTTCCAGAGCGTGATCGGCCGCGAGGCGCGCGCGCAGATGCTGGCCCGAACCGGCCGCCTGCCCGACCTGCTGGTCGCGGCGATCGGCGGGGGGAGCAACGCGATCGGGCTGTTCCACCCGTTCCTCGACGACGCCGAAGTGCGGATGCTCGGGGTCGAGGCGGCGGGTCACGGCTTGGACAAGCAGCACGCCGCCAGCCTTGCCGGCGGGCGGCCCGGCATCCTCCACGGCAACAAGACCTACCTGCTCCAGGACGACGATGGCCAGATCGCCGAGGCGCACTCGATCAGCGCGGGGCTCGACTATCCGGGCATCGGCCCCGAGCATTCGTGGCTCAAGGAGATCGGCCGGGTCGACTACACCCACGTCACCGACGCCGAGGCGCTCGACGCGTTTCAGCTGCTCTGCCGGACCGAAGGCATCATCCCCGCGCTCGAACCGAGCCACGCGATCGCCGCGGTGAAGAAGGTCGCGCCGGCGATGGCCAAGGACGCGATCATCCTCGCCAACCTGTGCGGGCGCGGCGACAAGGACATTTTCACGGTGGCCGATGCGCTGGGTGTGGAGCTGTGAGGCGGGCGGTCTTCACGGCTGGCCTGTTTCTCGTCGGGGTTGGCATCATTCTCCG
>JAIVIY010000112.1 GCA_020200285.1 Novosphingobium sp. | reverse complement strand
CTGCCGAGCGTTGGGAGGCTTTGGTTGACGAGGCGAGGCTGTCGGGCTCGTCGCTTGGCGCGGTGGTCGAATGCGTGGCGACCGGCGTGCCCGCCGGCTGGGGCGCGCCGCTCTACGCCAAGCTCGACGCCGAGCTCGCGCACGCGATGATGGGGATCAACGCGGTCAAAGGAGTCGAGATCGGCGACGGTTTCGCCGCTTCGCGGTTGTCGGGCGAGGAGAACGCGGACCCGATGCGGCCCCCAAAATCAGGAGAGCGTGACGATTCCCCCGAGTTCCTCGCCAACCACGCCGGTGGGATCGCGGGCGGGATCAGCACCGGGCAGCCGCTGGTGGCGCGAGTCGCGTTCAAGCCGACCAGCTCGATCCTGACCCCGGTCGAAACGATCGACCGCGAGGGCGCCGCGACCGAGATTGCCACGAAGGGCCGCCACGACCCGTGCGTCGGCATCCGCGGCGCCCCGGTGGTCGAGGCGATGATGGCGCTGGTGCTGGCCGACCAGAAGTTGCTGCATCGGGGGCAGTGCGGATGAGCGCTTGGAGCTGAGGTTGGCGCGTGTGCTTCGACAAGCTCAGCATGAGCGGACGTTTTGCCAGACCCGCTCAGCCTGAGCTTGTCGAAGGCCACGCGCATCCATTGCCCCACTACAAAATCCCGCTAGTCTCCCCCGAAACCAACGGGGAGCGACCTGCATGACCGACGCCGCCGCCATCGCCGCACAGGCCCGCGAGACCGGCAACGGCCGCCTCCAGTGGCGCATCTTCATCGGTTTCGTGCTCGGGCTGGTCGCCGGGCTCGCCGTCTATGCCGGCGCGCGCGACGCGGTGTGGGTCGACAACATCGTGACTTACGTGACCAACCCGATCGGCCAGATCTTCCTGCGGCTGCTGTTCATGCTGGTGATCCCGCTGCTGTTCTCGGCGCTGGTCGTGGGGATCGCCGAGATGGGCGAGGTCCGCGCGCTTAAAGACATCGGGATCAAGACGCTGGTCTATACCGTGGTGGTCTCGAGCATCGCGGTCGCGGTCAGCCTGGCGGTGGTCAACCTGATCCGCCCCGGCGACGGGGTCGACCCGGCCGCCGCGCGCGAGCTGCTCGCGCAAGGCGGGGAGGGCGCGCGCGGCATCCTGCAGAAAGCGGGCGAAGCCAAGACCGGGGTCGACGCGGTGATCGGCATCGTCCCTTCCAACTTCATCACCGCGATGAGCGAGAACGACATCCTCGCGGTGATGTTTTTCGCGCTGTTCTTCGGGATCGGCCTGCTGCTGGTCCAGGGGGCGCGCACCGAATCGCTCAAGAGCGCGGTCGAAGGCGTGTTCGAGGTCTCGATGAAATTGATCGGGATCGTCATCCAGCTCGCCCCGATCGCGGTGTTCTGCTTCATGTTCAACCTCTCGGCGCAGTTCGGGTGGGAGCTGCTTGCCCGCCTCGCGGTCTATGTCGCGGTGGTGCTGCTGGCGCTGGCCATCCAGTTCTTCGTGGTCTTCCCCGCGCTGCTCGCGTTCCTTGCCAAGAAGAACCCGGTGGCCTTCCTGCGTGAAACCCAGGAAGCGAGCGTGATGGCGTTCTCGACCTCGTCGTCGAACGCCACCTTGCCGACCGCGCTGCGCGTGGCCGAAACCAAGCTGCTGCTGCCGCCGCGGATCAGCCGCTTCGTGCTGACCATAGGCGCGACCGCCAACCAAAACGGCACCGCGATGTTCGAAGGGGTGACCGTGCTGTTCCTCGCCCAGTTCTTCGGGATAGAGCTCGGCCTGACGCAGCAATTGTTCGTGATGGCGGTGTGCATCCTTGCGGGCATCGGCACCGCCGGGGTGCCCTCGGGCTCGCTCCCGGTGATCGCTTTGATCCTCGGCGCGGTCGGGGTTCCGCCCGAGGGCATCGGGCTGATCCTGGGCGTCGACCGCTTCCTCGACATGTGCCGCATCGCCGAACGCGCAGTTCATGACGACGTTGGCGGTCTTGCGGCCGACCCCGGGAAGCGAGGTCAACACGTCGCGATCGCGCGGCACTTCGCCGCCGAACTCGGCGACCAAGCGTTCGGACAAGGCGATCACGTTCCGCGCCTTGGCGTTGAACAGCCCGATCGTCTTGATGTGGCTCTTCAGCCGGTCCTCGCCCAGCGCGAGCATCTCCGCCGGCGTCTTGACGTCGTGAAACAGCGCCCGGGTCGCCTTGTTGACCCCGACGTCGGTCGCCTGGGCGGAGAGCACCACCGCGACCAGCAGCTGATAGACGTTGCCGTACTCGAGCTCGGTCTGCGGGTCGGGATCGGTCTCGGCGAGGCGGCGGAAGAATTCGAAGATGTCCGCCCTGGTCCGCGGCGCCCTGCTCAAAGCCCGAGCACCTCGGCCATCGTGTAGCGCCCCGCTGGCTTGCCGATCAGCCATTGCGCCGCGCGCACCGCGCCGCGGGCGAAGATCGTCCGGGTTTCGGCGTGGTGGGTCAGCTCGAGCCGCTCGTCGGGGCCGAGGAACAGCACGCTGTGGTCGCCGGCGACGCTGCCGCCGCGCAGCGAAGCGAAGCCGATCGCGCCGTCTTGGCGCGCGCCGGTGATGCCGTCGCGTCCGCGCACCGCGACTTGCGCCAGGCCGACGCCTCTTCCCTCCGCCGCCGCCGCGCCCAACAATAGCGCGGTGCCCGACGGCGCGTCGAGCTTCATCCGGTGGTGCGTCTCGACGATCTCGATGTCCCAGTCCGGCCCAAGCCGCGCCGCCGCCTCGCGGACCAGGTGCGCGAGCATGTTCACGCCCAATGAGGTGTTGCCGGTCTGGAGCACCGCGATGCGATTCGCGGCGTGATCGATCAGCCAGTGGTGGCGCTCGGCGAGCCCGGTGGTGCCGACCACGATCGGGGTTCCCGCGGCGGCGGCCGCGTCGAGCGTGGCTTCGAGCGCCTCGGGCGAGGAGAAGTCGACCAGCACGTCGGCGCTCGCGGCCAAGGAAGCGACGTCGCCGCCCTGATCGACCCCGCCGTCGTGCTCCTCGCCCGCCGCGGCGATCGCCTCGACCAGCGCGCGGCCCATCCGCCCCTCGCTGCCGATGATTCCGATTCTGGCCATTGCGGTCGTCGCCACGCCCGAAGCCTTCGCCCGCGATCCCGAGCTGGTGCTGCGCTTCTACGACATGCGCCGCGCCGCGATCCAGGCGAAGCAGCCCAACGCCGCGCACGTCGCGCTGGCCCGGCTCGACGCCGAGTGGCCCGGCGAACTGCTGATCGTCACCCAGAACGTCGATGATCTCCACGAGCGCGCCGGGGCATGCCGCGTTCTCCACATGCACGGCGAGCACTTGAACGCCTGGTGCACCGCCTGCGACGCGCGCTCGCGCTGGCGCGAGCCGCTGATCGACCGCCCGCCGTGCCCGGCCTGCGGCGTGGCCGCGCTGCGCCCCGACGTCGTGTGGTTCGGCGAGATGCCGTACCGAATCGACGAGATTTACGCGGCGCTGCGCGAGGCCGACTTGTTCGTCTCGATAGGCACCTCGGGCGCGGTCTATCCCGCCGCGGGTTTCGTCCGCGACGCGCGCGAGTGCGGGGCGCGGACCTTGGAGCTCAACCTCGAGCGCAGCCAGGGCTCGGCCTGGTTCGACGAATCGCGGCTCGGGCCCGCGGGCCAGCTGGTCCCGGCGTGGGTCGAGGAAACGCTAGGCCGATGAGCAGCCCCTGCACGCCGGGTCCTTGGCGATCCGCAGCGTGCGCAGACCCGGGGCAAGCCCGTCGAGGACATGAAGCTTGCCGAACTGCGGATCGCCGAGGCCACCGACCCCGGCCAGCAGCACGCGAACGGCCTGAAGCGCGGCAAAACTCCCCGCCCAGCCGGCCATCGCCCCGAGCATTCCGTCCTCAGCGCAGCTGTCGCAGTCCTCGGCGTCGAACGCGTCGCCGACGAAGCAGCGATAGCAGGACTGGTCGGCCAGGTGCCCGGCGAACGCCCCGACCTGGCCCTGGAACCGCCCGACCGCGGCGCTGACCAAGGGCACGCGCAAGCCGACGCAGGCGTCTGAGACCGCCAGCCGGGTGGCGAAGTTGTCGCTGCCGTCGACGACCAGGTCGTGGCCGTCGAGCACGGTCGTCGCGTCGTCGCGGCCGATCCGCCGTTCGACCGCGCGCGTTGCGAGCGCGGGATCGAAGCGCGCCACCCAGTCGCGCGCCGCCGCGACCTTCGATCGCCCGATGTCGGATTGCGCAAAAATCGTCTGGCGCTGGAGGTTGCTGGCGTCGACCGCGTCGTCGTCGATCGGCGTCAGCGCGCCGACTCCGGCGGCGGCAAGGTATTGCAATACCGGCGAGCCGATCCCGCCGAGCCCGACCAGCGCGACATGCGCCTTGGCCAGCGCGACTTGCCCCGCCCCGCCGATCTCGGGCAGGACGATATGCCGGGCGAAGCGGTCGAGGCGGTCGTGGGGAAGCGTGGGGCTGGCGATAGCGCGTGGCCTTCGACAAGCTCAGGCTGAGCGGATGGATGGATTGCGGTTACAAAACCAAGACCCGCTCGTCCTGAGCCTGTCGAAGGACACGCGCAAGCTTCGCCCCTCGCCTCAGCTCTCCAGTTGGCGCAGCAAGCTGCGCACGTCGCCGTCCATGTCGGCGTCGCGCTGGCGCAAGTCCTCGATCAGGCGGACCGCGTGGATCACGGTCGAATGATCGCGCCCGCCGAACTTGCGGCCGATCTCGGGATAGCTGCGCGGGGTCAGCACCTTGGCCAGATACATCGCCACCTGGCGCGGGCGGACCACCGCGCGGGCGCGGCGCTTCGAGGCCATCTCGGTGCGGTCGACGCGGTAGAACTGGCAGACGGTGCGCTGGATCTCGTCGATCGTGATCCGCCGGCGGTTGGCCGAGAGGATGTCGGTCAATTGCTCCTCGGCGAGCTGGAGCGAGACCTGCTGCCCGGTGAGCTGGGCGTAGGCGATCAATTTGTTGAGGCCGCCGACCAGCTCGCGGACGTTGCGGTTGATCGTCCGGGCGAGGAACTCGATCACGTCCCCGGGCACTTGCGCGCTTTGCGGGACGAAGCGCAGCAGGCGGTGCTCGAGGATCTTGCGCCTCAGCTCGATGTCGGCGGGCTGGATATCGGCGACCAGCCCCATCGAGAGCCGCGACAGCAGCCGCTGCTCGACCCCGTCGAGCGCCTGCGGGGCGCGGTCGGCGGCGACCACCAGCCGCTTGCCCGCGGCGAGCAGCGCGTCGATCGTGTGGAGCAGCTCCTCCTGGGTCGAGGCCTTGCCGATGATGAACTGGATGTCGTCGACCAGCAGCAGGTCGAAGCCTCGCAGCCGCGCCTTGAACTCGAGCATCTCGTTCGAGCGCATCGCCTGGACGAACTCGATCATGAAGCGCTCGGCCGAGCAGTAGAAGATCCGCGCCCCCGGGCGGCTCGCGGCGAACGAATGGCCGATCGAATGGAGCAGGTGGGTCTTGCCCTGGCCGGTCGCGGCCTTGAGGTAGAGCGGCGAGAACTGCGGGGTAGCTTCGGCCGCCATCCTCTGCGCGGCGTTGCAGGCGAGCACGTTGGCGGTGCCGGTGACGAACTCGGCGAACGTCAGCGAGGGATCGAGCCCGGCCGAGAGCGAATCGGCGATCCCCGGCGCGACCAGCGCGCTCGCCGCGGTGTACATCCCCGGCTGCGGCGCGGGCGTGCCGTTGAGCTTGAGCTCGGGCAGCGCGCGACGGCGCGGGTGGACCGAGATGCGCACGTGGCGGACTTCTTGCCGTGCGATCTTCCACGCCAGCGACAAGCGGTCGGCGAAGCGGTCGGCGACCCAGTTGGCGGAGAACTCGGTCGGCAGGAACAAGTCGAGCGTGCCGGTTTCCTTGCAGAAGCTGCCCAGCTGGATCGGCTTGATCCATTGGCTGTGGAGCTGCTGCCCGAGATCCTTGCGCAAGCCCTGGCTGATGTCGGCCCAGTCCGCCGCGAGATCGAGCGCTTCCTGATCCTCGATCCTGGTATCCATGTCTGCCTTGTTCATCGACCCCCGCCCGGCGCGCCCCCCCGCCGATTCCTCTCATCTCGCCGCGCGTTTGGCGCGCGGCTTGCGACTGAATGCCCTCTCGCCCCCGTCAGCCGTGCGGCTGGCCGGGGCGCAAACAGCGGTCACGCGGACCACGAGCGATCCGCCTTCGGCTGTGGGACTGGATTGTCGGCCTTGCGCACGCCGTCGCTCGGCTTGGGCAATTCGTAGGCCCGCCCCAGCGCCGCGCAAGAGTGCTAGCCGTAAAAAAACTGAAATAATCGCCTTGACCGCGGGCCGGGTGCGAGAATCTCGTGGGACGAATTTCCAAACCGTTGTTTTACCTAAGTTAAAAAGCCGCGAGCCGGCGAATCGCGGGGAATCCGTGAGTCGGTGCGGATGCCTCCGGCGCGGACAAAGCGAGAGGCCGGGGATCGCTCCGCCGGCCTCGATGATGTTCTAGTTCTGTGCCGCCGCGCCGGGGCGGCGCGCGCGAATCAGAGTGCAGCGACGCGCTTGCTGAGTCGCGACATCTTGCGCGAGGCGGTGTTCTTGTGAAGCACCCCGCGCGCCACCCCGCGCGCCAGCTCGGGCTGGGCTGCGGTGAGCGCGTCCTGCGCCGCGGTCTTGTCGCCGCCGTCGAGCGCGCTTTCCACCTTCTTGACGAAAGTGCGGATGCGGCCGAGGCGGTCGCCGTTGATCTCGGCGCGCTTGTCGTTGCGGCGGATGCGCTTCTTGGCTTGCGGCGTATTGGCCATGGTCGTCCTTCGATCGGGCCGCGGCGCGGCCGGATGTCCTGCTGGTGCTGTGCGAAAAGGCAGGCCGAGGCCCGCCGGAAAGCGCGCGCCCTAGCGCCGCGAGGACGAATCGTCAACTTCCTTGTGGGTGCGCCTGCGACCTCCGTCGAAGGCTGGCGACGCTTCCGCCGTCAGGCGGACAGGAGCGCTATCTCTGACACTTCGGGCAGAACCAGGTGCTGCGCCCGCCCTGGACGATACGGCGGACCGTGTCGCCGCACGAACACGCCTCGCCCTCGCGGTCGTAGACGTCGAAGCTCGAGGCGAAATAGCCGAGCTCGCCCGAAGGCTGGGCGTAGTCGCGCAAGCTCGAGCCGCCCGCCGCGATGGCCTCGCCGAGCACCGCCCGGATCGCCGGGACCAGCCGCCGCAGCGCGGGCAGCGAAACCTTGCCCGCGGCCTTGCGCGGATCGATCCGGGCGCGGAACAGCGCCTCGCAGACGTAGATGTTGCCAAGCCCGGCGACGATCCGCTGGTCGAGCAGCAGCTGCTTGAGCGACGCGACCCGGCCACGGAAGGCGTTGCGCAAATGCTCCGCGGTCAGCGCGTCGCCGAGCGGCTCGGGTCCCATCGCCGCGAACGACGGCCACTCGTCGAGCCGCTCGGTGTCGACCAGATCGACCGAGCCGAACCGGCGCGGGTCGCACAGCGCCAGGACATGGCTTTTCTGGTTCGGGCGGGGCGCGGTCTCGAGCACCAGATGGTCGTGCTTGTCGATCGCCTCGGGATCGATCCGCCAGCGCCCCGACATGCCGAGGTGGAACACCAGGGTCGCCATGCGGTCGGTGTGGATCAGCCCGTACTTGGCGCGCCGGCCGAGGCCGGTGACACGGGCCCCGGTAAGCGTCTGCGCGAGCTCGACCGGAAACGCGCGGCGCAAGTTCGGCCGGTTGACCGCGACCCCCGCGATCCGCTCGCCGTCGAGATAGCGCGCCAGCCCGCGGACGGTGGTTTCGACTTCGGGCAGCTCGGGCATCCGCGCGCTCTAACAAGCTTTGCGCGCCCGGCAATCGCCCTCTAAAGGCCGCCCCTATGCGCGAGCCCGAAACCGTCCCCTTCGGCTACCAAGACGTCGCGCCGGCGGAGAAGACCGCGCGTGTCGGGGCGGTGTTCTCCAATGTGGCCAGGAACTACGACCGGATGAACGACGCGATGAGCGTCGGCATGCACCGGTTGTGGAAGGACACCTTCGTCCGCCGGGTCAAGCCGCGCGCGGACGAGCGAATTCTCGACATGGCCGGGGGCACCGGCGACATCGCCTTCCGCCTCGCCGACCACGGCGCGCGGGTGACCGTCGCCGACATCAACCAGGACATGCTCGACGTCGGGCTCGAGCGGGCGGGGAAGCGCGGCATCGACGGCCTGGTGTGGTCGCGCCAGGACGCCGAGGAGCTTGCGTTCCCGGACAAGAGCTTCGACGCCTACACGATCGCGTTCGGGATCCGGAACGTCACCCGCATCGACCGCGCGCTGGCCGAAGCGCATCGGGTGCTCAAGTATGGCGGGCGATTCTTCTGCCTCGAATTCTCGACCACGACCTGGCCCGGGTTCGCGCAAGCTTACGACGCCTATTCGCACAAGCTCGTGCCGAGGATCGGCGAGGCGATCGCCGGCGACGCTGACTCCTACCGCTACCTGATCGAATCGATCCGCCGCTTCCCCGACATGGCCTCCTTCGCGGCGATGATCCGCGCCGCCGGCTTCGCCCAGGTCAAGGCCGAGCCGATCCTCGGCGGGCTCGTCGCGATCCATTCGGGGTGGAAAGTCTAGGGGTGACCCAACCCGCGACGCACATCTTGCGCCTCCTCGGCTGGGGGCGGACGCTCGCCCGCCACGGCGCGCTGCGCGGGATCGAGCACGATCCCAACACCCCGGCGCAAGTCCGGCGGCTGTGCCGGATCGCCCGGCTCGGCACGCGCCAGCCCCGGCTGCCCGACTACGCCGGCGCGTTCCAGGACATCGGCCCGGCGGCGATCAAGCTCGGCCAGACGCTCGCCACCCGGCCCGACCTGGTCGGCGAGGACGCCGCGCACAACCTGCTGAGCCTGCAGGACAGCCTGCCGCCGGTGGCGTTCAAGGCGGTCTGCGAGGAGATCGAGGCGAGCTTCCAGAAGCCGCTGGGAACCGTCTTCGCGACGATCGAGCCCGAGCCGGTCGGCGCGGCCTCGATCGCCCAGGTCCACCGTGCGCTGACCAGCGAGGGGCGCGAGGTCGCGGTCAAAGTGCTGCGCCCGGGCATCCGCGGGAGGTTCGCGCGCGACATCGACACTTACGAATGGGCCGCCGCGCACCTCGAGGCGCTCGGCGGCGAGGCGAGCCGGCTGCGCCCGCGGCTGGTCATCGCCAACTTCAAGCGCTGGACGGTTCGCGAGCTCGACTTGCGGCGCGAGGCCGCCTCGGCATCCGAGCTGGCCGAGGCGATGACGGCGTTCCCCGGTTACCGCGTCCCCGCGATCGACTGGGACCGTACGAACAGCCGGGTGATGACGCTCGACTGGGTCGAGGGGATCAAGGTCAGCGACCGCGCCGCGCTCGAGGCCGCGGGGCACGACTGCAAGGAGCTGGCCAAGCGGTTGGTGCTGGCGTTCCTCACCCAGGCGATCAGCCTCGGGCTGTTCCATGCCGACATGCACCAGGGCAATTTGTTCGTGGAAGCGGACGGCACGATCGCGGCGATCGACTTCGGCATCATGGGACGGATCGACCGCCGCGCGCGCGCCTGGCTCGCCGAGATCCTCTACGGCCTGACCACCGGCAACTACCGCCGCGTCGCCGAGATCCACTTCGAGGCGCAGTACGTGCCCGCCCACCATTCCCTCGACGAGTTCGCCACCGCCTTGCGCGCGGTCGGCGAGCCGATGCGCGGCAAGCCGGTCAAGGAGCTGTCGGTCGGGATGATGCTCGACGGGCTGTTCGCGATCACCCGCGACTTCGACATGCAGACCCAGCCGCACCTGCTGCTGCTGCAAAAGACGATGGTGATGGTCGAAGGGCTGGCCACCAGCCTCGATCCCGACATCAACATGTGGGACGTTTCGGCGCCCTACGTGCGCGGCTGGATCCGCGACGAGCTCGGCCCCGAGGCCGCGCTGGCCGACCGCTTGCGCGAGGACGCCGACACCTTGCTGCGAATCCCCGCGCTGATCCGGCGGATCGAGGAGCGCTACCCGCCCAAGGGCGGCGCGCCCGACCCGCCGCCGCTGCCGCGGATCGAGCTGATGTGGGAGCGCCGGCGGCGCGGCGACTGGCTGGGCTATGCGTTGGCTGCGGCGGCGGGGGCAGGGCTGGTTCTGGCCGGCGTATGGAGCGGCCTGCTCGGCTAACCCGCGATCTCTTCGATCCGGTGGTGCGGCAGCACTCGCCAGGCGGCCAGCAACAGCACCGTGTGGAACGCCTCGACCGCCATCGGCATCCACCATCCCGGGTAAGCGCCGTTGATGGCGAGATCGATCGCGCGGCCGATGAACGCGACCCCGAACAGCGCCGCCGGGGGCAGCAGCAAGTCGCCGTTCCTGCGCCACGCGCCCCACATCATGCAGCCCGCGGCAACCAGGAAGAACGCGGTGAAGTCGGCGCGGATGGTCGACAGCCCCGCCACCCCGTCGGGCAGCACCGCAAGCTGCGCGCCGCTTCCCGCGGGATCGATCAGGAAGCCGACGCCGAGGAACAAGTCGAGCAAGCCGGCGAGGAAGATCAGCGCGGTGAGCACGAGACGCATGGCGGTTCCCCCTTAGCCTTGCCCGAAGGCGCGTATGTCGTATTACCTGCGCTCATGCAGGCAGAGAAGCCCCTGAGAAAGTTGTACACGAAGCCTACCCGGAAGCGGCTAACGAGCGCTGAAGACAGAGCGTTCGGCATCATGCTTCGCACGACGATGCCGGATTGGTTCACGCCAGCAGACGATGAGGCATTTGGTGACCTCTGAACTGGCATCGATCACCCTGTGACCGGCCCACGCATCCTCCTGATCGTGGGCGGGGGCATCGCCGCTTACAAGGCTTGCGAGCTGGTCCGGCTGATCCGGAAGGGCGGCGGAGAGGTGGTTTGCGTGCTGACCCGCGCGGGCGCCGAATTCGTCACCCCGATGACGCTCGCGGCGTTGAGCGAGAACGCGGTCCACAGCTCGCTGTGGGACCTCAAGGACGAGGTCGAGATCGGCCACATCCAGCTCAGCCGCCAGGCCGACCTGGTGGTGGTCTGCCCGGCGAGCGCCGATCTGCTCGCCAAGATGGCCGCGGGCGTCGCCGACGACCTCGCCACCACGCTGCTGCTCGCCACCGACAAGCCGGTGCTCGCGGTCCCGGCGATGAACGTCAGGATGTGGGAGCACGCCGCGACCCAGCGCAACGTCGCCGAGTTGCGCGGCCGCGGGGTCCACGTGCTCGAGCCCGACGAGGGGCCGATGGCTTGCGGCGAGTTCGGCGCCGGCCGCCTGCCCGAGCCAGAAGGGGTGTGGCTGGCGATCGGCGACGTGCTGGCCGGCGGGGCGCTGTTGCCGCAACTGCCGGGGCTAGCGGCCGAGGAGGAGGGCGAAGGCCTGGGCGGACTGAGTGCTGGTCTGATTGCGCGCAATTCGCGCGCCGAGGGCGAGGAGCTTGCCGCCGAGCATGGCGCATCCGACGAAGACCTTGTCGCCGAACCCGAACCGCCGTCCGAAATCGACCTCTCAGTCTCGCCGCTGCTGGTCCGCAAGGGCAGGGCCAGGGCCGCGCCCCCGACCGATCCCGATGCGATCCCCAACGCCGACCGCCACGCCGCTGGTCTCGGGCCCGGTCGCGCTGGCGACCCCGCCGGGGGTCGCGCGGATCGACGTCGAGACCGCGCAGGAGATGGCTAAGGCGGTTGCCGCCGCGCTTCCCGCCGACGCCGCGATCATGGTCGCCGCCGTCGCCGACTGGCGGACCAAGGAGCTCGCCGGCGAGAAGATGAAGAAGCGCGGCTCGGCCCCACCGGCGCTGGTCCTGACCGAGAACCCCGACATCCTCGCCACCGTCGCCACCGGGCGCAAGCGGCCCAAGCTGGTGATCGGCTTCGCCGCCGAAACCGGGAACGTGGTCGCCAACGCCGAAGCCAAGCTGAAGCGCAAGGCCGCCGACTGGATCGTCGCCAACGACGTCTCGGGAGACGTCATGGGCGGCGAGGACAACCGCGTCCACCTGGTCACCAAGAAGGGGGTCGAGGACTGGGAGCCGCTACCCAAGGACGAAGTCGCGCGGCGGCTGATCGAGCGGGTCGCCGATGCACTCGGCTGAAAGCGTTCCGGTGATGGTCAAGCGCCTGCCCCATTTCGAGGGGCTGACGCTGCCCGCCTACGCCAGCGCCGGCGCGGCGGGGATGGACGTGCTCGCCGCCGAGGACGTGACGCTGGACCCCGGCGAGCGCTGGCCGGTGGCGACCGGGCTGTGCGTGGCGATTCCCACCGGCTACGAGATCCAGGTCCGCCCGCGCTCGGGCCTGGCGCTCAAGCACGGGATCAGCGTGCCCAACACCCCGGGCACGATCGATTCGGACTACCGTGGCGAACTCAAGGTGCTGCTGATCAACCACGGCCCGGCCGCGTTCGAGGTCCGCCGCGGCGACCGCATTGCCCAATTGGTGCTCTCGCCGGTGGTCCGCGCCAGCTGGCTCAAGGTTGCCGAACTCGACGAAACCGACCGCGGCGAGGGCGGGTTCGGCTCGACGGGCGGGGTCGCCTCGATCGCGCCTGCCTGAACCGAAAAGGGCGGACCGTCCCGGTCCGCCCTTCATCGTCGGTCTGGCTAGGCTTAGTAGCGATTGCGCTCGAAGTCGCGGTCGCGGATCGGCTTGATCGTCCGCTTGCCGTCCTCGGGCGCGATCGAGATCCGCACCGTCTCGCCGTTGTGGCCGGGGAAGCCGGTGAACATCGCCTCGACCAGGTTGGGGACGAGATAGCCGAGCCGGTTTGAGCGCGACGCCGCCTGGGCCTTGCCCTCGAACAGCCGGCGGCCGCTCGACTTGTCGTCGATCCTGAGGGTGGCTCGGGTCGGTGCGGACGTAGCCGAGTCGGTTCATCTGCGCGGCGACGAGATCGGCGTACTGCGCGAACTCGAGCCCGCCATCGCGCGCATCGAGGGGCACGACCGCGAACGTCTGGCCCGAGGGTGCCGGCAACGCGCCCGAAAAGCGCTTGACGTTGGCGTTGAACGGGGTGGCGCAGGCGGCGAGGCCCGCGAGCAGCAGCGGCGCGGTTACAAGGCCGAGCCGGCGCAGGGAAGAACGGGTGGGCGAAGACATCGCGACAAACTCCAGTGGTCCGGTCCGCAGCCCGGTCTGTCGGGCACGAGACTGTTTTAGCATGAAATTTGCTTAGTGCGGAGTCGCTGAATGCGCGTTGAATGCCGGGTGTGTCGTTTGTTCGCGCTTAGCGCGCCAGCCCGAGCGCCGCGTATGCCGCCGTCAGCGTCGGTGCGGCCAGCGCGCGCGCCTTGCCCGAGCCGTCGGCGAGGATCGCGTCGAGCGCGGCGCGGTCCCCGCGCAGCGCGTTGAACCGCGCGGAGATCGGGCTCAGCACTTCGACCAGCAGCTCGCCCAGCGCGGGCTTGAACGCGCCGAAGCCCTGCCCGCCGAACCGCGCGAGGACGTCGGCGACGCTGGTCCCGGCGAGCGCGGCGTAAATCGCCACCAGGTTCTGCGCCTCGGGCCGGCCTTCGAGCCCCGCCGCCTCGGCGGGCAGCGGCTCCGGGTCGGTCTTCGCTTTCCTGACCTTCTGCATCACCGTGTCGGCGTCGTCGGTCAGGTTGATCCGGCTCATCTCGCTAAGATCGGACTTGCTCATCTTCGCCGCGCCGTCGCGCAGGCTCATGATCCGCGCCGCCTCGGGCGGGACGATCGGATCGGGCAGCGTGAACACTTCGCTCCCGCCGCCGAAATCGTTGTTGAACTTGGCCGCGATGTCGCGGGCCAATTCGAGGTGCTGCTTCTGGTCGTCGCCCACGGGGACGTGGGTGGTCTGGTAAAGCAGCACGTCGGCGGCCTGGAGCACCGGATAGGTGAACAGCGCGATCGAGGCGCCCTCGCGGTTCTTGCCGGCCTTGTCCTTCCACTGGGTCATGCGGTTGAGCCAGCCCATCCGCGCGGTGCCGTTCAATAGCCACTGCAGCTCGGCGTGCGCGGGGACTTGCGCCTGGTTGAACACGATCGAGCGCTGCGGATCGATCCCGCAGGCGACCAGCGCGGCGACCATCTCGCGGGTCGCGCTCGCCAGCTCGGCGGGGTCGTGCGGCATCGAGATGGCGTGGAGGTCGGCGAGGAAATAAAGGCACTGCCCCCCGCTCGCGGCGACGTCGTCCTGCATCCGCACCCAGTTGCGGATCGCCCCGAGGTAGTTGCCGAGATGGAGGTTGCCGGTGGGCTGGATGCCCGAGACCACCCTCATTGGTGTTGGGCGCATCGCTGTTCCTCAGAGTTGCCGGCGGCGCAATTGGCCGATCGTCTCGCGGTTGACCACCCCCAGCAGCCAGGCCGCCGCGAAGAAGATCGCGCCGCCGACCCCGACCAGCGCGAGGATCGAGCCGACGCGCTGAAGCACGCCGCCGACGAACCACGCCGCGCCGTAAGGCGTGATCCACCACAGCGCCGCCCCCATCACCGCCGCGGCCAGCGCGATCCGGGCGATCCGCCCGGCGACCGGGGGGGTCAGGTGAAAGTGCCCCTTCCTCGCCAGCACCGCGTAGAGCAAGGCGCAGTTGCACCACGCCGAGAGCGACCCGGCCAGCGCCAGGCCCTCGACCCCCAGCCGCGGCACCAGGATCAGGTTGAGCGCGACGTTGATCGCCAGCGAGGCGGCGGCGGTGAAGACCGGGGTGCGGGTGTCCTTGCGCGCGAAGAACGCGGGCACCAGCACCTTGACCAGCACGTAGGCGGGCAGCCCGACCACCAGCATCGCCACCACCGCGCCCGTCGCCAGGCTGTCGGCGACGGTATACGCGCCGCCGGTGTAGAACGCGCGGGTCATCGCGCTGCCGGTGACGAACAGCGCGACCGCGGCGGGCAGCGTCAGCAGCAGCGCCAGCTCGACCGCGTTGCTCTGCAGCCGGAACGCGCCGTCGGCCTCGTCGCGGGCGATGAACCGCGACAGCGCGGGGAGGATCGCGGTGCCGAGCGCGATGCCGATGATGCCCAGCGGCATCTGGTTGAGCCGGTCGGCCATCGCCAGGAAGGTGATCGACTTGTCGGGCAGCCCGGCGAGGAAGAACAAGTCGATGAAGCGGCTGATCTGGTAGACCCCGGCCCCGAACACCGCGGGCACGATCAGCCGGCCGAGCTCGCGCACCCCCGGGGTCAGCCGCGGCCGCCGCGCGGCGAAGCGGAAGCCGGCGCGGCGGATCCACCACCACAGCCAGATGAGCTGGAACAGCCCCGAGAACGAGACCGCGATCGCCAGGTAGAGCCCGGTCTGGCGCTTGGCGCCCTCGCCGCCGTCGAGCATCGCCCCGGCCGCCAGCGCGGCGATCAGGCAGAGGTTGAGCAGGATCGGCGCGGCCGCCGCCGCGGCGAAGCGCGACAGGCTGTTGAGCACCGCGGCGAACAGCGTGGCGATGCTCATGAAGGCCAAATAGGGAAACGCGATCCGCGCCATCGCCACCCCGAGGTCGAAGCGCGCGGCGTCGGCGGCCAGCGCGTCGCTGGCGAACAGCCCCATGATCCACGGCATCGCGATCAGCGCCAGCGCCGAGAACCCGATCAGGATCGGGATCAGCACCGCCATGACCTCGCTGGCGAAGCCGCTAGCTTCGGCGAGCTCGGGGTCGGCCTCGCTCATCCGGCGGTTGAACAGCGGCACGAACGCCGAGGCGAACGCGCCTTCGGCGAACAGTCGGCGGAAGATGTTGGGCAGCTGGAACGCGAGCTGCCAGGCGTCGGCCACCCCGCCCGCGCCGAGCACCCGGGCGAGCAGCATGTCGCGGACGAAGCCGAACACGCGGCTGACCGCGGTCAGCCCGCCGATCGTCCCGACGCTGCGGACCAGGCTCATGGAGCTTTGGCCCCTCCCGCTTGGGGGAGGGGACGCGGACGCATCAGGCGTTGCCGACCGGCGCGGCCTCGCCGCCGGCGGCTTCCTGCTCGGCCTGGCGCTGGGCGAGCTGCTGGAGGTAGATGCCGTTGAAGTCGATCGGCTCGAGCATCAGCGGCGGATAGCCCGCGTCGCGGACCGCGTCGGCGACGATCCGCCGCGCGAACGGGAACAGGATCCGCGGCGCCTCGGCATAGAGGAACGGGTGGACCATCTCGTCCGACATGTTGCGCATGCCGATCAGCCCGCCATAGACCAGCTCGACCGCGAACGCGGTGCCCGCCTGGTGCTTGGAGGCAACGGTGATCTTCAATTCGACCTCGTGGACCTCGCCCGACAGCGTGCGGCTGCCGATGTTGAACTGGACGTCGACTTGCGGCGGGTCCTGCCACTGATAGCTTTCGGGCGCGTTGGGGTTCTCGACCGACAGATCCTTGACGTACTGCGAGATGATCCCGACCGCGGGCTGGGTGTCTTCGCCGTTTCCGGGGCCGTTGCCCGCCGCCCGGGCGTCGAGATCGAGGTTCTGGAGGATGTCGTCGCCGGGCTCGTCCATGGGATTCGCTTTCGTGTGGGAAGGGTCGGAAACAGGCCCGCGCGCCTAGCAGGATGGGCCATGGGCGGCAATGGCGGCGGCAAGGCCGGCCCTCGCGCGCGGCCAGCGGTGCATTTCTTTCGGGAACGCGCCGGCATCCACGCGTTGTTCATTTGTCTTTCGTACCTATCTGGGGCAAGTTGCTCCTCCAAAGCGGGCGAACGCGAGCATCATTGAGCGGGACTGAGGCGTGGTTATCGAGATCGTAATCCTGGCGATGGTCGCCGCGTTTCTCGGCCTGCGCCTCTATTCGGTGCTCGGCCGCCGCGCCGAGCACGACGAGCCGCCGCCGGTCAACCGCCCGGTGCACCGGCCCGACGCGCCCGCGCCGACGCGGTCTCCGGCACCCCGCGCCGAGGCGCCCGCGCGTCCGGCCGGCCCCGCGCTCGACCGCCCCGGCTTCCCGCCCGGCGCCGAAACCGGCGTACGCGCGATCGTCGCCGCCGACCGCCGGTTCGACGTCGGCGCGTTCCTCGAAGGCGCCAAGAACGCCTACGCGATGATCCTCGAGGCGTACTGGCGCGGCGACAAGGACGAGCTCGCCCAGCTGTGCGACAAGGACGTCTACGACGGCTTCGCCGCGGCGATCGACGCGCGCGCCGCGGCCGGCGAGACGCTCGACAACCGCCTGATCCGGATCGAGCAGGCGGTGATCGACCACGCCGAGCTCGACGGCGCGACCGCGCGGGTCCGGGTGCGCTTCGTCGCCGACATCGCCTCGGTCACCCGCGACGCCGCAAGCCAGGTCGTCGCCGGCTCATTGGACGATGCGATCGAGAGCCGCGACTTGTGGACCTTCTCGCGCGACGTGACCTCGGGCGATCCCGACTGGCTGCTCGACGAAACCGACGAGGGCTGAGCCCTCGATTCCCATCCCGTTCGGGCTGAGCTTGTCGAAGCCCCGCACTTCCTTTCGAGGGCGGCAGAAGTGAAGAACAGCCCTTCGACAGGCTCAGGGCGAACGGTGAATGGTCGGGCGGTCCTTGCCGTTCTGGTGACCGCACTGATTTCGGCGTGCGGGCCGCTGATCCCGCCGCCGCGCTATCCGGTCGAGCCCCCGCCCGTCTCGCCTAGCCCAACGCCCACCCCGACCCCGACACCGGTTCCGCCGACCGTGCGCGCCGGGCCGTCGGTCTCCGCGCTGGGCATCGCCGAGGCCGATGCGGCTGGCGCGCTCCGCAGCTTCATCGAATCCTGCCCCCAGCTGCTGTCGCGCACCGACGCCAGCCGGCTGACCGCGGCGGGCGACTGGCAGCCGGCTTGCGCCGCGGCGCGGAGCTGGCCCGCGGGGCAGGCCGCGAGCTTCTTCGCGACCTGGTTCGAGACCGCCCAGGTCGCCGACGGCGCCGCCTTCGCCACCGGCTATTTCGAGCCCGAGATCGCCGGCGCGCGTCAGCGCCTGCCCGGCTACGATGTCCCGGTCTATCGCGTCCCGCCCGATCTCGTCCGCGGCTGGCCGGCCGAGACCCCGCCCGAGCAGCGCACCGGCCGGCCCCCGCTCGGCCGCTACGACGCGGCGGGCCGGTTCGTGCAGTACTACGAACGCGCCGAGATCGAAGACGGCGCGCTCGCCGGCAAAGGGCTGGAGATCGCCTGGGCGCTCGACCCGATCGAGATGTTCTTCCTCCAGATCCAGGGCTCGGGCCGGCTGCGCACGCCCGACGGCACTGTGATGCGGATCGGCTATGCCGGGCAGAACGGCCGCGAGTACGTCGGGGTCGGCTCGGTGATGCGCGAGCGCGGGCTGCTCGGCGACGCGCCGGGGCAGTACCCGGGCTCGATGCAGGGCATCGTCCAGTACTTGCGCGACCATCCCGAGGAAGGCCGCGCGCTGATGCGCCAGAACAAGAGCTGGGTGTTCTTCCGCGAGCTGGTCGGCGACGGCCCGCTGGGCGCGCTCGGCGTGCCGGTGCGCGCCGATTCGAGCGTCGCCGCCGATCCCGCCTACACCCCGCTCGGCGCGCCGGTGTGGCTCAGCGTCGACCGGCCCGAAGCCAACGGGCTGTGGATCGCGCAGGACACCGGCGGGGCGATCAAGGGCGCCAACCGCTTCGACACCTTCTGGGGCGCGGGCGCGCGCGCGCAAACCATCGCCGGCGGGATGAGCGCGCGCGGCCGGGCCTACATCCTCGTCCCCAAGGGCACGCTGGCACGCCGCGCCACGCCGTGACCGCGCCGCGCGGGCTGAGCCCGAGCGAGGCGGCGCTGTGGCGGCGGGTCGCGGCGACGGTGGTTCCTTTAAATCCTCCCCGAGCTCGTCTCGGGGAGGGGGACCATGCGAAGCGTGGTGGAGGGGAAATCCCACCAGCCGACGAAAGCCCTCCGGCAGATCTCTTACGAGAATCCCCTCCACCCCCGCCGCTGCGCGGCGGCGGTCCCCCTCCCCGAGGCAAGCTCGGGGAGGATTTGGACAATCGCACCCTCGACGCCTCGTGGGACAAGCGCCTCGCCCGCGGGCTCGTAGCGCCCGATGCCGAGATCGACCTCCACGGCCTTGGCCTCCACGCCGCGCACGATCGGCTGATGGGCGGGATCGCCCAGGCGCGGGCGATCGGCGCGCGGGTGGTGCTGGTCATCGCCGGCAAGCCTCGTCCGCATGGCGAGCACGACCAGCGCGGGCAGCGCCGCGGCGCGATCCGCGCCAAGTTGCTCGACTGGCTCGCGGCGAGCCCGCACGCGTCGGCGATCGCCGCGATCCGCCCCGCGCACCAGCGCCACGGCGGCGCGGGCGCGGTCTACGTCGTGCTCAGGCGAGCGCGCTGAGCGCGATCCGCCGGTAGACGGCGATCTCCGTCACTCGCGCCGCGAGCTCGGCCCCGGTGTGCAAGTCGTTGAAGCGGATCGAGATCCGCGCTCTGGCCTCGGCCGGGATCACGTTGGTCGCCGGATTGCCGACCATGAGATCGGTGATCTCGAGGTTCGAGGGCTGAAACCACTCGGTGCCGGCATCGAGCTCGAGCGCGTCGAGTTCGGCGAGCATCGTCACCAGCTTGGGGACCGGGTTGTCGGCGAGGTGCGGGTAGGCGACGTGGCCCTCGCGCCCGGCGACGCTCAGCCAGACGTTGACCGAGCCGCGCCGCCCGATCTTGGCCATGTCGCCGAGCCGGCTGACGCTGGTCGGCTCGCCGACCAGGCACAAGTCGGGGATCGCGCCGCTCGCGCGCATCTTTTCGATCAGCGCCACGGTCCCGAACCGCGCCGGGCCTTCCTCGTCGCCGGTGATGACGAAGCTGACGGTTCCGGCGTCGCGCGGGACGTCGGCCGCCGCCGCGACCATCGCCGCGATCGCGCCCTTCATGTCGACCGCGCCGCGGCCGTAGAGCAGCTCGCCCCCGGGACTTGGGCGCCGCTCGGGCGCGAACGGCGCGGTGGTCCAGCCCTCGCCCGGCGGGACCACGTCGAGATGCCCGGCGAAGGCGAAGTGGCGGCTGCCCGCGGGGCCGGGGCGGGTCGCCAGCAGGTTCTCGACCGGTCCGTCGGGCGGCTCGCCCGCTTGGAAGCGCGTCACCGCAAAGCCCAGCGGCGCCAGCATCGCCCCGAGCGCGTCGAACGCCAGCCCCGCCGCCGGAGTCACGCTGGGGCACGCGATCAGCCGCTCGGCCAGCTCGACGACGTCGCTGGAGCTCCCCATGGGCTTGGCCTAGAACAGTCGGGCAAGCGAAGGAAGCCGCCGATGCCCAAGCTCGATCTCGACGCCATCTCGCAGTCCAATGCCACCGGCTATCCGCCGCCGTTCGACGCGCCAGTGCAGGGGCGCTGGTATCGCCGCCTGGCCCCGGCCGGCGGCTTGACCCAGCTCGGCGCGAGCCACGTCGTGCTGAGGCCCGGGGCATGGTCGTCGCAGCGGCACTGGCACGAAGAAGAAGACGAGCTGCTGGTGATGCTCGCCGGCGAGGCGGTGCTGGTCGAGGACGAGGGGCGTACCGTGCTGCGCCCGGGCGACATCTGCGCCTGGCCCAAGGCGGTCGACAACGGCCATCACCTGGTCAACGAATCGGGCTCGGACTGCGTCTTCGTCTGCATCAGCGGCGGCAACCGCGACGGGGGCGGCGCCTATTCGGATATCGACATGAAGTTCAGCGCCGACGGCTACTTCCGCAAGGACGGCACGCCCTACGCCGAGGCCGAACGGATCCCTTAGGCCGGGACGGGCCCCTCGAACTTCTCGATCGTCCACTCCTCGGCCTCGGCC
>JAIVIY010000183.1 GCA_020200285.1 Novosphingobium sp. | reverse complement strand
AGATTGTCCAGCGCGACGCGCGCGGTCGCGATCGATTCGGGCGGATTGTCCAGCGCGGCTACCCGCGCTTGCCGACGATCCGCGAGATCTCGGCCGCGACCAGCTGGTCGACCATGCCCGGCAGGTTCTTCTCGAGCCATTCGGCCAGCAACGGCTTGAGCAACTCGCGGACCAGCCCTTCGAGCGAGGTCTCGCCCGACCGGACGATCTGCGGCCGCGCGCCGGGCTCGGCCAGCATCGCGAGCGCGGTCAGCGATTCGCGCACCGACGAGCGGGCGTTGGCGGCGAGCAGCGGCTCGTCGGCGGTCTGAGCGGGCGGCGCGGCGGCCGCCTCGTCTTCAAGCTCGTCCATCGCGTATTCGCCCTCGTCTTCCGCAAACTCGTTGGCTTCGTCATCGAGCGGAGCCAGCTCGGCGTCGGTGAGCTCGAGCACCGGCGCGGGCTCGCCGGGCTGGTCGTAGACCGGATCGGCCTGGGGGGTGGGCAGCGTCCGCACGGTCATCACCCCGTCGCCTTCGCGGCGCCGGCGGACCTGCTCGGCGTCGGCGCGGTTGTCGCGCGCGATCACCTTCTTGATCGATTCGAGGATTTCCTCGACCGAAGGCTCACCGGCCTGGCGCATTGACGTCACCCCTGTGCCCCCTCGGGCCTGCTCATTCGGGGGGAATAGACGCATCCTGCGCGGGCGTGTCAACGGTGCGCGTCGATTGCGGCCTGGGATCGGGGTCCATCGCCCAGTCCCAGAATTTCCCTTTAACCCGGCGGTAGTTAACCTCCGGACCATAGAGCGGGCCGGCGTCGAGCCCGAGATCCTCGGCTTCCGCCTTGCCCATCGCGGCGAGCAGGCTGAAGCCCGCGACATAGGCGTTGCGCCGCGCGGTAACGAGCTGGACCTGCGCGCGGAGCAGTTCCTGCTCGGCGTCGAGGATGTCGAGGATCGTGCGGTTGCCGACGGTGTTCTCGGCCCGCACGCCTTCGAGGCTCAGCGTCGCCGCGTCGACCGCGCTCTGATTCGTCGCGATGATCTCGTTCGCCGCCTGCCACGACGACCAGGCGCTGCGCACCTGGGCGATGACGTCGCGCTCGACCGCGATCTCGGTCTCGTAAGTCGCGGCCGCCTGGGCCTGGGCGCGGCGTTCTTGCGCTGCCGGAAGTCCCCCCTGGAAGACCGGGATCGTTGCCCGGACCCCCGCTTGGGCCGTGGTCGAGACCTGGTCGACTCCGGTGCCGATGTTGCCGCCGAGCGTGCCGAGGAAGTTGGAATAGTCGCCTCCGGTGAACACACTGACCCGGGGTAGGCGACCCGCGCCCGCGACGTCGATGTCGTAACGCGCGGCCCGGCTGCGCTCGCGCGCGGCGAGCAGGTCGGGGTTGTCGGTCAGCGCAATCGCTTCGGCTTCCTCGACGCTCGCGGGTAGATTGGGCAGCGGCGGCGGCGGCTGGAGCTCGACCGGCGGCTTGCCGACGACCTGGATATAGCGCTCGCGGCTGGCGATCAGGTTGGCCTGGGCGGTGCGGAAGTCGCCGCGGGCCAGCGCCAGACGCGAGTTCGACTGGGCGACGTCGGTGCGGGTGAGGTCGCCGATCTCGAAGCGGTCGCCGGTCGCGCGCAAGTTGACCTCGAGCACGCGGACGTTGCTGCCGGTCAGCCCGACCATGGCCTGATCGCGGATCACGTCCATGTAAGCCGCGACCACTTGGGTGAAGACGCTGGACTCGGTCGCGCGCAGATCGTTCTGGCCGGCCTCGACCCGGCGCTTGGCCGCGCGGATCGAGTTCTTGACCGCCCCGCCGGAGTAGATCGGAACGCCTAGATCGACGCCCACGCCGACCTGGCGCTCGGGCGCGGTGAAGTTGGTCGAGCTTTGCTTGAGGAACTCGACGTACTGCGTGTCGGCGTTGACCGAGGGCAACCCCTCGGCGCGCGCAATCGGCACGCCTTCGTCGACCGCGCGCTGCTGCGCGCGCGCGCCGAGCAGCGTCGGGTTGGTCCGATAGGCCGAGGCCAGCGCTTCCCTGAGCGTGTCGGGCTCGGCCGCGGCGGGCGCGGCGGCGAGCACGGCGCCGGCGAGCAGCGCCGCCTTGAGAACGGTGCGCGTCATCGGCTCAGAAGCTCCACGTCTTGGGG
>JAIVIY010000182.1 GCA_020200285.1 Novosphingobium sp. | reverse complement strand
TTCGATCTGCGCGTTGGTCTGGCGCCTGAGCTCCATGTCCTTCTTGGCGCGCTCGAGCAGCGCCGGGCGCGACTTGAGGATAGCCTCGAACTTCTCGCCGTCGATCTTGATGACCTCGGACTTCACCGCGGCGCGCACGCTGGCGGTGCGCCGGCCGCCGGCGATCAGCGCCATCTCGCCGACGTAGGAGCCTGCGGGCAGGTAGCTGAGGAACACCGGCTTGCCGCCGACCATCTTCTCGACGATCATCGAGCCGACGCGGATGACGAAGATCTCCTTGCCCTCGTCGCCTTCGCGCAGGATCGTGTCGCCGGCCTTGATCTGCATGATCTTGGCGTCGTCGACGACCTCGCGGATGTCGTCGGGGGTGAGCCCGGCGCCGAACATCTGCAGCAGCTGGCGCTCGGTCGAGATGCGCTCGATCGCGCGCTTGGCGGTCGGCACCTGGCTCTGCAGCTTGAGCGCGGCGTTGCGGCTGATCTCGACGCAGACCGTGTCCTCGGCGGCGACGATCGTCGCGCCGCGACGGCGGCCCGAGATCAGCCCGACCTCGCCGAAGATCGAGCCCTTGGCGATCGGCACGACCTTGCTCGGATCGGTCGGGTCGATGCGGACGTGGACCATGCCGTCGGCGATCGCGAACAGCGAGCTTCCGGGATCGTTCTTCTCGAAGATCACATCGCCCTTGCGGTAGAACCGCATGTCGCTGTCGAGCATGAACTCGCGCAGCTGCAGCGTGGTCATGCCCGAGAGGATGGTGACGTTGTCGTGGAGGAACTCCAGCCACTCGTTGACGCTGCGCTTGACCGGCGCCCCGGCGAACTTGGCCTCGAGCAGCGGCTGGTCGGCGGGGTCGAGCGTGGTGTTGCCGTTGATGAACTCGATCGCGTCGTAGCCCTGGTTCATGCAGTGCTTGATCAGCGGATAGCCGGCGAGCGCGCCGATCACGAAGATGCCCGGCGCGGTCGATTCGAACACCGGCGACAGCGTCGGGAAGGCCAGCCGGTCCTGGCTGGCGAACTCGATCCCGCAGCCCTCGACGAACGCGCGCGGCGGGGCCGAGCCGATCCGGGCGATGATCCGGTCGCAGCGGATCCGCTCCTCGCCGTCGCGGGTGTTCAAGGTGATCCAGCCCGGCTCGACCTCCTTGGTCTCGGTCTCGTACATGATCGTCAGCCGGCCGGCGGCGTCGTCGTCGACCAGCGCTTTGGCGTTGGGCTCCTTGGCGGTGGCGAAGCTCTCGCGGACGTTGGTCGATTTCTGCGCGCGGTTGAGCACGGTGACGACGTTGCCCTGGACTTCGTCCTCGACCAGCCCGCGGGCGTTCTCGATCCCGGCGTCGCCGGTGCCGACCACGGTGATGTGCTCGTCGACCACCACGTACGGATCGTCGAGCTGGTAGGTGACGTGCGGGAGGTCGGCGCCGGGGCAGCGCATCAGGTTGGGGTTGCCCTGGGTGCCGATGGCGAGGACGACGTTCTCGGCGATGATCGTCTCGCCGTTGGTCAGCGTCAGCTCATAGGGCGGAGCGTGGCGCTGCAGCTCGGTGGTGGTAGTGGTGCCGTCGCGCGCGCGGCTGACGATCTTCTGGACCGAGCCGGGGATCGCCGGGCCGGTGCCCTTGATCGCCTTGATCTCGGCGTTGAACTTGACGTTGACGCTGAGTTCCTTGGTGCGGCCGTTCCACTTGTCGAGGATGTCCTCGCGCTTGCCCGCGTCGAATTCCTGGTCCGACCGAAGGATCAGCTGGTTGGGCGTCGCCATCACGTGCTTGCCCTTCTGATACTTGTAGATCGTATCGGAAAGGTGGTCGGTCTTCTCCAGCAGCACATGGTTGAGGCCGAGCTTCGCGGCATGGCTCGCGGCGCTCATCCCGGCCGGTCCCGATCCGATGATCGCCACCTTGTAGATTTCGCTCACCGGCGCTCGTCCCCCGTCGCACACGGGCGATGCGCTGTTGCGCCTTCGCCCCTGAAAATGCCCGCTGCGACCCCGATCTGGAATCGACCTTAGCGAAACAAACCACGATTTCCACCCGCTAATTTCGCGATTTCGCCGTTTGCCGCGAAGCGCTTGCCAGCGCGCCGCGGGTCGCGATACGCAGGGGCGGGACCACAAGGAGGGAACGGGTGAGCGAAGTCGAAAC
>JAIVIY010000111.1 GCA_020200285.1 Novosphingobium sp. | reverse complement strand
TGCCCGAGCCGTTGGCGCCGACCACGCCGATCCGGTCGCCGCGTTGGATGCGCAAGCTGAAGTCCTTGATGATGATACGATTCTCTCCCCCCAGTCCCGTTCGTGCTGAGCTTGTCGAAGGCCACTCTGAAGGCTCGCCTAGCGCGCGTGCTTCGACAGGCTCAGCACGAGCGGGGGTGGGGGGCCGTGGCTGGGCCATCATCAAGGACTTCACTTTGCGCATCCAGCGCGGCGACCGGATCGGGGTGGTCGGGGCCAACGGCTCGGGCAAGACCACTCTGCTGCGGCTGCTGACCGGCGACCTCGCGCCCGACGCCGGCACGGTGATGCTGGCCAGGACGCTCAGCGGGGTAATGATCGACCAGCAGCGCAGCGTGCTCAGCCCCGACAAGCGGCTGCGCGACGTGCTCGCCGAGGGCGGCGACTGGCTCGACGTGCGCGGAGTGAGGAAGCACGTCCAGGGCTACCTCAAGGACTTCCTGTTCGACCCCGGGCTGGTCGACGCCCGGGTCGGGACGCTCTCGGGCGGCGAGCGCAGCCGGCTGCTGTTGGCGCGCGAGTTCGCGAGGCGGTCGAACCTGCTGGTGCTCGACGAGCCGACCAACGACCTCGACCTCGAGACGCTCGACCTGCTCCAGGAAGTGATCGCCGACTACGACGGCACCGTGCTGATCGTCAGCCACGACCGCGACTTCCTCGACCGCACGGTCACGGTCACGCTCGGCCTCGACGGCAGCGGCAAGGTCGACATCGTCGCCGGCGGCTATGCCGACTGGGAAGCGAAGCGTGCCGCTCTCCCCTTCCGCGTGCGGGAGGGGTCGGGGGTGGGCAAGTCGCAGGCGCCCGCGAACAGACCCACCCCCCAGCCCCCTCCCGCAAGCGGGAGGGGGAGAAAGCTCAGCTACAAGGACCAGCGCGATTACGACCTCCTTCCGCGAAGGATCGAGGAGCTCGACGCGGAAATCCTCCGCGACGAGGCGGCGCTGCACGATCCGGCGCTCTACGCCCGCGACCCCGCCCGCTTCGCCGCGCTGACCGAGGCTGTCGCCAAGGCCCGGCACGAAAAGGCGGCCGCCGAGGAACGCTGGCTGGCGCTGGCCGAGCTGGTCGAGGGCTAACACGATCCTCCCCATCGACTTGCGATGGGGAGGTGGCAATCGGCGCTCAAGCCGATTGACGGAGGGGCCCCTCCACCACCCGCTGCGCGGGCGGTCCCCATCCCCATCGCAAGTCGATGGGAGGAGCTAAGCACCCATCACCCTCAACCGCTCGGCGATGCGCTCGTCGTTGCGTTTCTCGAACATCGACAGCGGCATCACGCCTTCCGCCAGTATGCCGTGGAACCACTTGTCGTCGAACCGCGGGCCGAGCGCGGCCTGCGCCTTCTCGCGCGCCCTCACCCAGGCCGTGTGGCCGATCTTGTAGCTGCAGGCCTGGCCGATCTGGGTGCAGTAGCGCTCGACCTCGCGCTGGGTGCGCGGGCGGGCGAAGCCGGTCGCCTCGACCATGTAGTCGGTCGCCTGCTCGCGGCTCCAGCCCTTGGAGTGCAAACCGGTGTCGACTACCAGCCGGCTGGCGCGGAACAGGAACGATTGCAGGTAGCCCGCGCGCTCGATCCCCTTGTAGCCGCCGAGCCGGTCGGCGACTTCCTCGGCGTAGAGCGCCCAGCCTTCGCCGTAAGCCGAGATGAAGTAGTTCGAGAGCAGCAGCGGCAGGTCGCCCGCGGCCTGGGCGTAGCCGCCCTGCAGGTGATGGCCGGGCACGCCTTCGTGATAGGTCAGCGCGGGCAGCGTGTACTTGGGCCAGTCGCCCACCGACTTCAGGTTGATCCAGTAGATCGCCGGGCGCGAGCCGTCGAGCGCGGCGGAGTAGTAGTAGCCGTTCGAGGCGCCGTCCTGGATCTCGACCGGAACCGCGCGGATATCGAGCGGCTTGCGCGGCGGGTCGGCGAACGCGCGGCCCAGCCTGGCCTCCATCGCCTTCTCGCTGGCGTTGAGGTCGGCGATCAGCTGGCGCCGGCCGGCTGCGGTGTCCGGGTAGAGTTGGTCGGGCCGCTCGTTGAGCGCGGTCAGGCGCGCCCCGAGCGAGCCCTCGCTGAGTGCGGCGCGGCGCAGGATCGGATCGAGCTGGCCCTGAATCTCCGCTACCTGATCCAGCCCGATGCGATGCACCTCGTCGGGGGTGAGCTCGGTGGTCGTCGCTTGTTTGAGCGCGAGCGCGTAGATCTCGTCGCCGCGCGGCAGGCGCTGGGCGCCGTCCCCCGGCGCGGTCGTCGGGCGCAGCTCGCGGAGCATCGCGATCTGGCGATCGAGCGCGGGATGGACCTCGCGCTCGACCAGCCGCGCGGCTTGCCCGGCCCAATCGCCGGCGATGCCTTTCGCCGCGGCGCGCCGCGCGAGCGACTGGACCATCCCGCTCTCGGCCGCCGGAACGCCGCGCAGCTTGCCCATCTGCTCGAGCGTGAGGTCGAGCGTCCAGCCCGGCGCGAGGAAGCCGCGCGCCGCCTGCGCGCGTTGCTCGGCGGTGTCCTGATCGAGCGCACCGGCGAACCCGACCAGCCGGACCAGGTAAGCTTCGGCGTCGGAGCGGTTCTCGATCGGGTGCTGCGAATCGAGGAAGTTGGGGATCGAGAAATACGCCCCGTTGCGCTGCGAAATCGGGTACGGGCGCTGCGCGTCGTCGATGCCGAACCGTTCCGGGCCGAGCACGCGCTGCTCGATCATGTACCGCGCGACGCGAAGCTGCTGCAGCCCGGCCGGATCGAGCGAGCCCTGGTCGAAGCGATCGAGCCGCGCCAGCCAGGCGCGGTTGCGCGCGAGGTTCTCGACGCGCGCCGCCGCGCCGCGCCGGTCGAGCTGCGAACGCAGCGAAGCGTAGCGGCCCTTGTCGAGGCCGTAGCCGGTCGCGTCCTGAGGGTTGGCGATCAGGTCGTCGGCGAAGATCGTGTCGAGCAGCGCGCGCAGCGCCGCGGACCCGCGCTCCGACTGGGCCAAGGCCGGGACGGTTCCGGCGGCAAAGGCGGCGCCCGCGGCCCCGGAAGCGAGAAAGCGGCGGCGGTCGAAACGGATCATTTTGCGTCCCCGGTTTTGTCGTTTCCGATTGCGACGGGTCTGGCAAGCCCGGCCCGAGCTTGCAACTGCCAAGGCCGACAGGGATGGCAAATGGCTTGGACCGCTTGGACCACTATCCAAGCCGGTAAAAGGCGGCCACCCGGTCGAGCGCGAGGCGCAGCACCAGCTTGCCGCTGCGCGCCGGCCAGGCGAGCGCCTTTTCGGCGACCGGCAGGCTCTCGCCCGCGCAAGCGACGCGCCACAGGACGTCGGCGAGGCCCGGCCCGGCCGCCGCGACCGCGGCGTCGAATCGCGCCTTGGCCGCGAGCTGGCGTTCGCCCGCGGCGAGCCCGGATTCGCCGCTTCCTTTGATCCGCACGGGATCCCAGCGCATCGTCACCGAGGGCGCGAGCTGGGCGCGCTCCCAGTCGGCGCGAAGGCGCTCGCCGGCGTCGAGCTGGCGGTCGCTGAGATGCCCGCGGGCGTGGAGCCAGGTCAGCGGCGATTCGGCGAGGTTGACCGCCACGCTGCGCTTGCCGCGGCGCGTCGCGGGGTCGCCCGCGCAACGGCGCGGGCCTTCGGAAGTGAGTTCGCGTTCGGCGAGGGTCCGGGTCATGGGGCGCTCCGTTTGGGGAAGCGACTCGCTTGCCAAACCCGCCAGCATGTAGGAAAGTTAAAAACCAATCCGGTTAAGGGCCGCCAGCATGATCAATCGCATCCGCGACGTCCGCAAGCAGAAGCGCATGACCCTCGCCGACGTCGCCGCGCGCTGCAAGCCGCCGACCACGCCGCAGACCATCGGCCGGCTCGAGACCGGCATGCGCAACCTCTCGCTCGACTGGATGAACAAGATCGCGGCGGCGCTCGGGGTCGAGCCCGAGCTGCTCGTCCGCCGAGACCGCGACGATACGGTCAAGCTGGTCGCGCGACTCGGCGAAAGCGGGGCCGAGGCGCTGGCCCGGCCGATGGACGCGCTGCTGCCCAGCGCGCTGGCCGGCGAAGCCGCGCCGCTGGCGCTGGCGGTCGACGCCGGCGCGGGGGAATACCGGGCGGGCGACCAGGTCTGGCTGCGCAAGGTCGAGGCCAACGACTTCGCCCGCGCGCTCAACCGCGACGTGCTCGCCCCGCGCCCCGGCGGGCGCTTTGCCTTCGGGCGGATGATCGACCGCCAGGGCGCCCGCGTCGCGCTGCTCCCCCCGGGGATCGGCCAGCGCCAGGTGGTGATCGACAACCCGCCATGGCTGGCCGTGGCGGAGATGCTGGTCAGGAAGTTGTGAGGAGTGGGGCGAGTGCTGGCGCATGTCCTGACCGGCTGCTGCAGCCAGCCAGCCGAAGGGGCCACGCACCGACATTCGGCCCGCGCATGACCCGCCGCGTCCTGTCGATCGCCACGCTCTATCCCAACGCCGCGAACCCGAGCTTCGGCAGGTTCGTCGCCCAGCAGATGGAGGCGCTCGCGGCCAGGGGCGACTGGGCGGTCACGGTGATCAGTCCGATCGGCCTGCCCCCGGTTGCCGCCGGCCGCTATGCCGCGCTGGCGCGGTCGGCGAGCGACGGGATCGAGGGCGGAGTCGACGTGCGTCGCCCGCGCTTTCCGCTCGTCCCCTCGCTCAGCGCGCGGTGGAACCCGACGCTGATCGCGCGCGCGGTGCTGCCGCTCGCGCGCAAGCTCCATGCCCAGGCCGCTTTCGACCTGATCGACGCGCAGTTCTTCTATCCCGACGGGCCCGCCGCGGCGAAGATCGCGCGCGCGGTCGGCCTGCCGCTGTCGATCAAGGCGCGCGGCGCGGACATTCATCATTGGGGCGCGCAAGGCTTCGCCCGGCGGCGGATGCTCGACGCGGCGGGTCAGGCGGCCGGGCTGCTGGCGGTCTCGCAGGCGCTCAAGGCGGACATGGCCGCGCTGGGGATGCCCAGCAACAGGATCGCGGTGCACTATACCGGGCTCGACCGCGCCGCGTTCCACCCCCGCGAGCGACGCGCGGCGCGCGCGGAAATCGCGGCGGCGCTGGGCATTCCCGCCGACGGCGCGCTGCTCGCCACGGTCGGCGCGCTGATCCCGCGCAAGGGCCAGGCGCTGGTGCTGCGCGCGCTCGCCGAGCTTCCGACCGACGTCCGCCTGGCGCTGGCCGGCAGCGGCGAGGACGAGGCGATGCTGCGCCGGCTCGCCGCCGAGCTCGGGCTGACGGAGCGCGTCCATTTCCTCGGCAGCGTCGGGCACGAGCACCTCCCGGCGCTGCTCACCGCCGCCGACGTGATGGTCCTGCCCGCCGCGAGCGAGGGGCTGGCCAACGCCTGGATCGAGGCGCTCGGCTGCGGAACGCCGATCGTGATCGCCGAGGCGGGCGGCGCGCGCGAGGTGGTGACCGCGCCCGCGGCGGGTCGAATCGTCGCCCGCGATGCGAGCGCGATCGCCGCCGCGGTGCGCGAGCTGCTTGCCGACCCGCCCGGGCAAGAGGCGGTCGCGGCGATGGCCGCGCGCTTCAGCTGGGAAGCCAACGCGGCGGCGCTCGCCGACTACTACGCGACGCTGCTCGCCTAACCTTGGGCCCTCGCCGCGCGTTCCTGCTTGTCGACCTCGCTCTCGCTCGGGACGAAGCTGGCCGAATTGACCTTGAGCCAAATCAGGATCGGCGTGGACATGTAGATCGAGCTGTAGGTCCCGACGAAGATGCCCATGGTGATCGCCGCGGTGAAGCCGAAGATCACGTCCGGACCGAGGACCAGCAGCGTGACCAGCGTGATCAGCAGCGAGAGCGAGGTGACGACGGTGCGGCTGAGCGTTTCGTTGACCGAAAGATCGAGCAGCTCGGCCATCGGCATCCGGCGGTACTTCTTGAGGTTCTCGCGGATGCGGTCGTAGACCACGATGTTGTCGTTGAGCGAATAGCCGATCAGGGTGAGGATCGCGGCGACGATGTTGAGGTCGAACTCCATCCCGGTGACCGCGAACAGCCCCAGCGTCAGCGTGACGTCGTGGACCAGCGCGAACAGCGCGCCGACCCCGAACTGCCATTCGAAGCGGATCCAGATGTAGAGCGAGATCGCGGCCATCGCCGCGGCGAGCGCGATCATCCCGGTGCGGAACAGCTCGCCCGAAACTTTGCCCGAGACGCTGTCGACCCCGTCGATCCGCACGTCGGGGTGCGCCTGCCGGATCGTCGAGGTGATCCGCTGCGTCATCGCCGCGCTCAGGCCCGGATCGGCCTCGGCGCCTGGGGGCAGCCTCATCCGGATCGAGATCTCGTTGGGCGAGCCGAACTGCTGGATGATCGGATCGCCGTAGCCGAGCGCGCCGATCTCCTCGCGCAATTCCGCGACCGGCGCTGCGGCGCTCTGGGTGAAGGTGGTGCGGATCATCTGCCCGCCGACGAAGTCGACGCCGAGGTTGAGGCCCTTGGTGAAGACCAGCGCCAGGCTCGCCGCCATCAGCAACAGGCTGACCGCGTAGAACGGCACCCGCCACCTGAGGAAGCGGACGTTGGTGTCGTCGGGAACGAGCTTGAGAAGTTTCATCGGGGCGCGTTCCTCAGACCACGATCTCGCTGGGCCGCTCGCGGCGCAGCCAGCGGGCGACCCACATCCGGGTCAGGGTGACGGCGGTGAACACCGAGGTGACGATGCCGATCATCAGCACGATCGCGAAGCCGCGGATCGGTCCGCTGCCGAACAGGAACATCAGCACCGCGGCGATGACGTTGGTGATGTTGGCGTCGAAGATCGCGCGGCTGGCTTCCTTGTAGCCCATCTCGACCGCCTGGACGACCTTGCGGCCGCGCCGCCGCTCTTCGCGGATGCGTTCGTTGATCAGCACGTTGGCGTCGACCGCGGCGCCGATGGTCAGCACGAACCCGGCAATGCCGGGCAGCGTCAGCGTGGTGTTGGCGATCGCCATGATCCCCAGGATCATCAGCACGTTGAGGATCAGCGCGGCGCAGGCGTAAAGCCCGAAGCGGCCGTAAGTGGCGACGATGAAGGCCATCAGCAGCGCGGCGCCGACGAGGAGCGCCTTCATCCCCTTCTCGATCGAATCCGCGCCGAGATCGGGGCCGACGGTGCGCTCCTCGACGACGCGGAGATCGACGGGGAGCGCGCCCGAGCGCAGCGCGATCGCCAATTGGTTGGCGCTCTCGACGGTGAAGCTGCCCGAGATCTGCGCGGTCCCGCCGATGATCGGCTCGTTGATGTTGGGCGCCGACAGCACCTTGCCGTCGAGGATGATCGCGAACGGGCGGTTGACGTTCTCGGTGGTCAGCCGCGCGAACTTGGCCCCGCCCTCGCTGTCGAACTGGATCGTGACCACCGGTTCGTTGGTCTGCGGGTCGAAGCTCTGCTGGGCGTTGGTCAGCTTGTCGCCCTTGATCCCGCCGAGCCTGCGGACCGCGATCGCGGTCTGCCCGCCGCCCGCCTCGGCGTCGGCGAACGGCAGGATCTGGCTGCCCGGCGGGGCGATGCCCTGGGCGACGTCGCTGGCCAGCGCGGTCCCGTCGACCAATTTGAACTCGAGCTTGGCGGTCTGGCCGAGCAGGTCCTTGAGCGCCTGCGGGTCGTCGAGGCCGGGAACCTGGACGACGATGCGGTCGTCGCCCTGGCGGATGATCGTCGGCTCGCGCGTGCCGAGCGCGTCGATCCGCTTGCGCACGACCTCGGTCGCGGTCTCCATCGCCTGGTCGATCGCCAGCTCGATCCCGGCATTGGTCGGGGCGAGCACGAAGCGGTTGCCGTCGACCACCGAGATGTCCCAGTCGCGCTGCCCGGTGAGCCCCGCGCCGGTGGTCAGCGGCAGCACCTGCTCGCGCGCGGCGTCGACCTGCGACGGGTCCTGGACGACGAACGACAGCCGCCCGCCCTGGTTGGAGAAGTCCTGAACCGCGATCCGCGGCTCGGCCAGACGGAGCCGCTGGCGGACGCTTTCCTCCATCGTCTCGAGCCGCTGGCTGGCGACCTGGCGCTGGTCGGCCTCGAGCAGGATGTGGCTGCCCCCGGCGAGATCGAGCCCGAGGTTGATCCGCGGGTCGGGCAGCGCGGAGGGCCAACCCGTCCCGGCGACGCTGGTCAGCGAGGGCAGCGCGGCGAGCGCGCAGGCCAGCGTCAGCGCCCAGAGCCAGACAACCTTCCAGCGGGGGAAATCGAGCATCGGAGAAGGACTTTCAGCGCGTGGCGATTCAATCGTTGGCGGGCTGCGCGCCGCCCGGCGGGATGATGTCGCCGATCGTCGCCTTGACCGCCTTGACCTTGACCCCTGCGCCGAGTTCGAGATCGACGTAGTGGTCGTCGACCTTGAGCACCTTTCCGACGAGGCCGCCGGCGGTGACCACCTGGTCGCCCTTCTTGAGGCTGGAGACCTTGGCCTGGTGCTCCTTCTGGCGGCGCATCTGCGGGCGGATGATCAGCAGCCAGAAGATCACCCCCATCGCCACCAGGGGGAGGAACTGGAGCCAGGCGGGCGGCGCCTCGGGCGCCGCGGCGGAGCCCGCGGCGGCCAGGGCGGAAAGGATCGAAGGCGTGGACATGGATGGCTATCTACGGTTCCCGGAGCGCGGGCGAAAGGCCCGCCGGACGCGGGCCGAAAAGGCCCGGTCGCAAGACTGGGCGCGCGCCTAGCAGCAATGCCCGAGCAAGGCAAACCGGCCCGCCCGCGCGCCGGAGCCGCCTTCGCCGGCTTGCCAATCGCGGCCCCTGACCGTATAGGGCCGCGCTTCCGGTCGGGACGTAGCGCAGCCTGGTAGCGCATCACACTGGGGGTGTGGGGGTCGGAGGTTCGAATCCTCTCGTCCCGACCAATTTTCCGCAATCGAACCCTATCGGGCGACGGCGTGTCAGTCGATCCGCCGAGCTGGCGTCACCCGGGTCTTGGCCGCAGTATCCATGCCCCGTCGCTCATTCTGATGCCGTTCTCGTCATAGCCGCCGGCCACCAGCACCGCCCCGTTCGAGAGCAAGGTCGCGCTCGCGAAATTGAGCCGGCGGCCAAAGTCCGGTCCGGTCATCGCCGATCGACGGGTCGCCGGATCATAGAGTTCGGCGCGCGAGGCGCCGCCGGCAACCAGCACGCGGCCGTCGGGCAAGACCACCAC
>JAIVIY010000110.1:2200-30033 GCA_020200285.1 Novosphingobium sp. | reverse complement strand
GAGTCGACGAAGGTGTCGAGCGTGTCGGTCTCGCGCGCCGCCGCGCCGCCGCACTTGGGACAGGCGACGTGCTTCCACGTCGGGTGGCGGTCGAGCGGGTTGCCGGGCGTTTGGAAGTCGATGTCCTCGGGCAACACGACCGGGAGATCGGCCTTGGGCGCCGGGACGATCCCGCACGCCGCGCAATGGATGAACGGGATCGGCGTGCCCCAGTAGCGCTGGCGGGAGACGCCCCAGTCGCGCAGCCGCCACACCGTCCGACCCTCGCCCCAGCCTTCGGCCTCGGCGCGGCGGACGACTTCGGCGATCGCCGCATCGACCGACATCCCGTCGAGGAACGCCGAGTTGACGATCACCCCGTCGCCGGGCTCGGCCTCGCCCGCGAACGGCGCCCACGCCTGCTCGGCGCTCGGTGCGACCACGCGCGGGATCGGCAGGCGATACTTGGTCGCGAACTCGAAGTCGCGCTGGTCGTGCCCGGGCACCCCCATCACCGCGCCGGCGCCGTATTCCATCAGCACGAAGTTGGCGATGAACACCGGCAGCCGCCGTTGCTCATCGAACGGGTGCGTCGCCGAGATGTTGGTGTCGAAGCCCAGCTTCTCGGCCGTCTCGACTTCCGCCGCGGTGGTCCCTCCGGCGCGGCAGCGGTCGATGAACCTGGCGGCGTCGCAATTGGTCATCGCCACCCCTTGCGCCAGCGGGTGGTCGGGCGCGACCGCGACGAAGCTCGCCCCGAAAAGCGTGTCGGGGCGGGTGGTATAGACCGCCAGCCGGTCGCCGTTGGAAAGGTCGAAGGCGAACTCCAGCCCCTGGCTCTTGCCGATCCAGTTCTCCTGCATCAGCCGGACCTTGTCGGGCCACTGGTCGAGGCGGCCGAGGCCCTCGAGCAGCTCGTCGGCGAAGTCGGTGATCTTGAGGAACCACTGCGCGAGCTTGCGCTTCTCGACCACCGCGCCCGAGCGCCAACCGCGCCCGTCGATGACCTGCTCGTTGGCGAGCACGGTCAGGTCGACCGGGTCCCAGTTGACCGCGCTCTCCTTGCGGTAAACGAGCCCGGCCGCGTAAAGGTCGAGGAACAGCGCCTGCTCGTGCCCGTAATAGTCGGGCTCGCAGGTCGCCAGCTCGCGGCTCCAGTCGAGCGCGAAGCCTAGGCGTTTCAATTGCGACTTCATCGTCGCGATGTTGGCGCGGGTCCAGCCGCCGGGGTGGACGCCCTGCTCCATCGCCGCGTTCTCGGCCGGCATCCCGAACGCGTCCCAGCCCATCGGATGCAGCACCGCGTGCCCGGTCATCCGCTTGTAGCGGGCGAGCACGTCGCCCATCGTGTAGTTGCGGACGTGGCCGATGTGGATCCGCCCCGAAGGATAGGGGAACATCTCGAGGATGTAGCTGCGCGGCTCGTCGGCGGCGGAATCGGCGCGGAAAGTCCCGCGCTCCTCCCACGCGGCCTGCCAGCGCGGATCGGCGGCGTCGGGATCGAAGCGTTCGGGGGTCACGAGGGCGGCAATTCCAGAACCCGCTCGTGCTGAGCCTGTCGAAGCACGCGCGCTATCCGCTGATCGTGGCGCACATCCTTCGACAGGCTCAGGATGAGCGCCTGGTGTGGTTGGGTTATCAGCCCCGCACCGCGCTGCGGCGAAGGTCGCGGGCCTTGGTCAGGATGATGTCCTCGAGCTTCTGCACCGTCGCCGCCTGGACCGGCGCGTCGACCCAGGCGCCGGCTTGCGCGACCTGGCGGCTGGCGGCGACGCGCAGCGCGTCGGCGCGCAAGTCCTGGTCGAGGATCGAGACGGTCACCTTGACCCGCTCCGACGGATTGCTCGGGTTGGCGTACCAGTCGGTGACGATCACCCCGCCGTTGCTGTCGGTCTGGACCAGCGGCATGAACGACAGCGTCTCGAGCGAGGCGCGCCACAAGTAGCTGTTGACCCCGATCGTGGTGACCCGGCTGGCGGCGAGATCGGCCCTGGGGCGGTCGTTGCTCGCGCACGAGGCAAGCAGCGCCGCCGCGGTGGCGACCGCGGCCGAGCGGATGAGGAGAACGCGAAGGGTGCGGCGGCTGTCGGTCACGCAAAGTTCCTGTTCTGTGGGCGGCGAAGCGCCGTGGCTCTGACGCCGGAACCCGGCTCGGCGCGCGCTCTATCATCGCCGCCACGCGGGCGGCAAGTCCGTTCGCCGATAGCTGCTTTGGCCGCTGCGGGGGTGAACCGCTAATGAACCTTCGCGACGAGTCTGTGTGCGCTGTGCAACACTCCCGGGCGAAAGGCTTAGCTATCGGTCCGACAAGGGCGGGCGCTCGGCGCCGTCGCCGGCGGTGCGCTCGCCATCGGCCTGCTCGTCCACCCGCAAGTCGGCAACGCGTTCTCCAGCGGTTTCGATTCGCAGCCGGTCAGCCTCGCCGCGCGCGGCGGGATCGGCTCGTTCACCCCGGCCTCGGTCGATCCGCGGCTCGCGGCGAGGATCAGCATCGACCGCCTCGCCCGAAGCCCGCTGTTCAAGTTCACCCCGGCGGCGAGCGAAAGCCGCAACGGCCGCGCGGTGACCGTGGCGGTGCGGGTCGACAGCGAAACCGCGAAGGCGATCTCGGTGCGCCAGGCGCTGGCCGGCGTGGCCGACGCCCAGTCCGGCCTCGCCGCGGTGCGCGTGGCGCCGAGCGCGTTCAACCTCGGGATCGCCCGCGGCTACAACAGCTTCGCGCCCAAGCTGGCGCAGACGATCGTCTCGCCCGAGCTCAAGAAGATCGACATGCCCGATCTCGCCGCGTTCGCCGCGGGCAAGGGCAAGGATCGCCTGGGCTCGCGCGACGCACGCTTCGCGCCGCGGATCGCGCTCGACGAGAGCGCGAGCAAGGCCGGCCGCGCGCCGCGCACGCTCGAAGGCCAGGGCGACTACTCGGTCGACGTCGGCGGCGCCTATCGCGTGACCCGCAACGTCGCGGTCACCGCGGGCGTGCGCTATTCGTCCGAGCGCGACCGGATCGCGCCGCTGACCGACACGACGCAGGACAGCCAGGCGGTCTACGTCGGCACCCAGTTCCGCTTCTAGGCGGGCTGCTTCGTCCCTGACGCTGGGCGCGCGGCTTCCGCGCGCGGAAGCTTGCCCGAAATCGTCCCGTTCCCTAGCGTCGGCGAAAGACCGAGCGGGAAAGGAATGAGCATATGGCGCGTGTCGCGATCGTGACCGGCGGAACCAGGGGCATCGGCGAGGCGATCAGCACCGCGCTCAGGGACGGCGGGTTCACCGTCGCCGCCAACTACGCCGGCAACGAGGCCAGGGCCCGCGCCTTCAGCGATGCGACCGGGATCGAGGCCTACAAGTGGGACGTCGGCGATCACGAGGCCTGCCTCGACGGCTGCGCGCGGGTCGCCGAAGAGGTCGGCCCGGTCGACGTGGTGGTCAACAACGCCGGGATCACGCGCGACGGCACGCTCCACAAGATGAGCTACGAGGATTGGCACGAGGTGATGCGGATCAACCTCGGCGGCTGCTTCAACATGGCCAAGGCGACGTTTCCGGGGATGCGCGAGCGCGGCTGGGGGCGGATCGTCAACATCGGCTCGATCAACGGCCAGGCCGGGCAGTACGGCCAGGTCAATTATGCCGCGGCCAAGAGCGGCATCCACGGCTTCACCAAGGCGCTGGCCCAGGAAGGCGCCAAGTTCGGGGTCACTGTCAACGCGATCGCGCCGGGCTACATCGACACCGACATGGTCGCCGCGGTGCCGCCGCCGGTGCTCGAGAAGATCGTCGCCAAGATTCCGGTCGGGCGCCTGGGCCAGGCCGACGAGATCGCCCGCGGGGTCGCATTCCTGTGCTCGGAGGACGCGGGCTTCATCACCGGCTCGACGATGAGCATCAACGGTGGACAGCATATGTACTGAAGCGGGCGTTGCGCGCGTGCTTCGACAGGCTCAGCACGAGCGGGTATTGAATGATCGCCGTTTCCAGCATCCGCTCAGCCTGAGCTTGTCGAAGGCCACGCGCCAAGGCTCGCCGAACTATGACCACTCCCTACCACCCCCCGCGCAAGCACTCGGTCGAGATCGCCGGGCACAAGACCTCGATCAGCCTCGAGCCGCTGTTCTGGGAAATCCTCCGCGCCGCCGCGGCGCAGGAGGGCATCCCGGTCAACGCGCTGGTGGCGCGGATCGACGCCGAGCGCATCGCCAGCCCGACCCCGCCGGGCCTTGCCAGCGCGATCAGGCTATGGCTGGTCGGCTGGCTCGCCTCACGGCTGAGCCAGGCCTAGCGCCAGCCCGGCGAGCGCGCAGAGACCGAGCGTCAGCGGCACGCCGCGGTTGAAGCGGAACAGCAGCAGCGACGCAATCAATGCGATCACGCCAGCGCGCCAGTCGAACTGCGTCCAGGAGCCCGGTTTCGACGTATCGAATGCTGGAAACAGCACGTGCCACGCGAACCACACTGCAAGACTGGCGATGACCCCGACGACTGCGGCGGTGATCGCGGCGAGCGCGCCTTGCAGCGGCTCGGAGCGCTCGAGCCGGTCCATCCACGGGGCGCAGGCGAATATCCACAGGAAGCACGGCGCGAAGGTGACCCAGGTGGTCAGCCCGGCCGCGGCTACCCCGGCGGCGAGCGGGCTCAGCGGCGCGGCGTCGCGGAATCCGGCGAGGAAGCCGACGAACTGGGTGACCATGATCAGCGGCCCCGGGGTCGATTCGGCGAGGCCGAGCCCGTCGGCCATCTCGCCCACGCTGAGCCAGCCCAGCCCCGTGACCGCCTCCTGCGCCATGTAGCCGAGCACCGCGTAGGCCCCGCCGAAAGTCACGACCGCCAGTTTGGAGAAGAACGCGCCGACATCCCACAGCACATGGCTGGTGCCGAGCGTCGCCGCGACCAGCGCCATCGGCGCGGCCCAGATGGCGAGCCACACCGCAATCGTCGCGAGCGTGGACCGGACCAGAGTTCGTGCTTGCGGCGAGGCATTGGCCTGTGAAAGCGGCTCGTGCGCGCCGAGCCACTCGGGTCGCGCGCGGCTGATCACCGCGCCGACCAGCGCGGCCAGCGCGATCACCAGCGGGAAGGGCGCATTCGCCAGGGCCAGCGCGAGAAACGCGAGCAACGCCAGCGCCAGCTTGAACCGCGTCCCCAGCGCGCGCCAGCCGACCCGGAACAGTGCCTGGGCGACAATCGCCAGCACCGCGGCCTTGATCCCGAGGAACAGCGCCGCGAACCACTCCAGCCCGGCGGCGGCGACATAGAACAGCGACAGCCCGAGCATCACGATGGCACCGGGGATCACGAACAGCAGCCCTGCGGCGAGGCCCCCGCGCACCCCGTGCAAGCGCCAGCCGATCCACGTCGCCAGCTGCTGCGCCTCGGGCCCGGGCAACAAGTGGCACAAGTTGAGCGCGCGCAGGAACGCGCCCTCCTCGACCCAGCGCCGCTCGTCGACGATCTCGCGGTGCATCAGCGCGATCTGCCCCGCCGGCCCGCCGAAGCTGAGGAACCCGATCCGCGCGAAGGCGCGGACGAGGCCGCCGAACGAGGGGCGGGCGAGCGCGGGCGATGTAACGCCTGTCTCTATGGTGTGCATGTGCGTTCCTGCGAGAAGGCAAGCCCTCTCGAAAAAGCCGCAACGCTTGGGCGGGAACGCCTCGGACGGGAGGTTGCATCGTCCCGCGTCGCGACATCTAGGCGGCCCGGGCGAGCGCTACAAGCGGTCTTGCATGGGCCGCGAGGACTTGCACGCCTGCCCCACCGGGAGCACACTCGATTACAGAGAGCACAAGGAATCTGTCATGACGTTAGCCGGTGGCTGCCATTGCGGTTCGATCCGGTATCTCCTCGCGGGCGAACCGAGCCACGTTGACCTATGCCACTGCGCCGATTGCCGCCGCAATTCAGGAGCGCCTGTGGTCTGCTGGGCGGGATTTGAAGAAACCAGCCTCACGCTCGAAAAGGGGAAGGCAAAGACCTTCAACTCATCGGGCTCGGCCTTCCGCGATTTCTGTTCCGATTGCGGCACCGGCCTGTTTTATCGCGATGCCGAGCTGCTACCGGGGATGGTCGAAGTCCAATCCGCCACGCTGGATGACCCGGAGGCGCTCCCGCCACACCAGCACATCCAGGCGGCGGAGCGACTGGGCTGGATGGAACGTGCCCACGAGCTGCCTTCCGTGCCGCGGTTTCCCGAAATCGCCTAGTCCCCCACCCGCTCCACCTCGGCCCCCAGCAACGCCAGCTTCTCCTCCAGCCGCTCGTAGCCGCGGTCGAGGTGGTAGAGGCGATGGACCTGGGTCTCGCCCGCGGCTGCCAATCCGGCGATCACCAGGCTCATCGAGGCGCGCAAGTCGGTGGCCATGACTTCGGCGCCGTGCAGGCCGGGGACGCCGTGGACCACCGCGGTGCGGCCCTTGGTCTCGACGTGCGCACCCATCCGGTTCAATTCGGGGACGTGCATGTAGCGGTTCTCGAAGATCGTCTCGGTCAGCACCGATGAGCCTTCGGCGCGGCACAGCAGCGCCATCAATTGCGCCTGCATGTCGGTGGCGAAGCCGGGGTAGGGCGCGGTCGACAGCGTCAGCGGCCTGAGCGCGCCGTCGGCGGCGACGTGCAGCCCGCCCTTGACCGGCTCGACCCGCACTCCGGCGTTGCGCAGCGCATGATTGGTCGCGCTCATCTCCTCGGGGCGCGCCCCCTTGAGCGTCACCTCGCCGCCGGTGATCGCCGCGGCGCAGGCATAGCTGCCCGCCTCGATCCGGTCGGGCATGACCTCGTACGTCGCGCCGTGCAGCCGCGTGACCCCGTGGATCGTCAGGTCCGAGCCGCCGATCCCCTCGATCTCCGCGCCCATCGCGACGAGCAGCTTGCATAAGTCGACGATCTCGGGCTCGCGCGCGGCGTTCAGCAGGCGGGTTTCGCCTTTGGCCGTGGCCGCGGCCATCAGCGCGTTCTCGGTCGCACCGACCGAGACCACCGGGAAGTCGTACTCGCCGCCGGGCAGCCCGCCGTCGGGGGCGCGGGCGCGGACGTAGCCCGCGGCGAGCTCGATCTCGGCGCCCATCGCCTCGAGCGCCTTGAGGTGCAAGTCGATCGGCCGGTTGCCGATCGCGCAGCCGCCGGGCAGCGAGACCGTCGCCTCGCCCATCCGCGCCAGCATCGGCCCGAGCACGAGGATCGAGGCGCGCATCTTGCGCACCAGCTCGTACGGCGCGGTGGTGTTGGTGATGCGGGTGGCTTCGAGCGTCATCACCCGGCCGAAGTCCTGCGGGCGGCTGCCGGCGATCGTGGTCGAGACCCCGAACTGGTTCATCAGGTGCTGGAACCCGTCGATGTCGGCGAGCCGCGGCAGGTTGCGCAGCGTCAACGGCTCGTCGGTGAGCAGCGCGCAGGGGATCAGCGTCAGCGCCGAATTCTTCGCGCCCGACACGGGAATCGTTCCCAAAAGCCGCTTGCCGCCGTGGATGATGATCTTGTCCATTGGCGGCGTTTAGCGCGGGCGCTCGGCGGCACAAGAAATTGGTTCACGCGGAGGCGCGGAGGCGCGGAGGGGCTGGATCAACCCGCGAAGCGCACCGCCCTTTTCCAATGCATGACGGTCGGGCGGCTGCGCCGCATTCGCGCGCCTTCCCCGCGTCTCCGCGCCTCCGCGTGAATCAAAATTCCGCCACTCGATTGACGCCCCGCGCTCAGCCGTTAGCACCGCCCCCATGCGCAAGCCGATCCGCAAAGCCGTGTTCCCCGTCGCCGGCCTGGGCACCCGGTTCCTGCCCGCGACCAAGGCGATCCCCAAGGAGATGCTGCCGGTGATCGACCGGCCGCTGATCCAGTACGCGGTCGACGAGGCGCGCGAGGCGGGGATCGAGCAGATGATCTTCGTTACCGGGCGCGGCAAGACCGCGCTGATCGACCATTTCGACATGGCCTTCGAGCTCGAGACAACGATGCGCGACCGGGCCAAGGACATGGAGGCGCTCGAGCCGACGCGGCTGCGCCCGGGCAATCTCGCCACCGTGCGCCAGCAGGTCCCGCTAGGGCTCGGCCACGCGATCTGGTGCGCGCGCGGGATCGTCGGCGAGGAGCCGTTCGCGATCCTGCTGCCCGACGAGCTGATGATCGGGAGCCCCGGCTGCATGAAGCAGATGGTCGCGGCCTACGAGGAGGTCGGCGGCAATCTGATCAGCGTGCTCGAAGTGCCGCGCGAGGAGGTCTCCAGCTACGGGGTGATTACACCAGGGGCGCGCGACGGAGCGCTGACCGAAGTCAAGGGCCTGGTCGAGAAGCCGAAGGCCGAGGACGCGCCTTCGAACCTGATCGTCTCGGGCCGCTACATCCTCCAGCCCGAGGTGATGCGCACATTGGAAGGCCAGGAGAAGGGCGCGGGCGGCGAGATCCAGCTGACCGACGCGATGGCGCGGATGATCGGCAGCCAGCCGTTCCACGCGGTGACTTTCGCCGGCAAGCGCTACGACTGCGGCAGCAAGGCCGGGTTCGTCGAGGCGACGCTGGCGATCGCGCTGGAGCGGGACGACTTGCGCGACGAGGTGCGGAAGATCGCGCGGCGGCTGTTGGGCGATTAGGCCGCGCGAATCCGCAACGGCAGCGTCTTCAATCCGCCGACGAAGGTCGAGTTGGCGCGCCTGGCTTCGCCGGCGGGCTCGACGCTCTCCAGCCGGTCGAGCAGGGCTTCGAACAGGATGCGCATTTCCAGCCGGGCGAGGTGCAGGCCGAGGCACTGGTGCGCGCCGGCGCCGAACGCGAGATGGCGGTTGGGGCTGCGCGCGGCGTCGAACTTGCGCGGCTGCTCGAACTGCGCGGGGTCGTGATTGGCGGCGACGTAGTTGATCATCAGCCAGTCGCCGGCCTTGATCGGGACGCCGGCGATCTCGGTGTCGTGCGCCGCCATCCGCATGAAGTGCTGGACCGGGGTGGTCCAGCGGATCGCCTCCTCGACGATCCCCGGCAGCAGGCTGCGGTCGGCCTTGACCTGCGCGAACTGCGCGGCATCGCGCGACAGCGCGAGCATCGCGCCGGCGGTCGAGGCCGAGGTGGTGTCGTGGCCGGCGGCGGCGAGGATGATGTAGTAGCCGGCGAGGTCGCGCGGGCTGAGCGGCTCGCCGTCGATCGTCGCATTGGCGAGCAGGCTGGCGACGTCTTCGGTCGGCTGCTCGCGGCGCTTTTCCGCCAATTCGTCGAAGTAGCGCTCGAAATCGGCGACCGCGCCGAGCACGATCTGGGTGATCTGCTCGGGGCTCAGGTCGGCGACGCCCGACTTGTTGAGGTCTTTGTCCTGCCCGCCGAACAACTGTTGGGTCAGGAACAGCATCCGCGGCTCGTCCTGCTCGGGCACGCCGAGGATCTGCATGACCACGTGCAGCGGATAGGGCGCCGAGACCTGCGTGACGAAATCGAGCTCCGGTCCGGCCTCGACCAACCGATCGACCGTGCGGCGGGCGAGGTCGCGAATGTCGGCCTCGATCCGCGCCAGGCTCTTGGGCATGAACCATTCCTGGGTCAGCCGCCGCATCTTCATGTGGATCGGCGCGTCCATCGCCACCAGCGAGTTGACCAGGTTGGGGCTGCCGCCGGTGATCGAGCGGGCGAGCTCCTCGCCCTTGCGGTTGGTCAGCACCGTCGGCCGCGGCGAGTTGAGGAAGCCCGCGTTGTCCTTGGAGATCCGCATCACGTCGTCGTAGCGGGTGACCAGCCAGAACGGCGCGAACTGGTCGTCGGGCGCTTCGATCCGCACCACCGGGGTCTCGGCGCGGAGCCGGTCGAACACGTCGAGCAGCGGGTCCCACGCCGAATACGACTTGGGGTCGACGACCGCGATGGCGTCTTCGGGCGAGGCGACGGGCGGAACCGCGAGCGTGGCCATCAGGCGGCCTCCTCTTTAGCCTTGGCCCAGTATTCGTCGCGCAGCAGCCGCTTGTAGAGCTTGCCGGTCTGCTCGCGCGGCAACGCCTCGCGGAAGTCGATCTGCTTGGGCCTCTTCAACTTCGACAACTGCGGCGCGAGGTAGGCCTGCAATTCCTCGGCGAATTCGGGCGTGGCGTCGGTCATGGCGAGGGGCTGGACCACCGCGACCACTTTCTCGCCCATGTCGGGGTCGGGCGCGCCGATCACCGCGGCGTCCGCGACTTTCGGGTGGGTGACCAGCAGGTTCTCGATTTCCTGCGGGTAGATGTTGACCCCGCCCGAAATGATCATGAAGCTCTTGCGGTCGGTCAGGTAGACATAGCCGTCCTCGTCTTCGTAGCCCACATCGCCGAGGCTCGACCAGCCGTGCCGGTTGCGCGCCTCGGCGGTCTTGGCCGGATCGTTGTGGTACTCGAACGGGACCATCCCCTCGGTTGGCTCGAAAAAGATCTGGCCCTCCGTCCCGCGCGGCAGCTCCTCGCCGTTTTCGTCGCAGACCCGGACGATTCCCGTGAGCGCGCGCCCGACCGAGCCGGGGCGCTCGAGCCATTCGACGCTGGTGATGAAGGTGAAGCCGTTGCCTTCGGTCCCAGCGTAGTACTCGTAGAGCACCGGGCCCCACCACGCGATCATCGCCCGCTTGACCGGGACCGGGCAGGGCGCGGCGGCGTGGATCGCGCACTTGAGCGAGGACATGTCGTATTTCCCGCGCACTTCCTCGGGCAGCTTGAGCATCCGGACGAAGTGCGTCGGAACGAACTGGCTGTCGGTAACATGATACCGCTCTATCAGCTGGAGCGCGTGCTCGGGATCGAACCTCTCCATCACCACCACGGTCCCGCCAAGCTTGTGGATGGTCATCGACCAGCGCAGCGGCGCGGCGTGATAGAGCGGGGCGGGGGACAGATAGACCGTGTCCGGCGTGATCCCGAACGCGCCCATCGTCAGCATCACCAGCGCGTTGCCCTGGTCGATCGCCGGATCCTCGGGCAGCGGCAGCTTGACTCCCTTGGGCCGCCCGGTGGTGCCCGAGGAATAGAGCATGTCGACCCCGGCGCGCTCGTCGGCGATCGGCGTGTCTGGCATCGCGGCGAGGGCGTTCTCGGCGCTGAGCGCCCCGGGCGTGTCGAAGCGCAGTTGCGCCATTTCCGGCGCGAGCTTGGCCACTTCGTCGAGCGTTTCACCGAGATAGGCCGAGCCGAACAGCAGCTTGGCGCCGCTGTCGCCGAGGATGTAGGCGATCTCGGGCGCGGTCAGCCGGCTCGAAATGCAGACGTAGTGCACCCCCGAGCGTTGCGTGATCACCGCGGGCTTGTCGGGGTTCGCCTTGGCGTGGACCGAGGGGTGCATGATCTCTCCCGTCCGCGGTCATCGGCCGCGATTCAGCGGGAGCTTAACCGCTCGATTAAACGAGGGAAAGCTTTGTTGTTTGGTGCGCCTTAGACATCCGTCTAAGGCTTGCGGCGCCAGCCCGCTCCCCCACCCGGCCACCCACGGCACGGTATTCTATGGGTGGCCGGGTGGGGGAGTGGGCTGGTGCCGTAGGCAAGGGCGGATGCCCTTGCCTTACCATAAGGAAAGGGCGGCGCCGCGTTCGGCTGCCGCCCCATTCTTCCGCATCCTCTCCGATGCGCTGGCCCGAAGCGCCCTGCGGCGGGAATTACTTCTCGGCGGGACCGCCCTGGCCCAGCGAGGTGTCGGCCTGGGCGAGCTGGAACTCGTCCGCCTGCATGTAAGGGACGGGGTTGACCGCCTCGCCGGCGACGCGGACTTCGTAGTGGAGATGCGAGCCAGTCGAGCGGCCGGTCGAGCCCATGTAGCCGATGATCTCGCCCTTGCTGACGCGCTGCCCGGCGGCGACGTTGAGGCGGCTCATGTGGCCGTAGCGGGTCTGGAGCGATCCGCCGTGCTCGAGGCTGACGTAGAGGCCGTAGCTCGAGAACCAGTCGGCGCGGCTGACCACGCCGTCGGCGGTGGCGTAGATCGGGGTGCCGGTCGGGCCGGCGAGGTCGATGCCCTTGTGGCCGCGGCGGCCGCCGAGCACCGGATGGATGCGCGTTCCGTAGCCGCTCGACAGGCGGGCGTCCTCGACGGGCATTCGCGAGGGAATCGAGACCGCCGGCTTGGCGGTGGTCGCGGCGATCCCGCCGTCCATCGACTGCCAGCGATGGAACAGCGCCTTGAACTGCTCGTCGCGGCTGCCCAGCGCGGTGTTTATCGTTGACTTCCAACGACATGGGCCGCTTTAACCCCCGTCAAGCGGCGCTGGTTCGAAACAGCCGCAGCGGAAGGCCGCAGCTGAAAAACCAGTTTTTTGAGATAGATCGGAACCCCCCGCCCATCTCGTGCGTTGGGATATCCGGGCTGATGGTTTACAAAGCAATACCGGCGTAGAATTCGCGCGGTAAACCGGCTGCCTGACGCGCTGAGTCGTTGAACGGCGCCTTCAAAGACCCGCGAAAGTGCGTTTCGACAAGGCCTTGCCAGGTCGCGGCAGGGGGTATTCCCCGCCTCTCGCACACTTCCAGGAAGTGCGTTGTGCCATAGCGCACATGGCGGATTTCGTCGCGATAAATCCGTTCGAGGATGCGCGCGCTGGTTTCGTCGCCGGCGATTCGCAGCCGTTCGACGGTCGCCGGGGTCACATCGAGGCCGCGCGCCTCGAGCACCATCGGCACGATCGCCAGCCGCGCGGCGACATCGTGGCGGGTCGCCTCCGCTGCCTCCCACAGCCCGTCGTGCGCGGGCAGCTCGCCGTAACCCGAGCCCAGCGCGGCCAGCCGCCGGGCGAGCACGACGAAGTGCATCGCCTCGTCGGCCGCGACCGACAGCCAGTCACCGACGAAGCCTTGGCCCATCTCGGCGCCGAACCGCCCGGCCAGGTCGAGCGCGAGGTCGATCGCGACGAACTCGATGTGCGCGAGCGCGTGGAGCAGCGCGATCCGGCCCTTGCGCGACTGACCGCGCCCGCGCTTGGGCATCGCTGCGGGCGACAGCAGCTCGGGCCGCGACGGGCGCGCCGGCCGATCGGGCATCGCCGTTTCAAATGCGAAAGCCAGTTCGCCGCGGCGCCAGTCCCTTGCGACATCGCGCGCCGCTCGTACTTTCGGGTAGGGCTCGGGCGTGAGCAGCGCGGCGCGGATCGCGTCGGCGACGGACGGCATCTAGCGAACCGTCGCCGCGCGCACGGTGAGCGAGGCTGTCGGCAGCGGGCGCAAAAGGCCGCGCGCGGGCAGCGAATGATCGAGCCAGCCACGCCACGCGCCGGGCCGGAGCAGCGCCACTTGCCGGCTATGGTAAGGCGCGACGTCGGGTCCCGGCTCGACCGTCAGCATCGTGAAGGCCTCGCCGATGTCCGGGGCAGTGCGGAGAAGCCCGGCAATGCCGATTAACCCGCCCTCAGGAGCGCTGAACAGCCAGCGGTCCTTGCGCTTCTGCCGGGGATCGGCCGGCGCGGTGAACTCGTAGAAGCCGTCGGCCACGATCAGGCACCGCCCGCTCGGAAACTCGCGGCCCTCGGAGCGGAAGTTGTAGACCGGCCGGCCGGTCGGACCGGGCCAGCTCCACCGGCGGACGACCATCTCGAACTGGCCGTCGCCCCCGGCGCGGACGATCGGCGCGGGATCGGTGATCGCGATGTCCCGCGGCGAGAGGTTGGGCGCGCCCTCGGGAAAGTCGAGCGGGATCTGCAGGCTGCGGAACAGGGCGGCCACCTCGTCGACCGCCTTGGTCTGCGTGTAGAGGTTGCACATCCTCGGGCTCAGCCCAGCGCTTTGGCCGCTTCGAGCACTTCGGCGGCGTGGCCCTTGACCTTGACCTTGCGCCACACCCGCGCGATCCGGCCGGCGGCGTCGACCAGATAGGTGGTGCGCTCCATTCCCATGTAGCTGCGGCCGTAGAGCGACTTTTCGACCCAGATGCCGAGCGCCTCGGCCAGCCCGTCGGCTTCGGCGTCGGACGCGAGCGGCGCGGTCAGGCCGTGCTTGGCGGTGAATTTCGCGTGCTTGGCCGGCGGGTCCTTGCTGATCCCGAGCAGCGCAACGCCCGCCTTGGCGAACTGCGGCGCGAGCTCGCTGAATTCCTTGTTCTCGGTGGTGCAGCCGGGGGTGTCGTCCTTGGGATAGAAGAACACCACCAGCGGCTTGCCGCGAAAATCCGAAAGCGTCACCGGCGAGCCATCGGCGCCGGTCATCGCCACGTCGGGCATCGCATCGCCGACATCGGCCCGCTGGCTCATCTCACCGTCTCTCCAGTTCCTCGCCGAACACTTGCGCCCATGCCGCGGCGACCGCCTCGCGCGCCGCGGCGAATGCGTCGAGCAGGCTTTGCCAGTCGACGCAACCCGCGGCCTTGGCCAGCAGCTCGCGGCTGGCCTCCGGCGGATAGCCGCCGTCGGGGGCGAACAGCCGTCCGGCGACCAGCATTCGCGTCATCAGGTCATGCGCGCCGCGCACCTCGACCGGCAACAATCCCGCGCCGACCAGCGCGTCGCTCGCCGCGCCGAGGTCGGGGCTGAACCCAATTCGGTCGCGCAGCTGGAGGTAGTGGACCAGGAATTCGAGGTCGACCAGCCCGCCGCGCATGAGCTTGGCGTCGAGCGCGCCGCGCGGCGGCTTGTGCGCGGCCATTTCGGCGCGCATCGCCAGCACGTCGGCGCGCAGCTTGCCCGGATCGCGCGGCTGGTGGAGCACTTCGGCGATGATCGCCGCGATCGCCGCGCGGTCCGCCTCGTCGCCGAACACCGGCCGCGCGCGGGTCAGCGCCATGTGCTCCCAGGTCCAGGCCTGCTCGCGCTGGTAGGCCTCGAAGCTGGCGAAGCCCACCGCGATCGGCCCATGCGCGCCCGACGGGCGCAGCCGCGCGTCGACCTCGTAGAGCGCGCCGGCGGCGGTCGGCACCGACAGCGCGGCGATCACCCGCTGGGCGAGGCGGTTGAAATAGAGCGTCGCGCCGAGCGGACGCTCGCCGTCGCTTTCCGCGCTGTGCTCGCCGCTGAACAGGAACACCACGTCGAGGTCGGAAAAATGGGTCAGCGCGCCGCCGCCGAGGCGGCCGAGCCCGATCATCGCCAGCCGGCCGTCGGGAACGCGGCCGTGGACCCGCTCGAACTCGGCCACCGCGGCGCTGCCCAGCACCTCGATCGCGGCCTCGGCGATTCGGCTCAGCGCGCCGGCGACCGCCAGCGCGTCGCTGCTCCCCTCGACCAGTTGCGCGCCCAGCGCGAAGCGGCGCTCGCCGACCTCGCGGCGCGCGTTGTCGAGAACCTGCTGGTAATCGGCGTCGGGATCGCCGGGCGCGAGCCGCGCGGCGATGCTCGCGACGCTGCCCGGCAGCTCGAACGCGCTGCGGTCGATCAGCGCGTCGAGCAGCCCGATCCGGCGGGTGAGCTGGTCGGCGAGCGTCGGGGCATGGGCGAGGATGCGGACCAGCAGCGCGCGCAGCGCCGGCCGCGCCTCGAGCAGCCGGAACAGGTTGATCGCGCCGGGCAGCGCGCCGAGCAGCGCTTCCCAGCGGACCACCGCGCTCGCCGGATCGGGCGCGCGGCGCAGCGAATCGAGCAGCGCCGGCAGCACTCGGGCCAAGGCCTCGCGCGCGCTCGCCGAGCGCAACGCGCGGAAGCGGTCGCCGGTCCAGCCGGCGGCGCGTTCGGCGAGCGGGTCGGCGGCCGACGGCGTGCGGACCGCGGCCGGCGCCGCGCCGCCGTAAGCGGCGATCAGCGCGTCGAAGCGGCTGCCGACCGCTTCGGTGATCTCGCCGAGCTCGGCGAGCAGCGCGGCGCCGTCGGCCAGCCCGTCGAGCCGGGCCACGCCATCGAGCGACGCCGGGTCGTTCGGCAGGCTGTGCGTCTGCTGGTCGGCGACCATCTGCAGGCGGTGCTCGATCGTCCGCAGGCGGTCGTAGCTCTCGCCGAGCAGGTACGCGTCCTCGGCCGGGACGATCCCCGCCGCGGCCAGCGCGTCGAGCGCGGCGCGCGTGCCCCGCACCCGCAGCTCCGGATTGCGCCCGCCGTGGATCAGCTGATGGATCTGGGCGAAGAACTCGACCTCGCGGATCCCGCCGCGGCCGCGCTTGAGGTCGAAGCCGGGGCCGAGCGCCTGGCCGCCGGCGTAAGCGTCGCGGATCCGCAGCGTCAGCCGGCCGATTTCGTCGATCGCTCCGAAATCGAGGCTGCGGCGCCACACGAACGGGCGGATCGCCTTGAGGAACGCCTCGCCCGCGGCGACGTCCCCGGCGGCGGCGCGAGCGCGGATGAACGCCGCGCGCTCCCACGCCAGCGCGCTCGATTCGTAATGCGTGATCGCCGCCTCGAACGGCAGCGCCGGCGGGCTGACCTCGCTCGCCGGCCTGAGGCGCAAGTCGACGCGGAAGACATAGCCTTCGCCGTCGACCCGGCTCAGCGTCTCGACCACGCCGCGCGCCACGCGCTGGGCCGCCTCACCGGGCTCGTCGCGCTCGCGGCGCGGCAGACGTTCGGGGTCGTAGAGCAGGATCGGGTCGATGTCGGACGAATAGTTGAGCTCCTCCGCGCCGAGCTTGCCCAGCGCGATCGCCGCAAAGCCGGCGGGCTCGGCGTCCGGCGCGCGGCGGCGGATCGCGTCGGCGATTGCGGCGTCGAGCGCGCGATCGGCGAAGGCGGAAAGTTCCGCCACGACGCGCGCCAGCGGCAGGGCCCCGGCGAGGTCGCCGATCGCCAGCGCCAGCGCCAGCGCCAGCCGCTCGCGGCGCAGCGCGGCGGCGAGGTCGGACGCGCCTTCACCCGCGGCGCGAGCCTGGACGAGCGCCTCCTCGATCCGCCCGGCCGCCAGCGCCTCGCCGAGCTCGGGAAGGCGTTCGAGTGCATTCGCTAGGAACGGCGCATGCGTTCGCGCGCGTTCGGTCGCGTCTGCAAAGTCGGGAGGTTCGCCCATCGCGGCGGCGATGCCCGCAAGGCCGGGCGGTTTCAAGCGCGACCGCTTGCGCGGGACCCGCCTCTCTGCCAACGCGTTGTTCGCGCTGATCCATCGAACCCAAACCCGTTCGTGCTGAGCCTGTCGAAGCACCGTCCTGTTCTTCTGCAACGGCCTGAAGAAAGGGCGTTCCTTCGACAAGCTCAGGACGAGCGGAGTGGGGATTGGGACGAGAACTCCGGAGGTCGCCCATGATTCGCCCTGTCATCGCTCTCGCCGCGCTCGCGCTCGCCGGGTGCACGGTCATTCCCCCGGCCGGCGACGCGCCTCCGCCGGTCGCGGCCGGCGTGCCCGAGGTGCCGCTGGCGCTGATGCAGGACATCATCGCGGGCTGGAACGACTACGCGGGCGTCGACATGAAGGGCAAGACCGCGGTGATCCTGGTCAACGACCCCGATTATGCGACCGAGGGCGAGGACGGGCTCTTCAAGGGCCGGCGGATGACCTATTACGGCCGCTGGACCTACAAGTACGAAGAGGCCGCCAAACAGGGCGCCGACGCGGCGCTGATCGTCCACGACACCTTCCCCGCCGCCTATGGCTGGAACGTGGTCAACTCGAGCTGGACCGGAGCGCAATACTACGTCCGCCGCGCCGACAACGCGATGGGCGAGACCCAGGCCAACGGCTGGATCCAGAAGCCGGTCGCCGAAGCGATCCTGACCGCCGCGGGCAAGGACCTGGCGACGCTTTCGGCGGCGGCCGTGCGCAAGGGCTTCCGCCCCGTGCCGCTGGGCCTCAAGGCCTCGCTGGGGTTCGACAACGCGATCCGCAACGACATCTCGCGCAACGTGATCGGCTTGCTGCCGGGCACGACCCGGCGCGACGAATACGTGCTCTATACCGGGCACTGGGACCACCTCGGGCGCTGCACCCCCGACGCCACCGGCGACGACATCTGCAACGGAGCGCTCGACAACGCCAGCGGCATCGCCGCGATGGTCGCGCTCGCCGAGATGAACCGCCGCGCGGGGCCGACGCCGCGCAGCCAGGTGTTCGCCGCGGTCACGCTCGAGGAATCGGGGCTGCTCGGCTCGGAGTGGTACGCGCGCAATCCGGTCTATCCGCTCGATCAAACGGTCGGCGGGGTCAACATCGACGGGCTCGCGCCGGTCGGCCCCTCGCGCGACGCGACCGCGACCGGGGGCGACAAGTCCGAGCTCACCGCGATCCTCGGCCAGACGCTCGCGGCGATGGGGCTCAGGCTCTCGCCCGAGGCCTTCCCCGAGCGCGGCAGCTACTACCGCTCTGACCACTTCAGCCTGGCCAAGCGCGGGGTGCCGATGTTCCGCGTCGGGCGCGGGCTCGATCTGGTCGAGGGCGGGGTGGAAGCCGGCAAGGCGGCGAGCGAGGACTACACCAGGAACCGCTACCACCAGCCGAGCGACGAATATTCGCCCGACTGGGAATGGCGCGGGATCGTCCAGGAGACCGAGCTGCTCTACCGCCTCGGCCGCGCGCTGGCCGAGGGCACGACCTGGCCCAACTGGAACGAAGGCGACGAGTTCAAGGCGATCCGCGACAAGAGCTGCGCCGCCTCGCCCGACGGGTGCTGAAGCCGACCCGATGATCCTGCCGCCCGAGTCGCATCCGCAGCAATGGCTGTGGGTGGGCTTCCCGCACGACGAGGCCGAATGGCCCGGGGTGCTCGAGCGCGCGCAGGAGCAGATCGCGGCGTTCGCCAATGCGGTGGCGCAGAGCGGGCAGGAAGTGCGGCTGCTGGTGCGCGACGAAGCCAACGAGGCCCGCGCGCGCGCGCTGGTCGGGGCCGGGGTGGAGCTCGAACGGCGGGTCTATGGCGACGTCTGGCTGCGCGACACTGGGCCGCTGGTGCTGGACGACGGCCGCACCGCGAAGCGCTTCGGGTTCAACGGCTGGGGCGGCAAGTTCGAGATGGCCGGCGACCAGACGATCGGCGCCGAGCTGGCGCGCGACGCCGGGCTGGCGGTCAGCACCGCCGACTGGATCCTCGAGGGCGGGGCGATCGATGGCGATGGGACCGGGCTCGTCGTCACCACCGAGCAGTGTCTGCTCAACCCCAACCGCAATCCGGACCTGACGCGTGCAGACGTCGAGGCCCGGCTGGCGCGCGACCTGGGGCTGAGGCGGGTGCTGTGGCTGGGCGAGGGGCTGGTCAACGACCACACCGACGGCCATGTCGACAACCTCGCCCGGTTCGTCGCGCCGGGCCGGCTGGCGCTGCCGGTGGCGACGGGCGCGGACGACCCCAACGCGGCGATCTACGCCGACGCCGCGGCGCGGGCGCGGGCGTTCGGGGTCGATGCCGCCGACGTGCCGTCGCCGGGGCGGATCGAGTGGGACGGCGATGTCCAACCGGCGAGCTACATGAACTTCGTGATCGCGAACCGCGTGGTGGTCCTCCCAGTGTTCGGTTCGCCCCACGATGCGGCGGGCGTGGCGGCGATCGCCGCGTTGTTCCCGAATCGCGACACAATCGGCCTGCCGGCCGACGCCGTGCTCGCCGGCGGCGGCGGCTTCCACTGCGCCAGCCAGCAGATGCCGGCCGTCACTTGATCGCCTTCGCCCCGAGTTGCGGGTTGAGCGCGGTGATGTGGTTGAGCCAGGCCTTGGGCTTGCGGATCAGCTTCTTGGGATACTCGACCTTGATCCCGGCGAGCTCGGCGATCTTGCCGACGAAGTGGATGCAGTTGTTGTCGTCGAGCCGGTAGGTCTTGCCCGGGGCGTCGCGCCACTTGGCGACTTCGGCGCGGATCGCCCAGTAGGTCGCGTCGCTGATCGGCACGGTGAAGTGGCGGTTGGTCGAGGTCAGGTACTTGGGCTTCTCGCTCATCACGATGTGCTCGACCGGGCCGGTCAGCACCGCGGGACTCACGGTCTTGGCCGAATAGCCGTAATTCTCCTCGATCTTCGCCCCGGTCGCATCGAGCGTCCCCTGGAGCGCGACGAAGGTGTGCGGAAAGCGTCCGCCGAACATCGAGCCGTTGAAGCTGTGGAAGGTGAGCATGACCTGCGCGGCGGCGGGCAGCGGCAGAAGCAGGGCGGCGAGCAGGCAGAGCAGGCGGGCAATCATCGTCTGCCCTCTAACCGCCAACGCCTTGAAGCTGAACCGAAATCTCTCCAACATCCGGCAGCCGAATGACCAATTAGGCACTTTTCCCTTTCCTACACGAACCTAGTCTGCCAGACGACGCGGGTTCTTTGACATCGTCAAGCGAATCACCGCGACAGCAGGAACACGGCGTGCTCGGCGCGGAAGTTGGCCGCCGCGGCGCTGGTCCGGCGGTCACCGGTGAGGAACCATGCCTGCTCGACGCGCACGCCGCGCGCGGCGAGCAGCGCGCGAAAATCGTCGATGGTGACGTGGTGGATGTTCTCGGTTGCGTACCACGCGGCGGGCAGCAGCCGGGTCGTCGGCATCCGCCCGCCCCACAGCAGGCTCAGCCGCACCCGCCAGTGGGCGAAGTTGGGAAAGCTCACGAACGCTCTGCGCCCGATCCGCAGCAGCTCGTCGAGCACTTTGTCCGGGCGCTTGGTGGTCTGCAGCGTCTGGCTGAGGATCGCGTAGTCGAACACGGCGTCGGGGTAGTGGCCGAGGTCGGCGTCGGCGTCGCCCTGGATCACGCTCAATCCCCGCGCGACGCATTCGGCGACGTTGCCGGCGTCGAGCTCGAGCCCGCGCGCGTCGACGCCGCGCTGGTCGCGCAGCGCCGCCATCAGCGCCCCGTCGCCGCAGCCGACGTCGAGCACCCGACTGCCTGGCGCGACATTGGCCGCGATCACCGCCAGGTCGGGGCGGAGGGTGCCCCTCACTGGTTGAAGAAACCCGCGATCACCCGGTCGAGCGCGGGGACCTCGAGCAGGAAGCTGTCGTGGCCGTGCGGCGCGCTGAGCGCGACGCAGCTGACCGGCGCGCCGGCGGCGTTGAGCGCGTGGGCGACGTGGCGCGATTCGGCCGTCGGGTAGAGCCAATCGGTGTCGAAGCTGACCAGGCAGAACCGCGCCGATGTGCCCGCGAAGGCGTCGGCCAGGCTCCCTTTCCCTTTGGCGCCGTGCTCTTCGGCGAGGTCGAAGTAGTCCATCGCCCGGGTGATGTAGAGGTAGGAATTGGCGTCGAACCGGTCGGTGAAGCTCAACCCCTGGTGGCGCAGGTAGCTCTCGACTTGGAAGTCGGCGTCGAAGCCGAAGGTCTTGGCCCCTTTGGTTCCATCCGGGCGGTCCTGCAGCCGGCGCCCGAACTTCTCGGTCAGCCCGGCTTCGGAGAGGTAGGTGATGTGCGCCGCCATCCGCGCCACCGCGAGCCCGGCGTCCGGCCCCTTGCCCGAACCGTAGTAGTCCCCGCCCTGCCACTTTGGATCGGCCATGATCGCTTGGCGGCCGACTTCGTGGAAGGCGATGTTTTGCGCGGAATGCCGCGCGGTCGCGGCGATCACCAGCGCCGCGCTTGTGCGCTCGGGAAAGTTGGCGGCGAGGCTCAGCGCCTGCATCCCGCCCATCGAGCCCCCGACCGCGCCGTGCAGCCGCTCGATCCCCAGCGCGTCGAGCAGCGCGACCTGGGCGCGGACCATGTCGCGGATGGTGATGACCGGGAACCGCATCGCGTAAGGTTGGCCGTCGCCCGCCGGGCTTGCCGGCCCGGTCGAGCCCATGCATCCGCCCAGCACGTTGGCGCAGATCACGAAGAAGCGGTCGGTGTCGATCGGCTTGCCCCGTCCGACCGAATTGCGCCACCACCCCGGCTTGCCGGTACGCGGATGGGTGCTGACGACGTGCTGGTCCATCGTCAGCGCGTGGAACAGCAGGATCACGTTGGACTTGGCGGCATTCAGTTCGCCCACCGTCTCGTAGGCGACGCGCACGTCTTCGAGCCGCTGCCCGCCGTCGAGCGGGAGCGCGCCGGGCAGCACCAGCGATTGGCCCGCGCGGAGCATGGGATCGGCCTCGGCCATGGCGGCGCGGCTTGGGGGGAAACGGGCCGGGCTGTCAATCGATCGGCTTGCGCTGTGAATAAGTTGTAGATACAAAGAGGCTGCGATGGCGGTTGAGTTCGATCGGGCCAAGGACGCGATCAACATCGCCAAGCATGGTTTGTCGTTGGCGGATGCCGACATGCTCGACTTGTTGTCGGCTCACGTCGAGGTGGACGCGAGAACCGAGTATGGCGAACCTCGTTATCGGGCCTTCGGACGAATTGAAGGCGAGGGCTACTGCCTGGCTTACACCGTTCGCGGCACCACGCTGCGGCCGATCAGTTTCCGCCGCGCCCACGACAGGGAAATGAGACGCTATGGCCGATGAACCTCGTTTCGACGATCCCGACAATCCCGAGTGGACCGCGGAGGATTTCGCGCGTGCCCGACCGGGCCGCGAAGTCCTGCCTGCCGAATTTGTCGCCGCGTTCAAGCGCAAGCCGGGCCGGCCGAAGGATTATCGGACCTCCAACAAGTCGCTCGTATCGCTGCGGATCGACAACGACGTGCTCGACAAGTTCAAGGCCGGCGGACCGGGTTGGCAGACGCGGATCAACGAGGCGCTGCGCACTGCTCAACCTCGCCGCGCAAGCCTTCGCCGGGCCGGGCGACGCGGTGATCTACGTGCGTTACGGGTTCGCGGTCTACGACATCGCCGCGCGGCGCTGCGGCGCGACGCCGGTGATCGCGCCCGACGCCGATTATGGAACCGACGTCGCCGCGCTGCTGGCTTGCGTGAGCGAGCGGACGCGGGTGGTGTTCCTCGCCAACCCCAACAACCCGACCGGCAGCTATCTGGCAGCGGCCGAAGTGGCGCGCATCCATGCGGGCCTGCCAAGAGATGTGCTGCTGGTGCTCGACCAGGCTTACGCCGAGTACCTGACGCCCGACGAAGACGACCGCGGACTGGCGCTGGCCGCGGCGCACGCCAACGTCCTCGTCACCCGGACCTTCTCCAAGATCTACGGCCTGGCCGGCGAGCGGATCGGCTGGGCGACCGGGCACCCGGACCTGGTCGGCGTGCTCAACCGCATCCGCGGGCCGTTCAACGTGACCGCGAGTGGGCAGGCGGCGGCGCTCGCCGCGCTCGGCGACCAGGATTTCGTCCGGCGCTGCCGGGAGGAGAACGCGCGGGTGCGCGAACGCTTCGTCCGCGCGCTCGCGGCGCTCGGCAACCACGGGCTGCGCCCGCTGCCGAGCAAGGGCAACTTCGTGCTGGTGGTGTTCGCCGGCGCATTAAACGCCGAGGCCGCTTACGAGGGCCTCGTCGAGCGCGGCTATAGCACTCGCTGGCTGCCGGGGCAGGGACTGCCGCACGCGCTGCGGATCACGATCGGGACGCAAGCTCAGATGGACGAGGTCGCGGCGATCGTGCGGGAGCTCGCCGAGGCCGCGCGATGAGCGAAGGCGCGTTCGCCCACGTCGCGCTGGTCGGGCTCGGGCTGCTCGGCAGCTCGCTCGCCCAGGCGATCGCGGCGCACTTGCCGGATACGCGGGTCACCGGCACCGACGCCTCGCCGGAGGTCCGCGCCCGCGCCGCCGAGCTCCGGCTTTGCCAAATTCTCGACGACCCGGCCGGAGCGGTGCGCGGGGCCGATCTGGTGATTCTCTGCGTCCCGATCGGCGCGATGGCCGAGGCCGCGGCGACGCTTCGCCCGGGGCTTTCGCCCGACGCCATCGTCAGCGACGTCGGCTCGTCCAAGCAGACCGTCGCCCGGGCGATCGCCGAGGCACTGCCGGGCCACACGGTGATCCCCGCGCACCCGGTCGCCGGGACCGAGCGCAGCGGGCCCGACGCCGGCTTCGCCAGCTTGTTCCACAACCGCTGGTGCATCCTGACCCCGCCCGAGCATGCCGACGCGGCGCAGGTCGCCCGGCTCGCAGCGTTCTGGGAAGCGCTCGGCGCGCATGTCGAGACGATGGACCCCGCCCACCACGACCTCGTGCTGGCGGTAACCAGCCACCTGCCGCACCTGATCGCCTACACCATCGTCGGCACCGCTTCCGACCTCGAGGAGGTCACCCGCGGCGAGGTGATCAAGTATTCGGCAGGCGGCTTTCGCGACTTCACCCGCATCGCGGCGTCGGACCCGACGATGTGGCGCGACGTGTTCCTGTCCAACCGCGACGCGGTGCTCGAGATGCTCCAGCGCTTCACCGAGGACCTCACCGCGCTCCAGCGCGCGATCCGCTGGGGCGACGGCGAGGCGTTGTTCGAGCTGTTCTCGAAAACCCGCGCGATCCGCCGCTCGATCATCGCCGAAGGCCAGGACGACGCCCGCCCCGACTTCGGGCGGGCGGATCACGGGGATTGAGTCCCCGCGCAGGCGGGGATCTCAGGAGATGGCGTGCTACTGCCTGAGGTCCCCGCCTTCGCGGGCACTCCCTCGATTCAACGCCGTGATCGCCGTCTTGACCCGCGCCTCGATCTCCGCGCGCGGCAGCCCAGCGGGGATGGTCTCGCCGAACCGGTAGGTGACCGTCCCCGGCCGCTTGAACCAGCGGTGATAGAGCCGGCCGCTGTCGATCGCGACGGGCACCACCGGGAGGCCGAGCAACTTGTAGAGCGCGGCGAAGCCCGATTGCAGCTCGGCCTCGCGGCCGACCGCGACGCGGGTGCCTTCGGGGAAGATCGCCAGCGGGCGGCCCGCCGCGGTGCGCGCCCGGGCTTCGGCGACCATCGCCCGCAGCGCCTTGGCGCCGTCCTCGCGGCGCACCGCGATCAAGCCCCAGCGGCGCGCGGCGAGGCCCCATAGCGGGATCTCCAACAGCTCGGCCTTGGCCACGATCACCGGATCGTCGAGCAGGGTCGGCAGGTCGATCGCCTCGAAGAAGCTCTCGTGGCGCAGCGCGATGATCACCGGCCCGTTGGGGATCGCGCCTTCGACCCGCACCCGGATGCCGAGCAGCCAGCGCGCGCAGAACCGGTGATAGGCCGACCACCCGGTGACGATCCGCTGGAACAGCCGCTCCGCGACCGGAATCGCCGCCGCGGCGCCGACCACGTAGGGAATGCTCCCTAGATAGAACACCAGGTAGAACAGCACGCTGCGCGCCACGTCGAGCGGCGAGCTGGCAACCCAGGGCCTAGAATCCAACGGCATGGGCGATCCGGCGGGCGATCAGCTTGTGGTACTCGACGAACAGGATCTTGAGCGAAGGCTTGGTCCGCACCGCGTCGCGGACGATCTCGGCCTCGGGCGCGGCCTGGGCCAGCTCCCACGCGGCGCGGCGCATGTGCCAGTCGCTGGTCACCAGGCGCACCGAGCGGAGCTTGTTGGCGGCGATCCATTCGGCCGCCTCGCGGGCGTTGGAGCGGGTGTCGACCGAGACCCGCTCGAGCGTGATGCAGCACGCCATCGCCCGCTGCGACACTTCGTACTCGGCGGCGAACTCCCGGCGACGGACCTCGCTGTCGACCCCGGCGACGAGCACCCTTTTGACCCAGCCCTTGTCGAGCGCCTCGAGCGCGCGGTCGATCCGTCCGGTGCCGCCGGTCAGCACCACCGCCGCGTCGCTGCGCCCCGGCCCGAGCGGCGCCGGCGGGATCGCGGCGAACCAGGCGAAGCCGAGCGCCCAGGCGATCACCACGAACGAGAGCAGGCGGCGCAGCATTACAGGATCCGGCGCAGCGCCCGCAGCACCGTCGCCCGCGCGGTCAGCGTCGCCAGTACGACCGCCGCGACCGGGACCAGCGCGATCATCAGCCAGTCCCCCCAGCCGAGCGACGCCGCCCCGGCCAGCCCGAACCCCAGCGCGGCGAAGCGCTCGCCCAGCAGCCCGATCACCGCGACCGCCAGGACCAGCCCGACCGCTCCGCCGGCGGCCGCGTCGATCGCGGTGCTGCGCTGGAAGATCCGTGCGATCTGGCCGTCGGCGCCGCCGAGCATGTGGACGATCTCGATCGTCTCGCGATGGCTGTTGAGCGCGGTCCGCGCCGCCAGCAGCACCGCCGCCGCGGTGGTCAGGGCAAGCAGCGCGATTCCTGCCAGCGCCAGCCAGCGCAATGCGGCGATCGCGTCGAACACCGGCTCGAGCCAGCCGGCCTGGGCATCGACCCGCGCGTCGGGCGCGACGCGCGCAAGCCGCCGCTCGAGCTCGGCGACGCGCGCCGCGTCGACCGCCCCGGTCAGCCGGGCGTCGATCAGCGCGGGCACCGGCAGCGCATCGGCCGCGGCGGGATCGTCGCTGCGCACGCCGAGCCACGGTTCGAGCAGGGCGTCGACTTCCGCCTTGGGGACCAGCCGGACCGCGGTCACCCCCGGGGCCTCGCGCAGCGCGGCGAGCGCATCGTTGGCCTGCCGCGCGCGGAGTTGCGGCGAAGCGTTGACCACTTGCACGGTGATCCCGCCGGAAAGGTCGGCGCTGGCCCGCGCGGTGAGGTTGCCCAGCGCCAGCCCGGCGGCGGCGGCGATCGCGGTCAACAGCACCATGATCGCGATCACCCACGGCATCGGCCCGGACAGCCGGGCCTGCGGGACGAGCTGCGCTTCCCGCCCGCCCGAGACCGCCGCGCCGGCGCTGCGCAGCCGCCCGGCGAGCGCGCGCGAGATGGTCGGCGGGCGCTTCACCGCGGCTCCGCTCGGGCTTGGGCGATCGCGACGCGGCGCGGCGGATAGCGCAGCGCTCCGGTCGGATCGGACAGCCGCCCGCGGTCGAGCCGCATGATCAGCGATTCGGGGACCTTGCGCAGCAAGTGGAGATCGTGAGTCGCCACCACCACCGTGGTCCCCAGCCGGTTGAGCGCCTCGAACAAGCGCAGCAGTTTGATCGCCATCTCGGGATCGACGTTGCCGGTCGGCTCGTCGGCGACCAGCATGTCGGGCCGCCCGATCACCGCGCGGGCGATCGCCACGCGCTGCTGCTCGCCGCCTGAGAGCGTCGCCGGACGGGCGTGGCTGCGCTCGCCGAGGCCGACCCATTCGAGCATGTCGGCGACCGGCTTGCGCAGCTCATCCTCCCCGACCCCGGCGATCCGCAACGGCAGCGCGACGTTGTCGAACGCGGAAAGGTGCGGGATCAGGCGGAAATCCTGGAACACCACCCCCAGCCGGCGGCGGAACCCGGGCAGCCGCTCGCGCGGCAAGGTGATCGCGTCGGTCCCGAACATGCGGATGCCGCCGCGCGACGGGCGCTGGGCGAGGTACAGCAGCTTGAGCAGCGAGGTCTTGCCCGCGCCGCTGGCCCCGGTGAGAAAGTAGAACATCCCCGGATAGAGCGTGAACGAGATGTCGCTCAGCACTTCCTTGTCGGTGCCGTAGCGCAGCCCGACGTTGTCGAAGCGGACGATTTCCCCCTCGGCGTCGGTCATCGAAGCTGGCTGGACAAGGTTCGGCGCGGCATGAGCGAGCGGGCTATATCAGCAATCGGTGTGGAAAAAAGGCCGACAGGCGGCGGACCCCGCCGCCGCGGGCTTGCTCGCGCTCGGCGCCGCGTGCTTAACCGAGGCCGTGATCATCGCCTGTCCCGCATGCGCGACGCGCTACGTCGTTCCCGACAGCGCAATCGGCTTGGACGGGCGCACCGTGCGTTGCGCGAAATGCCGTCACAGCTGGTTTCAGGAAGGCCAGTTCCCGAGCGGAGCGCCCGCCGCCGCCGCGCCTCCGCCGGCGGCGCCGCCGCCTCCGCCACCCCCGCCGCCTGCGCCGCCTCCGCCGTCGCCACCACCTCCCCCGCCGCCCGAATGGGATCGGCCCGCCGAACCGCCGGTGACCGCCGCCTATCCGAGCTATGCCGACGAGCCGCCGTTCGAGCGTCCGGCGGCGTTCGCTTCACCACCGCCGTCTGCCGAGCCGGACGCTGTCGAACACCATGAAGCGCCAGTGCCCGCCGAGCCGGCGGCCGAGCGCGTCGCCGGTTTCGATCCGCCCCCGCCGCCGGAGAGGCCGGAGGGGGATGTCGGGCCCGTCGCCGATGAAGTTCCGGACGCCCCGCCGCTCTATGCGCCCCCCGAGCCCGAGCTCCCCGCGATCCCGGTGGAAGGCCCCAACGCGGTCGACGTGGTGTTTCACGATTCGCCGTCGAGCTTCGAGTACGAGCCGCCGTTCCGCCC